>JALNWB010000026.1 GCA_023231105.1 Ignavibacteriaceae bacterium | reverse complement strand
TGAAAAGCTCATCCCGGTTATTCAAGGTTTAGTCGATTTTATGAGAGACACGGTTCCTCTCTTAGAAAACATTAATACTTCAATTGCCGAAAGCACCAGCAAAATTCCTAAAGCTACAAATCAAATTCACAATATTACCAGCGCTACCGAATTGGCAACAACAGAAATCCTGGATATTATTGATGTAATCTCAAATGATATTTCATGGGCGGAAAAATCAATTAGTACATTGATAAAAAATGAAAAAGAAAAGGATGAAATTTTTCATTCACTGAAAGCGCTTGTTAACAATCACCCGGAAGCGGCAGCCTTGTTAGTCCGCTATGAAGAAATAAATAATGTAAATCTTATCCTCTCTCCGCTGATTGAACTCTTTGAAAAAATAAGAAGTAATGTTTATAACATTACTCTGTCACTTCAGGTTCAAGATATAACTGCGCAGCAGCTTGCCGCTGTAAATCATCTTATTGAATCTGTTCAAGAAAAATTATCTGCATTGGTTATCGATTTTGAAGTTACAAATGTAAGCGTGTTGGATGCTTCATCTATTCAGGTGCCGTTAAACACTACTTTTGATCCTAACGCAAGATATTCCAAATCGTTAGATCAACAAGACACAGCTGATGCCTTGGTGAAAGATCATCAGATTAGAACTTCTCAAGACGAAATAGATAAGTTGTTTTCATAACATGGATAATCAATCAAAATATTCGATGCTCAACGATCCCGAAATGAAGGAGATCGTTGAAAGCTTTATTATTGAAACAAAGGAAATTCTTGAAAAGTTAGACAGCGACCTCATGGAGCTTGAAAAACGGGCTGATGATGCTGATCTTCTAAATCAAGTCTTTCGTTCGTTTCATACAATAAAAGGAACTTCCGGCTTTTTGGGTCTCGATAACCTTACAAAAGTCACTCATAAATGCGAAGATATTCTTAACAAACTCCGGAAAGGAGAAGTTAAGTTAAATTCCCGCATCATGGATGCAATCCTTATGGCGTTTGATAATATAAAAGCGCTTGTTGCAGATATTGAAGGTGAACAAAAAGCAGATGTCTCAATTGATGATACATTAAGCGCTCTTATCGAAGTTCTTCAAGAGATGGAAAAAGAGAAAGCGGAAACGATAACGGTAAAGGCTGAAGTAACTGAAGAAAATAATTATGAATTTTCTGCAGCTGAACTTGCCTTAATTGCAGAACTTCAAGATGATGACGAGGGGCAACAAGTTGAAGAGTCCATCGTTACAAAATCAAATGAATTGCCTGAAACTCAACAAACTGAAATTAGTTCTTCAACCAAAACGGAAACAACCGCAGAGGTAAAACCGCCGGTTCTCACTTCACAGAATACCATAGCAAGTGTTTTAAATAAAAAAGGGGATGACACCATCCGCGTTGATATTAAAAGACTTGACGAACTTCTTAATATTGTGTCGGAATTAGTGCTTGGCAGAAACCGGTTAACACAAGTAAATTCCGAAGCATTGCTGGAATACAGCGGAACAAAACTTTCTCGCGATCTTTCGGAAGCTGTTAAGCTTATTGATATTATGACCAACGAACTTCAGCTTGTGGTGATGAAAACAAGAATGGTTAAAATCGGCAAAGTCTTTAACCGCTTTCCACGGGTTGTGCGCGATTTATCTAAAGAAGCGAAAAAATCAATAAATCTAAATTTGTTCGGCGAAGATACGGAATTAGACAAAACACTGATTGAAGAAATTAATGATCCGTTAATTCATCTTATCCGCAATTCTGTCGATCATGGAATAGAACTGCCTGAAGTAAGAAAAAAAAGCGGGAAAAGTGAAACTGGAAATATCAATTTGTCTGCCGAACAAGACGGCAATAATATTATCATTTCAATTGAAGACGACGGAAAAGGAATTGATCCCGATGTAATTAAAGAAAAAGCCATCAGCAAAGGACTTCTTTCTAAAGAAAAAGCTAAGGAGCTTACCAAACAAGAAATTTTTAATCTTATTTTTCTGCCCGGATTTTCTACTGCTGAAAAAGTTACAAACATCTCCGGTAGAGGAGTGGGAATGGACGTGGTTAAAACCAACGTTACTAAACTCCGGGGAATAATTAATGTTGAATCCACCGTTGGCAAAGGGACAAAAATCACAATTAAACTTCCACTTACGCTCGCTATTATTCAAGGAATGATCGTAAAAGTTCACGAAGACAAATTAGTAGTTCCGCTAAGTTCTGTAATTGAAGTTGTGCGTGTGAACGCGAAAGAGATTTATACCATAAACCAAAATGAAGTTATTAGAATTCGCGACAGCGTTATTTCACTTATTGATGTTAACGAGTTGGTTTTCCATAGCAACGGTCGTCAAAAAGAAGATGAGTGGCAGTACATAGTTGTTGTGGGCGTTGCCGAAAAACAATTTGGGTTAAAGGTTGATGGGTTAGTCGGACAAAAAGAAGTGGTTATAAAATCATTAGGAAATTATCTAGGGAATATTGAAGGAATTGCAGGTTCCACAATTATGGGCGATGGAACAATTGTAATGATCCTTGATATTAACGAACTTATTAATAAACATGCCGGTCTAATTGATGTCTAAAATTAAAGTGCTTGTAGTTGATGACTCCGCTTTCATGCGCAAATCTATATCTATTATGGTTGAAAGCGATAAAGATATTGAAGTTATTGCTACTGCAAGAGACGGAGAAGAAGGATACAATTTAGCCAAAACTTTAAAGCCCGATATTATTACCCTTGATATTGAAATGCCGAAAATGGATGGACTTACGGCATTAAAAAAAATTATGAAAGACTGTCCTACTTCCGTTTTGATGGTCAGTTCTTTAACAAGCGAAGGTGCGGAAGCCACTCTAAAAGCGTTAGAATATGGCGCGGTTGATTTTATTCCGAAGGAACTTTCTTACGTTAACGTCAACATCATTAAAGTTAAAGAAGATCTAATCCGGAAAATAAAAGAGATTGTCCGGCACAAACAATTAAAAGAAGGACTTAATCGGCTAAGAAGAATTAAAGGGGACGAACCTTCGCAGTTGTTTGTTCAAAAAGATATTCCTAAGATTGGATTTAGAGCAATTGCTCTCGGCGTTTCAACCGGAGGTCCGTTATCGTTACAAAAAGTTATTCCGTTAATATCAAAAAAGATAAATGTCCCGATGTTCATTGTTCAACACATGCCGCCAAAGTTTACCAAATCTTTGTCGGATAGATTAAACGGAATGAGCGAACTTGAAGTGAAAGAAGCCGAACCTAATGAACCTGTCCGGAACAATGTTGTCTATATTGCGCCCGGTGGATTTCACATTGGTTTACGAAAAAACAGTATGGGAAATGTTACCGTTGATATTTCTGAAAATCCAAACACTACGCTGCACCGTCCGTCAGTTGATGTGATGATGGAATCGGTTATTAATGTTTACGGAAAATATACGCTTGGTATTATTATGACCGGAATGGGAAAAGATGGTTTGGAAGGAATAAAAATGTTAAAAAATTTAGGCGGATACTGCATTGCGCAAAATGCGGAAAGCTGTATTGTTTACGGTATGCCCAAAGCGGTTGTTGACTACGGCTGCGCCGATATCGTTTCTTCACTTGAAAAAATTGCTGAAGTAATTAATAAGGTATTGATAAGATGAAAGAACAATTTAAAGAACCGGTTTTTAGAGAAGTTAGTTATGACCCCGGGATTAACACCGGAAATTTAATTAAATCTTCCAACGCAAATATGATTGGTAAAACCAAGATTACCGTTGAAGAAGACGGACACGAAAGCGTTAAAGTAATTCTTAAAAAAGATCAAGACGATTCAATTAAAGAAATTAAATTTATTTGCTCTTGCGGACAGACAAAAACTATTGTGCTGGATTATTCTGCCGAGTAGTTTCTCAAACGTGGATTATCATGTTAAGCACTTTTCATAGAAGGAAAATTTCTTAATTAAAATCTGTCCGAACCGGAATAAAATAGATTTCAGTAGTCAGATTTTTTTTCAGTGACTAATGACCACTGACCAATTCCTGATCTGGTAGAGTCGGAATTAAGTAAGTACTCTCTTATACAAACTCATCTTTCATCCATTCCCTGTTAATTAATCCTTTCATCTTTCAATCTTTTTAACTGTAGAATAACTTACAGTTGGTCAGAATTAGCCAATCATTTTTTTCTAATCGGGATAAAAACTTCAAAAAGCCATTTATTATTGTGGCATTTATTTTGTTCTCTTGATCTCAAAAATCAAGAGAAAGAAATGCCGGTATCTGTAATAAAGCAACTTGAAACTTTCGCAAACTTCTGCGTAGAAAAAAATAAAGTGATCAGCAAAAACATAGCCAACACGGGAACTGAAAATTACCGCCGTGAAGATGTTGTTTTCAAAAACATCCTTTCGGAAAGTATGTCTTCCGCATTGAAAGGAACAGAAAGCAAACATTTTGGCGTCTCGGCAGGTGATGATCAAAGCGCGCAAAATTTTGAAGTAGTGTTAGATAACAGCAATGGAAATAATTTCGGGGCTAACAATGTCGATATCGATAAAGAAATGGCGGAACTTGCAGACAATACGCTCAAATTCAAATTTGTTTCAAAAAAGTTGGGGGACTATTACAGAAGCATACAAGAAGTAATTAAAGGAAGCAGATGAAAATAGGAAACAATTTTCCCGGCTTTGATATTAGCGCCAAAGGCTTAAGCATTCAACGTAAAAAGATGAATCTTATTGCAGAGAATATTGCAAACGCAAATACGATTAACGCTGAAGACAACCAGCCGTACAAAAGAAAAACTTTGGAAGTAAAACAATCGCAGGGAGTTTTTTCTAATACGCCTGCAGATCAGGTTAAAACAATTCCTCTTTTTACTTCAAATGAAAATCATATCATCGGAAATAACCCAAATAGTTTTGTGAACTCAGGCAGTGCATCAAATCAAATGCAGAATGAAATTGAAGACAACACTCCCGGCGATAAAGTTTATATGCCCGAAAGTCCGAATGCAGATGATAAAGGTTATGTACAACAATCGAATGTAAATATAATTACTGAAATGACGGATATGATTGTAGCGACAAGAAGTTACGAAGCAAACTTGACGGCATTCAATTCATCTAAACAAATGGTAAAAGATACTCTGGAGATATAAAATGAAAATATCCGCAAATGCAGTTGGCAATTATTCCCCTTTATATGCAGCAAAATCTTTGCAGGTGCAAAAACCCGCAGAGAGTGTTTCACAAGCTGCATTTCGCCAGCAAGTAACAACAAGTAAACCGGAACTCACCACGGTAGAAAAAGAGTTTTTCGCCGCGCTGTATCCGCAGGAAAAATCCCAAATAATGGATTATCATTATTACCAAAAAAACGGACAAATGTCCGGTGTAAAAATCGGTTCCATGTTTGATAAAAGAGGTTAATATGCAAATTGAATCAATCGGAAAAATTTTACCGAATCTATTAAAACCTGCGGAAGCAGAAAAAAACTCGGGCGTGCAGTTTGAAAATGTATTTTCGGATTTTATCGGCGAAGTAAATAAAACACAGCTCGATGCAAACAAAATTACCGGAGATTTTCTTGGCGGGAAAAATGTTGAACTGCATGAAGTTATGATCGCCGGAGAAAAAGCTAAAACAAGTTTTGAACTTCTGATGGAAATTAGAAATAAAGCAATAGATATGTATAAAGAATTATCAAGAATGTCTGCTTAACCATTATGAATAACAATATTTTTGATCAAATATTAGGCGTGTTTAATAAGCTGTCAATTCAGCAGCGACTCATCATCGGCGGGGCAACGGTTGGTACTTTTGTCTTAATCATAATTTTAGTCTTCTTTTTGAATGAGCCATTATATACAACACTTTATACCAATCTTGCAGAAGAAGACGCTTCAAAAGTAATAGAGCAATTGACCTCTCAAAAAATTCCTTACGTTATTGAAGATAACGGGAAGACAATTAAAGTTCCGAAGGAAAAAGTATATGAAACACGATTAACCCTTGCAGGTAAAGGCATTCCTAATTCCGGAATAATCGGATATGAAATATTCGACAAAACCACAATGGGGATGTCGGAGTTTATGCAAAAGTTAAATTACAAACGCGCGCTTGAAGGGGAACTTTCAAAAACAATAATGGGACAGGATGGAGTAGAAGCCGTAAGGGTTCACATCGTGCTTCCTCCAAAATCTATTTTCAGAGAAGAAGAAAAACTTCCAACCGCTTCGGTTGTTCTTAAAATGAAAAACAATTATAATCTCACCAAAACAAATATTGCCGCAATTGTAAATTTAGTTTCAAGCAGCGTTGAAGGACTTCTTCCCAACAAAATCACTTTGTTGGATACGCGAGGAAGACTTCTTTCTAAAGAGACGGATGAAAATCCTCTTGCGAATTCCAGCAGCAAACAATATGAAATAAAACAACAGGTCGAAAATTATCTTGTTCAAAAAGCGCAGGGCATGCTTGATAATGTTTTGGGATACGGCAATGCAATGGTTCAAGTAAATGCGGAGATAAATTTTGATCAAGTAGAAAAGACGATGGAGACTTATGATCCCGAATCTCAAGTTGCAATTAGCGAGCAAAGTATTAAAACCGAAAACAACGGTAAAAATATGAGCGATTCGTCCGCCCAGACAAATCAGAACAGTACCACCAATTACGAAATAAGTAAAACCATTCAAAAAGTAATTGAAGGGTCGGGGAACATTAAACGGATGAGCGTTGCCGCCGTTATTAATGATGTTCAAAAAGAAGTTAAAAAAGGAGATCAAGTCCAGTTCATAAATGAACCGCAAAGTCCCGAGCAATTGAAAAAATTGGAAGAAATAATTAAAAATGCTACCGGGTTTGATCTGAACAGGCAAGACCAGCTTTCGGTTGTGAACATCAACTTCCAGCCGAAAACCTTTGAGGATATAAAAGTTGAAAAAAGTTCTTTCTTTGATAATCCGGAAAAATGGATCAACGTGCTCTTTGTTTTAGGCGGGATCATTGCTTCTCTTTTCATCTTAAAAGGATTAATGCAAAGACTGAAAAACGAAAAAATTATTATCGGAACTATTAATCAAGATAACATGGCTTTTGAAACCGGAGGAGCGGCATCGCTTCTTAGGAATGATGGAACTAAATCGATACCAACCCGTAAAAAAAATATACTGCCTGTAGGTGATATTGAAGATGAAATCTCCGATGATGCAATTAATAAAAGAGCGCAACAAGAAAAAATAACTAATTACGTTGCTAAAAATCCTGTTGATGCCGCAAAACTTATAAATGCATGGTTACACGAAGATGAATGATAAAAAAGCATTACCTGCAAAAGAAAACCGTACAGTCAAAACTATTTCAGGCGTTCAAAAAGCGGCGCTCTTAATGATTGCCTTTAATGTTGATACGGCTTCCGAAGTTATTAAACACCTCGACCCATCAGATATTGAGCTAATCTCGACGGAAATTTCTAAAGTGCGCAACATTCCCTCTCAGGTTGTTGAATTGGTTATGGAAGAATATTACAGCATGGTTGTTGCCCGTGAATATGTTCTGGAAGGTGGAATCGAGTTTGCCCGCGCAGTCTTAGAGAAATCCTTCGGCATAAGCAAAGCGATGGAAATAATAGAAAAAGTTAAAAACCTGACCACGTTAAAAGGTTTTGATGTTTTGAAAAAAGCAGATTCTTCACAACTTGTTAATTTTTTAGGTAAAGAGCATCCGCAAACCATTGCGTTAATTCTTGCTCATCTAAATCCTGAACATACCGCAAAAGCTTTACAAGAATTACCGGATAACCTTAGACACGATGTTGTTTATAGAATTGCCACACTCGGAAAAATTTCTCCTCAAACACTTAAGCAAATAGAAAAAGTTGTTGATGAAATGGCAGGTTTATCCATGGGGCAATCGCTTAGCAAAATAGGCGGAACAAAAAACCTTGCTTCCGTTTTGAATAGAACAACCGTTAGTTTAAGCAAAGATATAATGTTAAAACTTGAAGAAAAAGATCCGGACGTTGCCTTAGAAGTAAAAAGACTGATGTTCTTGTTTGACGATATTGTGAATATTCAAGACAAAGATATTCAAAAAATCCTTAGAGTGGTTGATAGAAAAGACCTTGCCCTTTCTCTAAAAATAGTTGACGAAAAACTTAAAAATAAATTCTTCCTTAATATGTCCGAACGCGCTTCCGATCTTTTAAGAGAGGAACTGCAATACATGGGAATGGTTAAACTTAAAGAAGTTGAAACTGCTCAAGCAAGAATTATTGACGCCGTTAAACTGCTTGAAGAAGAAGGAGAAATTTCTCTTAACCTGCGCGGTAACAAGGAAGAAGTTTATGTCTAACGTTCTTCAATTAAATGTTAAACCGGGAAAGTTGAATTTCAAAATAAAAAATTCTTCCTTTGAAGAAAAAGATGATGCTATTGCCCAGGAAAATTCCTTTGAAAAACAATTGCAGCAGAATTATGAAAATGGATTTTCCGACGGACAGAATGCTATCAGAAAAGAATTAGAAGCGAACCACGAAAGACGGTTGTTTGAACATAAACAAATGCTTCAAAGCGTTGTGGCTTCACTCAATGAAAAACTTGTTGATTATGACCAACAATTTGAAGCGATGGTAGTTAACCTTTCTTTTCTTATTTCAGAAAAAATAATTAAGCGCGAAATTGAAACGAAGACCATCATTGATGAAACTTTAAAAGATGCCTTAAAAAAAGTTCTCGGTGCAAATAAAGTAATTATCAAACTAAACAAAACCGACCTGGAACATATTAGAAAAAATTCTCAAGGAATTTTTAACGATGATATTTTTTCAAAAATTACATTTGAATCGGAAGAAAGAATTGAATCCGGCGGTTGTTTGGTGGAAACCGAAATAGGAAATGTAGAATCAAGAATTGCTTTACAAATAAGCGAACTGAAAAAACAACTTGAACATCATCTCTTTACTCAAAATAACTAATGAACATAGAAGAAAACTTCATACGGAAATGTAAAAGAATAATTGACGAAGCCGAACTTGTTAAGGTGAACGGCAAAGTTACCGACGTTGTCGGGCTTATCATTATTTCTATCGGACCCAATGTTTCGTTGGGAGAAGTCTGCTTTATTGTTGATACGGATGGAAACGAAGTTTGTAAATCGGAAGTTGTTGGTTTCAAAGACGGAAAAGTTCTTTCAATTGCTCTGGGAGAAGTCCACAGAATTTCTCCCTCATGCGAGATTATCGCATCCGGGAAAAATTTTACAATCGGGGTTGGAGAACAATTGCTTGGTCGCGTGATTGACGGATTAGGAAATCCGATCGACGGCAAGGGAGAAATATTTCATGAAGCAGAATTTAGCATTTACAGAGAACCGCCAAATCCGCTAACAAGAAAAAGAATTGTAACTCCCTTACAAACCGGTGTTCGTTCGATCGATGGTTTATTGACAATCGGAAAAGGACAGAGAGTAGGAATTTTTGCCGGCTCAGGTGTGGGCAAAAGCGTTACGCTTGGAATGATCGCCCGCAACACTAACGCAGATATAAACGTTATCGCCCTAATCGGTGAACGTGGCAGAGAAGTTAGAGAATTTATTGAAAAAGATTTAGGTGAAGAAGGTTTAAAAAGATCTGTTGTTATTGTTGCTACAAGCGACAAGTCCGCCCTGGTTCGAATGAAAGGCGCATTTATTGGAACAACCATCGCAGAATATTTCAGAGAAAAAGGAAAAGACGTTGTTCTTATGATGGATTCCGTAACGAGATTTGCGATGGCGCAAAGAGAAATTGGTTTAGCCGTTGGAGAACCGCCAACAACCAAAGGTTACACGCCTTCGGTTTTTGCTATTCTTCCCAAACTTCTCGAGCGCGCAGGAACCACCGACAACGGCTCTATCACCGGGCTTTATACTGTGCTTGTTGACGGCGATGATATGAATGAACCCATTGTTGATGCGGTTCGATCAATTTTAGACGGACATGTCGTTCTCTCCCGCAAATTGGCAAACCGCGGACAATATCCTGCGGTTGATCCACTGCAAAGCGTTTCGCGCGTTATGCCAGATATTGTTACGCTGGATCATAGGGAAAGAGCTACCTCATTTAATGAAATTCTGGCTACGTACAAGGAAGCTGAAGATTTAATAAACATCGGCGCTTATGTGCGTGGAAGTAATCCGCAGATAGACCACGCTCTTTCCAAAATAAATTCTTTAAGAAGTTTTCTTAAACAGGATATGAACGAAAAAGCATTTTACGGCGAAACAGTAGCGCGGCTAAACAGTATCATAGAAAAACCATTGTAAAAAAATGTCAAAATTTAATTACAAATTTGAAACAGTTCGGAAGATAAAAGAGTCATTGGAAAAAAAGGCTCAAAAGGAAGTTGCTGAAATTGATTTGGCGATAGGAAAATTAAAAACCGAACTGCAAAGCGTTTTGGTTGAAGAAGAAGAGCATAGAAAAAAATTTTCTACAAATATTCGTATCTCTGATTTGAAGGCGCAAAAAGGATATCTCGTTTCATTGAAAAAGAAAATGGAAAACATCCAATTACAAATAAACGCCCTCAATATACAGCGTGAAAAAAAGGTTACTGAATTGATTCAAAAAAGTAAAGAACATAAAATCTTTGATTCACTTGAAGATATTTACCGCGATCAATTTAACGAAGAAGAAAAAAGACTTGATATGGTTCAAGTTAACGAAACTGCGACACAAAGATTTGTGAGGGAAAAGAAATGAAAAACAACATCATTTACATTGGAACTTTTGTAGCGGCTTTTCTTCTCATAACCGGAGCTTTTATTTTTCTGAATTCGTACTACGTGGATATCTTTCATTTCAATTTTGCACAGGTTAAAGTTACCCCCAAAAAACTCCCGGTAAAAATTTCATCCGTTGACAGCGCTCTATTAAAAGAAATGAAAAGCGCTTTGAAAGAAATGAAAAGTGATTTACTAGACAGTTTAAAATCAGTTAATAAACAGAACAACCCGGTTCCCTTAACTAACCGAGCAAGTAACGATTCAATATTAATTGACAGCTTAAATAAATATATTGTTCAGATTGTGAAGGACGCAAAAAAAAATCAACTACAAGCTCAGGATAAAAAAAAGGGAGCAACCGAAAAAGCAGCTTTGGTTGTATCTACCGCAGAAATAGCGGCGTCGATAAAGCATGACAGTTCTTATTTCAGTTGGAAAAAACAGACCGCCTCTTTGTATGAAATGATGGAGCCAAAGAAAGCCGCTAAAATTATTCAGAATTTCTCCGATAATATTGCCAGAGACATTTTGTATTCAATGAAAAAAAAGAAAGCTGCGGAAATTTTGGCTCAATTAAATCCTGAAACTGCAAATAGAATTACGAAGGCGCAATAATGTTTTTTAATCCTCTTTTTATGCAATCCGTTTCTGAGGCAGGCGCTCAAACTGTTTCCAAGAACAACAAACTTAGCAACTCAAAATATTTATTCTCGGATATTATTAAAGTTTTTAATGAATCCGATCCTACTCTGCCCGCCACGGTTTTACCTGAGAGTACAAGCGTAAGCGCGATAACGGATATCTTTTCTTTTCAAACAACAGACATTAGTAACGATAGTAATAATCTAAATTTCCAAAAGCCTAACATTGCAGAAGACAATGCCAATCAAAATATTTTTGAACTCATCAATAAACTTCTTTTGACCAATGGGTCTCAAGTAAAACAGTCTAAAGAAGGAAACGGATTATTAGATCAGGTTAAAGAAAATTCCGGTAAAGATTCTGCCATGCAATCAGACGGGAAAGAGTTTGTCGTTCAATCCGAAAATCTTCTTGAAATACTTACTCAGCTTTTTTCTGCAAATACAGCCGCTGATTTTTCTTCCAAAACAATTTCCACAACAGGTAATGTGTTGTTAGGGGAAAATAAAAATGCCGAAGTTTTACTTTCGAATGCAATTAAGGAGTTGGAAGAAAAAGGCGTAACCACAATAGAATTAAAAAATAACGGAAAAAGTTTTCAATTTACAATTTCAAAGGTTGACGGTATAAATAAAGGCGATGATGAGGCTACCGGAACCACAACTGCCGGAACACAATCAATTGATCAATTGTTGAATACTGTTGTTCCAACCGAAAATAACATAAAAGAGAATGAGTCAACTCAACTGCAATCAAAGGAAACCAACCCGGAGACATCCACTGTAATTAGCGAAGTAGTTGGCACAACTAAATCGGAAAATTTGAAAAATAAATTTCCTTTAACAAGTGCAGCAGAAAAACCCGAAGAAAAATCTTCAAATAAAGTTACTTCCGGAACGGCAGGAAATGGAGTTAATAAAACTGCTGAAACCATTTCTGAAAACAATCCGGCAATTAGCGGATACGTGTCAGACAATTCCAAAGACGAGCCGCAGATAGAGGGATCAGAATTACAATCAAGCAAAACGGAATTGCAGCCAGGTAAAGCAGAGTCTCAATCAGTCAAAGATGAATTACAGCCAAACACAGTTGAATTTCAATCAAGCAAAGCTGAAACCAAATCAGTTAAAATAGAGTTGCAGCCGAACAAAGTTGAATTGCCAACGAACAAGCCTGAGTTGCAAACAGAAAAAGTTGGACTGCAATCGAAAAAGATCGAACCGCAGATAAATAAAATAATCAACAGTCAATTAAACCTTAATTCGGATGCAGTTATTCGTGCTTTGGAAATTAAACCGGCTAAAAACGGTTTACCAAAAAGTAATATTGAGTACAAAATAGTAGTACAAGTTCAGGAAAATCTACCGAAAAATACGGAAGTCAATAAGGAGACACCCGGCGTTAAATTTCAAAAAACAGAAACTCAATCGGCTTCTCCAAAATCTGTTTCTTCAAATGATGAGGTTCAATCCGGAATTAAGAATTTAAGTAATAACAAAACAGCTAATAACGTAAAACAAAATTTAAACTCGGATTTTGTTCAGCTATCTTTTGAAAACGAATTACCGTTTAGTCCCAAATTTTCTATAGCCGGCAACAAAGTAATTGTTTCAGCAGAGCAAAGTAAAATTGATCCTTCCGATATAAATTTGTTAACGACTCTTGCTCATACAAAGGATAAGCTTAGCGCTGTTTCCATACCGGAAAGCAGTAATAAAACTGAAGCTAACACAGCGGGGAAAATTTCAATTAGCGCAATTAAGCAAGCTGTTGAGCAAATAAAATCAGCAAGTCCGTTACCGCAAGAAAACAGTTTCGAAGAAAATATTCAAAGCAAGAATCCTGAAAGAATAATTAATATTAAACCGGTTACTGAAAAAGTTGAAAAAGAATTAGCATTTCAAAAGTCCGATATTAATATTCAAAATAAAAACAATTCAGAATCTGCGCAAACCGAACCGCAAGCTGCCAGCCGGTTTACCCTTATGCAGAAAGGGCAAAACGAGAATATTTCAAATGCAGCTCCAATAGTGAACGAACAATTGCAAATGAAAAACAAACAGGAGAACGATGATAAAAAAGTTTCTCCTGAAATTCAGAAAGCCCCGGCTCAAAAAGAAACCGAGAAAACAGCACTAAAAAGTATTTTACCTGAGAACGAATCACGATTACCATCGGGAGATGTTCCCGAACATCAAACTCCGGGTAATGATTTGAATTTTACAAAAGAGACAAAGCCTTCCGAAACAAAACCTCTGCCCGGAAGCGAAGAGACCAAGCCTGCGGAAATTCAAAACGCCGCTTCAAGTAATCATCAAACAAGTGAAGTGAAAATTTCTTCAACAAAAGAAAAAATACCGCCGGTCCCGACAAGTTGGGATCAATTACCTGAAACAGAAAAAACAATTAAATCATTTGAACTGACTAAAGAGATTTCGAAACTTTTCGAAAGCGGAACTTCGCAGAAAGTTGTGTTAAAACTTCTTCCAGAAGCTCTTGGGAAAGTAAAGTTAACCCTTGAAGTAGGCGGAGAAATAATACACGCAAAAGCCGAAGTAGAAACCGAATCAGTAAAACAAATGCTTCAGATAAACACAGAAACATTAAAACAAACGCTTTCGCAAAACGGATTACAGCTTGCTTCTTTTAATGTGTCGCTTTCTGGTTCTGATGAAAAACAAAGCAAAGCATACGGACAGAAAAAAAGAGCGAACAATTTTGGCAACAAAGTAAAAATTGATAAGCAGATTCTCCCCGGTGCGATTAGAAAATTAGGCTATAATACATATGAGTATTTAGCGTAGGAGTTATTATGATAGATGCAGTTAATTCAACAACAACTAATCAAAATACAACAGCTACAAAGGGAAAATCCCAACTCGGGAAAGATGATTTTTTGAAATTGATGATGGCTCAAATGAAATATCAAGATCCGATGAATCCGATGGACGGAACGGCTTTTTCCGCGCAGCTTGCACAATTCAGTTCTTTGGAACAATTGACAAACATTAACACATCGTTAACACAAAGTATTAATGCTAATCTAATGCTCGCAGAGTCAGTTAATAATACTATGTCTGCAACATTAATTGGAAAAGAAGTAAAACTTTCCAACACCACAATTCAAAAAACCGGGCAGGTATCAGCTAATCTTGGATACACACTTCCCGGTGATGCCGTATCAGCTAAAATTTCTATTTACAATGATGCCGGCGTATTGGTTAAAACAATTGAGAATGCTTCGACTAATAAAGGCGATAATAAACTTTCCTGGGATTTTTCCGATAATCAAGGTAAGACGGTACCTGACGGTAATTATACTTTCAAAGTTGAAGCTAAAGGCTCAAACGATGCAGACATGGATGTAACACCTTTTGTTTATGGAAAAATCGAAGGAGTAAAATTTACTCAGTCAGGGACTAAACTAATGATAAATAATTCCGAATATTTATTATCGGATATCTTAGAAATTGTAAACCCGGAACCGTAAGGAGAATTTAAAAATGGTAGAGATGAATGGTGTAAGAGTTCCTTTTATTCCGATTGAGCAGATTGATGCACCGATAAAAAATAATTCACAATCTCCTTCAATCAGTTTTGATTCTGTTTTTCAACAAGAACTTGATAAGATAAAATTTTCCAACCACGCATTAAAAAGATTGGAAAACAGGAACATTCAACTTGGCGAATCTGAAATTAGTAAAATTCAATCCGCCGTAGATCGGGCTGAATTAAAAGGCTCAAAAGATTCTTTAGTAATGATGGAAGACACGGCATATATCGTTAACATTCCGAATAGAACGGTAGTAACGGCAATGGCTTTGGGTTCTTCCAACGAAAATATTTTTACAAATATCGACAGTGTAGTTTTCGTCTAATAATTAATTCATAATAACAGAGCGGGACCTTTTAAGGACGCTCACGATCCGGCTGACTGACTGATGCCGGGTCCGATTAACTTAAATAAACCTTAGGAGGTTTTATGGCACTTCTCAATTCTCTTTTTGCAGGCGTTTCCGGATTACGCAATCATCAAACCATGATGGACGTTATTGGAAACAACATAGCTAACGTTAACACAATCGGATATAAAGGTTCGCGTGTAACGTTCAGCGATACTTTTAATCAATTTATCAAAGCCGGTACAAATCCTACCGATACTTCAGGCGGCACAAACACCTATCAAGTTGGATTAGGAATGAAAGTCAATTCAATTGATAGAAACTGGAGCCAGGGCACTTTTGAAAGAACCGGCATCACTACTGATTTAGCGCTTCAGGGCAATGGACTCTTTGTCTTGAAAAGCAACGGTGAAAATTTCTACTCACGCGCGGGCGGATTTGTTTTTGACGCTGACGGTAAATTAGTAAGTCCACAGAATGGAGCAATTGTTCAAGGTAAAGTTGCCAGTGCCGACGGCGTTATTCCTCCTGGAAATAATTTGCAAGATATTATGATCGACGCAAATCTAAAGCTTCCGGCAGTTTCTACTAACTTAATTAAATGGGGTGGTAACCTTAAGAGCAGTTCCGCTTTAACAAGATCTGAATCGGTTGTTACACGTGGAAATATTGACTCGAGCGCGATTGCTATTTTCCCGGCAGTTCCGCCGGCAGTTGATTCAGTCACTAAATCAGCAACTATATTTAATGAAGCCGGAGCTGAATTTACATTCAAACAGACATTTACAAAAACAGCAGCCGACACGTATGATGTGACATGGAAGGTTTATGACCCATCTTCTGCTACACCCGATGTTGCTATCCAATCCAGCGCTGCCCCAATCTCAGTTGTATTTGCAGATGACGGAAATGGAAATTTTGTAATGAATGCTGCTTCAAAAGCGAAGTTCGATGGGGTGACTCTACCCATAGATAACTTGGTGAATATACCTTCAAGCGGTATTAAGTTTACGTTTGATCCATCTGCAATTTCCCAAAATTCTGCAACCTCTACGTTATCCGCATCAGCTGACGGGAACCGGGATGCAAATATTGTAAGCGGCGCAGTTTCTATTTTTGATTCCTTGGGTAATTCTCATCAGGTTACGTTAACATTTACAAAAATTGATACTAACACATGGGCGTGGAATGCCGGTGTGCCCAGTTCAAGTACGGATGATGGAAAGGCAGCATCAGCTAATGGAACACTAACATTTAATGCCGATGGAACATTAGACCCTACAGGCATTAATCCTTCCAGCCCGCAGTTAGCCTTTAATCCGATCGGAGGAGCTAATCCAGTTGTTCTCGATTTAGATTTTGGACAGGCATTCGGCGGAGTTACCCAAACCTCTGCAAGTTCGGTTGTTTCCGCTTTAAGTCAAAACGGTTCTGCTTCCGCTTCGTTATCAAATATGAACATTGATCAATACGGAAATGTAGTTGGAATCTTTACAAATGGAAATTCGAAAACCTTAGCGCAGATAATGGTTGCAACCTTCACAAACTTAAACGGCTTAATTAGCAAAGGAGACAATCTGTTTATCGCTTACGCAAACTCCGGAACTCCGAGAATCGGAAGTCTTGGTGAAGAAACCGGAACAACAGTTCAATCTGGGGCTTTGGAACAATCAAATGTTGATCTCTCTGAAGAGTTTACCAAGATGATCGTTTCTCAAAGAGGTTTCCAGGCTAATGCAAGAGTAATTACTACAGCCGACAGTTTGTTGCAAGAAATAACAAACCTTATTAGATAAACCTAATTCAAAATAGTAACTCCAAAAAAGCTCCGCTTAGGCGGAGTTTTTTTATATAATGGCTGACCAACCCCCATCGCAATCTTCCACTTGCTTCTCATCTTTAAATGTTTCCAAATTTACCATCGGAATAAAAACCACGGTAAAGAGAGTAATCAAATCGTAGGAATTTTCTCGGCGTAACAACATTAATGTCGTTGGCTTTAGTTCTTCACTTTTCAACAGTTGCACAATAATAACCATATCGATGCGCTAAAAATATTGATTACCTGAAAATATTTCGTTTTTTTAGTGGCATTACAATTGATTCTAATTTAAGAAAAAACTTGAAAGAATCATGATCAAAGAAGAAAAACTTGAAGAAATTTTAAAAGAAGACTTAGCTCCCGCCAAAATTGAGGAAGCTAAAGGACTAAACCGCAAAGTGTTTATAATCGGAATCCCCGCATTTATTGTACAATTAATAGTTGTTTACTTTATCATGGGATATATGATTACAAGTAAAATTCAAGGTCATACAGTAACAAACGATTCTACAAAAACAAAACCGGTGACCGTTAAAAAAGTTGAAGAGAAACCGGATGAGGCGCAAAATGCCAATTTTATCTATTCGATAGAAGATATTGTTGTAAATCCTGCCGAGACCGATGGTAAAAGGTTGTTATTGTTATCTCTTGGTATTTCGGTAAGATCGGAAGAAGATAAGACGGAAATGAAAACCAAGGAAATATTAGTTAAAGACGCAATTATTTCTACAATATCCAGCAAAAATTTATTTCAATTAAACAGCGCCGGTTATAAAGATACTTTAAAAATAGAACTTACACAGAGGATTAAACAAATTTTTCCCAAAGTTCACTTGCATCAAGTTTATTTCAGTAAATTTATTTTACAATAACAATGGCAGAAGTATTATCACAACAAGAAATTGATCTGCTTTTAAATCAAGTTAAAGGCGGAGAAGAAGTAGCCGCACCTGAAGCGCAAAACCATCAAGCGCTTCCGTTTGATTTTCGGCTGCCAAATAGAATTTCAAAAAATCAACTTAGAACAATAAAAAACATTTTTGATAACTTTTCGGAAAGTCTAAGTTCTTTTTTGTTATCTAAACTGCAATCAATGGTTTCGATAGCAGTTACGTCGGTCGATCAAATCTATTATTCGGAATATATCCTATCCGTATCTAATCCCGCATGTTTGTACACATTTGATATTAGAGGAACCGATATCAAAGGCATCCTAGAGCTAAGCCCCGATTTCGCTTTGTGTTTGGTTGATAGATTGTTAGGCGGCAATGGGCTGGGAACAAAACAATCAAAAGTTATTACCGCCATCGAACAAAAAGTTCTAAACGTTATTGTTGAACGGGTAATGATGGATATGAGAAAAGCCTGGCAGGTAGTTGATAATTTTGAGTTTGTTATGGAAAGGTTCGAGGCTGATATAGATTTTGCGCAAATAACTTCGCACAGTGAATCTGTTCTTCTCATTTCGTTTGAAGTACTCGTTGGCGAACAATCTTTTATGATGAATATTTGCTTTGCCACTTTCGCGTTTGATACGATTCTTTCAAAAATGACTTCGAAAAAACTAACGACTATTCGTCCCGGGAATTACAATGGTGTTAAAGCCCACACGATAATTTCAAATCATTTATTAAAAACACTTCTCCCCGTACGGGTTGAATTTGGCAATACAAAAATATCCCTCGAAGAATTGATGAACCTTGAAGAAGGAGATATCTTAAAACTTGATACCAAGATCGGTGATGACCTGGTGATTCATGTGGCTGATAAAGCATGGTTTACCGGTAGGGCTGGTGTTGTAAATAAACACAAAGCTATCAAAATAATAAAAAATATTTTACAAAATGATAATCAGAATAAGGTGTAGAAAATGGCTGAAAATTTTAACAACGAAGAATTTGATGACGCTGGCACTGAACAAAATAATTCTGCTTCGCTTGGCGAAGAAGATATTTTTTCGGGAAAGCAGAAGAATGACACTTCATCCAAGAACGTTGATGTAGCTGATTTTGAAGATTTTGACGAAGCGTTTACTCAAAAAAATAATGCGAACAGCAAGTTAGATATGCTTAGAGATCTTCATTTAAATGTTTATATCGAATTGGGAAGAACGCAAATGTTGGTGAAGGATATTCTTGAACTTGAACGCGGTTACGTTATTGAACTTGATAAACTTGCAAGTGAACCGGTAGATATTTTCGTTAATAATAAAAAAATTGCCGAGGGTGAAGTGGTCGTAATTGATAAACATTTTGGTATAAGAATTACAAACTTGAATGAACACAACAAAGGATTGAAGGGATTGTCTTAATGGGTTTTCTTGATGTGTTAAAAGCTCTTTTCCCGCTGGTATTAGTAATCGGACTGCTCTATGCAGTCCTTATTTTTATTAAAAGAAAAGGAATAACGGTTACCGGAAAAAGATCGAAAATCTTTAACATCGACGTTCTCAGCACGCAGTCGATAATGCCGAAAAAATATATTTCGGTAGTAAAAGTTGAAAATAAATATTTGGTTTTAGGAATTAGCGAGCATTCAATCAATTTATTAAAAGAATTAGACATAGATGAAAACCAGATTGACGAAGAAGTTGACAATGACACGATAAAAAATAACTTTCTGGATACTTTGAAAAAGAATTTTGGGATGAAATGAAAATAAAAATTTTAACATTCGCAATTTTGTTGTTTTTGTTTTCCGCAACAGAAATTCTACCTCAAAAATCTACAACATTGCCTTTCCCAAAGATCGGGATTGATGTCGGCACTTCCGATTCACCACAGGATGTTTCGGTAACGCTTCAACTTTTGCTTTTGATGACGGTCCTTTCGTTAGCTCCTTCATTAATGATTATGACCACCTCATATCTTCGAATTATCATTGTTTTTCATTTTTTAAAAAGTGCGCTCGGCACGCAGCAAATGCCGCCCGGACAACTCTTAGCCGGTATTGCTATGTTCATAACTTTTTTTGTTATGGCTCCTACCTGGAGTAAAGTAAACGATATCGCATTAAAACCTTTAATGGATGGAAAGATGAGCGTGAACGAAGCCTACGACAAAGGAATTGAACCGATCAGAGATTTTATGTTTAGGAATGTGCGCGAAGCCGACCTGGAATTGTTTATCGGACTTTCCAACCTTAAACGCCCAAATAATAGAAGCGAACTTCCTACATATATTGTTGTTCCGGCGTTTGCTTTAAGCGAACTCCGCGCTGGTTTTATAATTGGATTTTTTATGTTTATCCCTTTTCTAATGGTTGATATGATCGTCTCAAGTATCCTGATGTCTATGGGAATGATGATGCTTCCGCCGATGATGATCTCTTTGCCATTTAAAATTTTACTCTTTGTTCTTGTTGACGGATGGAATTTAATTGTCGGATCTTTAGTAAGGAGTTTCGCTTAAATGACTGAAGAATTAGTTATAGAAATCTTAAAGGAAGTTTTTTACACAACCTTTTTAATATTACTTCCGGTTCTTGGTGTTGCGCTTGTTGTCGGAATCGCAATTTCAATTTTTCAAGCGGCAACTTCAATTCAAGAAATGACGCTGACCTTTGTTCCCAAAATATTAGTTACTACCGTTGTTGTTATTTTTATGTTCCCCTGGATATTGGACAAAATGATTGCAATTACACATAAACTTTTTTCGATGTTCCCAACGGTAATTCGATGACCGATATTTTAGTGGTTGATTTTATTTTGCTAATCTTGATCTTCGTCCGGATTGCATCGGCTTTTTTTGCTTCCCCGATTATGGGACACACTTCAATCCCGGCACTTGTAAAAATTTTTCTCGGGCTAATAATTTCCTATATAGTTTTTTTATCAATTGATAAATCGGCAATAAAAATAGAAGTAAGCTTGTGGTTCCTGGCTGCAAATGCCGTAAAAGAAATTCTCTCCGGCTTGTTGATCGGTTTTATGCTTCATATAGTTTTTTTTGGAATATCATTTGCCGGTTCTTTAATCGGGTTTGACATGGGATTAAGCATGGCGGAAGCATTTAACCCGATGGAAGAAACGCAGGGAAATGT
This sequence comes from Ignavibacteriaceae bacterium, assembly GCA_023231105.1. Lineage (GTDB taxonomy): Bacteria > Bacteroidota > Ignavibacteria > Ignavibacteriales > Ignavibacteriaceae > UBA1563. The sequence continues at coordinate 10,570 of JALNWB010000026.1, read as the reverse complement.
TATCGGAGAACTTATTTACTTCGCAACTATTCTCCTTTTCTTTTTAATCGATGGGCATCATTATTTAATCAGAGGATTGGTTTATTCCTTCAGCGTTATTCCGATAGGAAAGTTCACCGTCACCGTTCCGGTTTACCAATTGCTGATAAAATATTCAGGGTTGGTTTTTATTATCGCAATTAAAATAGCTTCGCCGATATTGGTTTCATTTTTTCTTATTTCAATTGCAGAAGGAATTATCTCAAGAATAATCCCCCAGATGCAGGTCTTTTTTGTAACTCAACCTTTAAGAATCGGCATCGGATTTTTATTTCTTACCACACTTATTCCCATTTATGTTTACGCAATTAAAGGTTTGTTAAAAGGATTTGAAGACAATCTGTTTACTTTAATTAAAGCGATGGGGTCATAACAATGGCTGAATCCGAGGGTCAGGAAAAAACCGAGCAAGCTTCCGGTAAGAAACTAACGGATGCAAGAGATAAAGGGCAAGTAGCAAAAAGCCAGGAAATTAATTCTTTGGCGCTCTTTGGAGTCGGTTTAATGTTGATATTTTTATCGCAGCAATTCTTAAGCGAAAGAGTTTCCACACTTACCATCAAAATATTTTCTTCACTCGATAAACTTACCATTAATAGCAATTCAATTCAAGAGATAATTAAAGAAGACGCCTATTTTTTACTTTCTACCCTGGCGCCAATCTTAGGCGGATTGGTTCTTATTGCATTTGTGGCTAATGTTGCTCAGGTAGGGTTTAAATTCAGCTTTAAAGCCTTAATGCCAAAAGCCGAAAAATTTAATCCGATAAGCAAGTTAAAAGGAATGCTTTTTTCATCCCGTTCAGTTGTAGATGTCGCAAAATCGTTACTTAAACTTGTAGTCATCGGGGGATTCACTTATTACGTTCTTTCAGATTCAATTACCAAAACCTCGGCTTTGGTTGAACTCTCCGTTAGCGAAATAATGCAGTTTATGCTTGAAGCTGCATATTCACTTCTCTGGAAAATCTCAATGATTTTTGCCGTCATTGCCGTAGTCGATTTCTCTTTCCAGCGGTTCAAATTTAAAAAAGATATGATGATGACCAAGCATGAAGTGAAAGAAGAGAACAAGCAGAGCGAAGGTGATCCGCTTATCAAATCGCGCATTAAAAGAATGCAGCTGCAGGCTGCCAGAAGTCGTATGATGGGTGATGTTCCCAAAGCTGACGTTATTATTACAAACCCCACTCACTATGCCATTGCAATAAAATATGATTTGGATAAAGATTCCGCACCGAAAGTTGTGGCAAAAGGAGTCGATTCTTTAGCGCAAAAAATTAAAGAAGTAGCGGTAAAAAATAATATTCCTTTGCACGAAGATAGAGAGTTGGCGAGAGCTTTATATAAACTTTGCGACATAGGAGATCAGATACCACAATCCTTATTTAAAGCTGTGGCACAAATATTGGCTTATATTTTTCAACTTAAAAACTACCGGAAAAAGACAATAGTATAATTTGAAAAATTTTGGAAAAAATAGCGACATCTTTTTAGCCATCGGGTTGATCCTGATTCTTGGGCTGATGTTAATTCCGCTGCCCGCGGGGATATTGGATTTTCTTCTTGCCATAAATATTACTGCTGCGGTTTTAATTCTTGTCGTTTCATTATACATTCAAACTCCGCTTGATATTTCAATTTTCCCGGGATTATTATTAGTGCTAACGCTCTTTAGGCTTGCACTAAATATTAGCTCCACAAGATTAATCCTTATAGAAGGTTACGCCGGAAAAGTTATTGAAACATTCGGTTCGTTTGTAGTAAGCGGAAATTACGTCGTCGGATTTATCATTTTCATAATTTTGGTGATCATCCAGTTTATTGTAATTATAAAAGGTTCGGGAAGAATTTCAGAAGTTGCCGCACGTTTTACATTAGATGCTATGCCCGGAAAACAAATGGCAATTGATGCGGATTTAAATACCGGTTTGATCAATGATAAAGAAGCAAGAATAAGAAGAGACAATATTAGCCGCGAAGCTGAATTTTATGGAGCGATGGACGGAGCGAGTAAATTTGTTAAAGGAGATGCAGTTGCCGGACTTCTCATTAATGGAATAAACATCCTTGGCGGCTTCATTATCGGCGTTGCAGAAAAAGGAATGTCCTTTACCGACGCTTTGCACAACTATACAATTCTTACAATCGGTGATGGTTTAGTTTCTCAAATTCCTGCACTTATTATTGCAACAGCCGCCGGACTTGTGGTAACAAGAAGCGCTTCGGGAAGCGCGCTTGATAAACAAATGAAAACTCAATTACTTTCAAATCCGAGAGTATTGGCAACGGTTGCGGGCGCCGTGATGCTTTTCGCTTTAGTTCCGGGAATGCCTTTTTTCCCTTTCTTAGTTCTCGGTTCTGTTTTAGGAGTCAGTTCTTATGTAACTAAAAAAAGAATTAAAGAATTAAAAGTAATTCCTACGGAAGAAGAAATAATTCCGGAACCAACCGAAGAAAAAGTTGAGCAATACTTGCAAGTTGATCCTATTGAAATTGAAATCGGTTATGGCTTGATCAGTTTAGTTGATGAAAAACAGGGCGGAAATCTTTTCCAGAAAATTTCTTCCACACGGAAATTTATTGCGCTCGAATATGGAATCCTTATTCCTCCGGTAAGAGTTCGCGATAATCTTCAACTTGATCCGAATGAATATATTATCAAAATAAAAGGAAATGTTGTTGCATCGTATGAAATTTATACCGACCGTTACCTGGCAATGAATCCGGGAAGCATTCAAGATACATTATCAGGAATTCCAACGAAAGACCCTGCATTCAATTTACAAAGCTATTGGATCACCGAAGAGGAAAAAGATAAAGCCGAACTTTTAGAATTTACGGTTGTGGACAGCATCTCAGTTCTTTCAACGCATCTTCAAGAAACGTTGAAGAAAAATTTTGATAAAATATTAACAAGGCAGGCAGTAAAACAACTTCTCGAAAATTTGAAGAAAGAATATCCTGCGGTAATTGAAGATATAAATCAAGATGTTTTAACGCTCGGTACAATACAAAAAGTTTTGCAAAATCTGTTAAGAGAATTCATCCCGATTAAAGATTTGGTACAGATTTTAGAGGCGCTTGTAGATTATTCTAAAGTAACGAAAAATGTTGACGTGCTTACCGAATACGTTCGCCATACCGTTGGTGATACTATCGCAAATCTGTATAAAGATCATAATAATATCATCCGGGCGGTTGCTCTCGGCGATCAATTGGAAACCTTCATTACAAAATCATTGCAAAATCAAAAAGAAGCGGTACAGTCTTTGGGTTTAAGTCCGGCATTCTTAAAAGAAATTAATTCAGACATTCAAATAAGTCTCGACAAGTTTAAACAACTTGGCTGCACACCGATAATTCTTACTTCAGCAACAATTCGCCCGTATTTTTATCGTTTAATAAACTCGAGTTTCCCGGAAATAGCAGTTCTTTCCTATTCAGAACTTCCGCCAAATATCGAAATAGAATTTGTAGATAGAGTAGAGGTAACTTATGCAAATTAAAAAATATTCAGCGTCAACCTTAAAAGAAACAACTGCCCTGATGAAGCAAGAACTTGGCAGCGAAGCGATTATTTTAAGCACAAGAATAATTGAAGCCGATATAAAATCCGGCAGAAAAAAAATGTTCGAATTAACGGCAGGGGTCGAAAATCTTGCAGTGAATCAAAAAAATTCTTTTTCTGAAACACTCAAAGAAAAAGAACCAAAGAAAAATCTGTATGACGAACTAATCCCGATAGTAATCGGGACGGAAAAAGTGTATCCTAAGATGCAAACATCCGCTAGACCTGCCTTGCCGTCAGGCAGGCAAACAGTTTCTCAACGACAAAAATCAAAACCGCAAGAGGGAACAGAAGCTTTGCTTGAGAAAGAATTACGGGAAATAGTTGATACGCTGATTTATCGTGAAGTGCAGAAACCTATAATAACATCAATTCTTGGTCAGCTTGAAAAACAAAAAAGTTTTTTGCATCCTTCAAATATTGATAGTTATGTTCTTCAAAGCATCGCCTCAATGATTCCTGTTAAAAACTTTGAGGTCAGGAAAAACGGGAAACCAACGGTTATTTCGTTGGTTGGTCCTACAGGTGTTGGAAAAACAACTTGCATCGCAAAGTTAGCCGTAATCTCAAAAATATTACACAATTTAGATGTCGGATTAATTTCAAGCGATACTTACAGACTTGGCGCAATTGACCAACTAAAAATCTTTTCGGAAATAAGCAACATCGATCTGCTTGTGGCTTACGAGCCGGATGAAATGCCGAAGTTGATTGAAAGTTTTAAGAAAAAAGATGTAATCTTTATCGATACGGCAGGTAGAAGCCAGAAGAGTCTTGACCAGCTTAAAAAAACAAAAGAATTTTTAGACGCAGTAAAAGTCGATGAAACTTATCTTGTGTTAAGCACAACCGGCAACTCTAAAAATTTATTTGATGTCGCAGAGAATTTCAAATTGTTTGATTACAATGCCTTGATCTTTACTAAATTAGATGAAGCTGCCGTTTTTGGAAATATTTTAAATGTTGCAACTAATTTTAATACTCCGATTACTTTTTTATCAAACGGACAAGTGATCCCGGATGATATTATTGCCGCCGACCAGGAGTTTATTGCGAAAATTGTTTACACCGGAAAGATGCACAAATGAACGGGCAGGCGGAAAGAGTTTTTGAACTACAAAGACTTGAAAAAAGATTAGCAGGACAGAATCTGCCCCGGCACTCTAAAATTTTCGCTTTTACTTCGGGCAAAGGGGGAACAGGCAAAACATTCCTTTCGGTAAATATGGCTTTCGCCTTATCAATAATGGGGAAAAAAATATTGCTTGTTGATTTTGACTGCAACTTTTCTAATGTGCATATTTTGATGAATGTTATCGCGACAAAAACACTCTCGCTTTTTTTTCTAAATAAAAATTTACTTCCGGAATTAATCACGGAAGTTGAACCAAACCTGTCCGTTATTTTTGGTGATTCCGGGATGCAAGATTTTCCCAAATTGAGCGCCGGCTCAATTGTTAATTTTTTCGGGCAGCTCAGAAATTTAGAGCATGAGTATGATTTTATTTTTATCGATACAGCCTCCGGCACAAATAAAGAGACGCTGGAAATTCTTTCCCAATCCGATCACACCATCGTTATTACTTCCCCTGAACCAACGGCGGTAATGGATGCTTACGTTGTTATTAAGCTTTTAGACGGGGTTGGCTTTACCGGTGAGAAAAATATTGTGGTCAATAAATCCGAAGATAAAAATTTAGCCGATTTAACATTTCTTAACTTGAAAACAGCGGTTGATCATTTTCTAAAAACCGAAATAAAATTTTTAGGATTTGCCGGCAACGATGCAGCTGTCAGCCGTTCAATAATGGCTCAAACTCTTCTTATGAAGCAAACCTCAAACCTGCCAAGCGAAGCCGGTTCGCTTATCACGCTTCAAATTAGTGAGCTGGCTGCAAATCTTATCAAATACATCCATGTGGCTAATATTAAACAAGCCGGATAATTCTTTTCAATCTTCCCTTTACAAAACAGAATCAAACAGCCGTTTTTCACTTAAAGATTTCAATGCTCAAGTGGTATAGTATTTGTCTCTTTAAAACTAAAAAAGTAAAACAATGAATAAAATAGTACTTCAATTTGGTCTTCTCATATTTTCTATTTCGGTGATTTATTATAGCAGCCGAAACATTCCGATCGAAGATATTTTACTTAGATCCGTAATAATTTTTTTAACCTTTACGTTGTTAACAGGATTGATCGCCTTGATCTTTATGAAATCAATTAATAAGGTTTCTTTTGAAAAAAATAAAGAAACAAATTTTAAATTATAAGTGTAGAGAGTAAATCAAATGGCAGACGCAAATTTATGGACAGAGTATAAAGCTGCACCAACAGACGCAATCAAAAAGAAGATTGTTCTGAGCTATGTAAAATTGGTGTACTACGTAATCCATCACTCAAAGTTTATGAACGATAATGTTCTTGACGATAGAGATTATCTCCAATTTGGGATAGAAGGATTAAGCGAAGCGATTGACCGTTTTGACCCGGAATACGGGACAAAATTTGAAACGTACGCAATAAAAAGAATACGCGGAAAGATTATTGACGAACTCAGAAAACTTCAGAAAAAACCGCGTGTTGTGAACAGCGAGAATGAGGATGTGATTTATTCAAACGTTTCCTTAAGTCATACAAATGATGATGATGAAGGATATTCTTTAGAAGAAATTATTCCGAATGATTCCATCTTACCGGATGAATCGTTGGAAAAACAGGAAATGAAAGAATTTCTGATCGCGGCTATCAATAAACTTGATGAACGTGACCGGTTAATTATCAGTCTCTATTATTATGAAAACCTTGGTTATAAAGAGATCGCTCAAGTGCTTAATATAACCGTATCAAGAGTGTCTCAAGTTCATACCCGTATTATTGAATCTCTTAAATCCAAATTGGCATTTACAAGCGTGTAATGAAATGATAGAAGTAGAATCCCGGTCAAACTATTATAAAAATTTTCTTCGCAATGTTCAAAATTTACCTTCAATTCCATACATGATGATTGAAGTAACAAAATTATTGGATAACCCGAAAACGAGCGCATCGGAATTGGGTTTTGTGATCAGCAGAGATCAAGGATTGGTGGCAAAGATTCTTACCGTCGCTAATTCTCCGCTTTACGGACTTCCGAGAAGAGTATCGACAATCGAATTTGCAATTGTTATTCTCGGATTCGATCATATTAAAAATATTGTTATCGCACTTTCAATGATAGAAGCTTTTAAAAATATAACCGAAAAGAAATGGAATAGGAAAACTTTCTGGGTGCATTCTTTAGTTACTGCAGCCGCCGCAAAAAGAATTGCCGATGATATCGGGTATCCAAAATCCGGCGAAGCTTTTACTGCCGGACTTCTTCACGATTTAGGTATCTCCGTCATCCAACGTTACTTCAAAGATGAATTTGCCGCAATCTGCGATTTGGTAGAAAACCAGCAGATGAGTTTTGTTAGTGCAGAAAATGAAATTCTCGGGATTACTCATCAGGAGATAGGTTCTTTTCTCGCAGAAAAATGGAATCTCCCGAAAATTTTAAGCGACTCAATGTTGAACCATCACGAACCCTCTAAAAATAAAGGGGATAACGTTCTTTCGGCAATTGTTCATCTCGCTGATTTTATGACCCAAAAATTTGGGATCGGTAATTTTAGTTGGGATGAAAATTACACTTTAGACGAAGGAATTATCCCGATCTTAAGACTTGGAAACCTTGATTATCTAAATAAATTTATTGATAGTTACGAAACCCTATTTAAACATCAAATCGAATCACTAAAAATTTAATACCTATGGAAATTATCACAACCCAATCGCAGCGAAGAACAAAAACCGAAATGGCATTAGCAAATATTTTCAAATTGCCTCCTATTCCTAAGTTACTTTTAGAGGCTTCAAAGATATTGGATGCTAAGACTCCGAAATCAAAAGAACTCGTTGACGTTATTTCTAAAGACCAAAGTCTTGTAACCAAAGTATTAAGCATAGCAAACTCTCCTTTGTTCGGTTTACAGAGAAAAGTTACTTCTATGGATTTTGCGATTTTGGTACTTGGTTTCAGTGAGTTGAAAAAAATAATTTCGGCTCTTTCGGTAATAGAAACTTTTAAAAACAAAACCGATAAATATCTTGACCAAAAAGAATTTTGGCTTCATTCTTTTCTTACGGGAAGTCTTTCCGAGAAGATTGCAGAAGATGTCGGCTTTTCAGTTAAAGGAGAAGCTTTTCTTGCAGGATTTTTGCACGATATGGGAATTGCCGTAATCCATCGTTTTTTCCATTCGCATTTTGTAACAATTTATGAATTGCAGCAAAATACCGAACTGAACTTATTGGAAGCCGAAACAGAAGTGCTTGGAATGAACCACGCGGAAATCGGAAGTTTTCTTGCAGAGAATTGGAATTTTCCTCCTTCTTTATGCGATGTTATTAAGAATCACCACAACCCGAATGAATCAACGAGTAATTTTCTGCTCGCATCAGTTATACATCTTGCCGATTTTTTAACAATGCATTTAAAGATCGGAAACTTTGAACCCGATAAAAATTTAGCGCTCGATATGGAAGCGATGAAAAACATGAGAATTCATTCAGAAGCAGAAATGGAAACTTTCATTTCCGGATACGAAGAATTTCTCATCAATCAATCCGAAGCTATAAGGTATTTGAATTGAGAGTAATAAAAAACAATAGAGTCCGTTGCGAATCTTTTTCGAGTTCTCTCCCTTCGTTTACAAAAACGATGGGAGCAGTAAAACCAAGATTTGTGCAAGTTGACCCGGCAAAGGTATCTAATTCTTCTTACGAACCCGCCTTAGGCGGACTGCTTAAGAAAATTTCTTTGTTTGAAAAACAGATTAAAAATTTTAATAATGCGAAGCAAATTATTCTAAAGGTAAATAATTTTTTAAGCGGGGTTATTCCTTTTGAAGAAGCCGATCTTTTTTTCTTTGATGATTTCCGGTTAAATCTTATTTCCGTTGTTGAAACAGAAAATCTTAAGACAACACAATTTATAAACCGTGTTTTTAAAGAAGGAATTTTAGATTGGGTTTTAAAAGAAAATAAACCGCAGATAATTCCTGATCTAAGAGAGGTAAGCAGTCAAGGCTCTAAATCAAACTATCTTTTATTCCCTATAGGCGAAGGGAAAGAACCGAAAGGTGTTTTCACTCTTTTAACAAAACCAATTTATAAATATGAAGAAAGTATTGAAGTTCAACTCATTCAATTAATTTTAAATATCGCCGTTCCTAAAATAGAACTTCTTAAAAAGGATGAAGAACTTAATTCAACCTACCATGAATTGCATGTGTATCAATCAAAATTATCAAACGATTTTAAACTTTCTGCAATAGGAGAATTAACCTCAGGTTTAGCCGAAGATATTTTGTCTCCCCTTCAAGTAATTTTAAGTACGGCTGATTTTTTGCAGACCAATGAAGAGAGCGCCGGTAATAAAAATTTGACCGTAATCAAACAGCAGGTTAAAAAAGTTGAAACCGTTATTAACCGGCTTGTAAAATTTGCAGATTTGAACGACAACCGGCTGGAAATAAAACCCTGCCGTTTGGATGAGGTGATTACAAATTACCATAATTTCATCAGTTCTTCTTTACAAGCCGCTAATATCGAATGCATTTTAAGCCTCGGTGAAAATATCCCTTCAATCTTAAGTCATCCGGATTATCTGACACATTTGTTGACAACCATTTTCGGGATGATAAAAACTTCAACAAAAAAAGGGGGCGGCATTTTAATTCAAACCAACTACAACAACGGTTTCGTAATTGTTAGAATTGTTACAACTGCATTTCTTCAAAACTTAAATAAGAATTTGAACGTCCTTGATGATGATCTAAATATAAAAATAGTTACACATTTAATGAAGAAGCATCAAGGAAGCGTAGAATTTGACGCTAACGAAAAAACCGGTTCATCAATAGTATTAACATTTCCTTTAAAAAAGAAAATAAGATGATGTACACCAAAATTTACATATTTCTTTTAGTTTCACTTTTGTGTACCGCGTTTGCGCAAAATGCCGAGAAAGCAAATTTGCCAAACAGCAAAGTAGGTTTTGCTGTTGCCGATACCGCCATGCAAACCGGCAACGCTGAAGATGAAGTAAACATCGATAGCCTTGTTACAGCGCAAATAGCAATTGCGCGGGCGAAAAAATGGGAAAATTATATAGAACCGGTAAAGACAAACACCGGTTTAGCTACGTTGCAAAAAATTCAACTTGAACGTAAAAATAATTGGCTGATGAATTTAAGTTCTATCGTTGGCATGGATAAAGAAACAACAACTAAAGCAGCAATTATTTTATTTTCATCACTGGTTGCCTTTGTTATTTTGGTTGTTCGCAGATTGAAGTTAAGGACAAAGAGCAAAACAAAAAACGGAACGGAGAACTTGCGCTCCAACATTCAGTCAATTAGACTTGAGAAATCGATATCTAAAAAAGAAACAAAATTAAAAGTGATACGCAAAAACTTATTGAATAGTTCCGTCAACTTAAATGTTACGGAAGGTTCATTAGCAAGAAAAGCGAAGGAACTGAAAATTGCAAAAGGTGAAATTATTTTAGCTGCAAAAATTAAATCGTATGAATTATCAATTTGTTCAAGCGAAAGATAGCGGAGAAGGAGAAAGCAATGATTGATGGAATTTATAACGTAGCAAGGAGTTTAAACTCGAAGGTTAAAAGTATTGATGTGCTTGCAAATAATCTTGCAAATATTAATTCTACGGGATTCAAAAAGCAAATACCATTTCAAGAATATTTAGATAAAAACGGAAAAATAGAAGTTAAACAATCTACCGATTACGGGCAGGGAGAAGTGATTCTCTCGGCTAATCCGCTTGATTTGGCAATCTCCGGTGAAGGCTACTTTCTTGTAAAAACTGAAAACGGAACCGAGCTGACAAGAAACGGAAAGTTTCATATTTCGGA
>JALNWB010000025.1 GCA_023231105.1 Ignavibacteriaceae bacterium | reverse complement strand
TTTGTTTGCCAATCGTTTGGTTAAACAGTCAAAATCTAATACCATTGTACTTGCAAAAGATAAACAATTACTTGCAAGCGGAGTAGGTCAGACGTCAAGGGTCGATGCATTGAAGCAGGCTATTGAAAAAGCAAAATCATTCAATTTCGACCTAAAAGGGGCCGTGATGGCATCCGATGCCTTCTTCCCTTTCCCTGATTGTGTGGAAATTGCATATAATGAAGGGATTACATCCGTTATTCATCCCGGAGGTTCGATCCGGGACAAATTGTCTGTCGATTTCTGCGACGACCATCAAATGTCTATGGTAACAACTGGTTTCAGGCATTTTAAACATTAGCAATAAATAAAAAAATAAAATATGAGTTTCTTTTCATTTCTAACACAAGAAATTGCGATTGACCTTGGGACTGCCAACACGATCATCATTCACAACGGGAAAGTGGTCGTGGATGAGCCATCGGTAGTAACAATCGATACAAAAACAGAGAAGCTGGTTGCCATTGGCGAAAAAGCCCGCCAAATGCAGGGCAAAACCCACTCAAACCTGAAGACCATTCGTCCACTAAGAGACGGTGTGATCGCTGATTTTAATGCTGCAGAACAGATGATTCGTGGAATGATCAAGATGATCAACCCCAAGAAAAGATTTTTCGCCCCTGCCCTTAAAATGGTTATCTGTATTCCATCCGGATCCACGGAAGTTGAAATCCGTGCCGTACGGGACTCTGCTGAACACGCCGGTGGCCGGGATGTCTACATGATCTATGAGCCAATGGCTGCCGCAATTGGTATCGGTCTTGATGTAGAGGCCCCGGAAGGGAACATGGTCGTTGACATCGGTGGAGGTACTACTGAGATTGCCGTTATCTCTCTGGGTGGTATCGTTACCAACAAATCCATCCGGATTGCCGGGGATGATCTCACGGCCGATATCATGGAACACATGCGTCACCAACACAACGTCAAAATTGGCGAAAGGACTGCAGAAGAGATCAAAATTGTGGTCGGCTCCGCGATGACCGAACTGGATGAACCACCTGCTGATATGATTGTTAAGGGACCGAACCAGATGACAGCCATGCCAATTGATGTTCACGTTACTTATACTGAAATTGCCCACTGTCTGGACAAATCAATTTCAAAAATTGAGACTGCAATTACCAATGCCCTGGAGCATACACCTCCCGAACTTTATGCCGATATTTACAAAAGAGGTATCTGGCTTGCCGGTGGCGGGGCTTTGCTGCGCGGACTGGACAAAAGGCTGTATGAGAAGTTCAACATCCCGTTCAGGATTGCGGAAGATCCGTTGCGCGCCGTTGCACGTGGTACAGGTGTTGCACTTAAAAACGTGGATAAATTCTCTTTCCTGCTCCGATAATTGTTATCCCTGCCATAGCGCCATTTGAAGTTAAAATATGAGGAATTTATTCAGGTTAATCCTAAGGTATCATTACATATTCCTATTTTTAATTTTAGAAATATTTTCGCTTTCCATGGTTGTTACTTACAACAACTATCAGCAAGCTAAGTTTCTAACATCCAGCAATGGTATCAGTGGTTACTTTTTTGAAAACTTTATTGGTGTATTCCAGGTTTTCGACCTCAAAAAAGCGAATACAGAACTCGCCGAAGAGAATGCCCAATTGCGTACAGCCCTTCAACACTACCAGCTCAGGGGGGCCAACAATTCCCGCCAAAGCTATTTGACCGAGCGCAATCCGCTTATCGCGATGACACGTGATTCGCTGAACAAAATTGTCTACTTCTTCACTACAGCGAGAGTGATCAACAACTCAATCAATCAACGACACAATTTTCTAACAATCAACAAAGGCCGTATCCAAGGGGTCAAAGAATATATGGGGGTTGTCTCGGCCGGAAGGGTGGTCGGTTTGGTTACCAATGTTGGCGACAATTACAGCACGGTGATATCTATTTTGAATGAAAGATGGAAACTGAGCGCAAAAATCAAACGCAACGACTTCTTTGGATCACTCTCCTGGAATGGCAAAGATTACCGCAAAGTCCAGCTAAATGAAATTCCTTACCACGTTCCGGTTCAGAACGGGGATACGATAGTCACAACCGGTTTCTCCTCCAGCTTCCCTGAAGGTCTTGAGATTGGGATAGTTTCTGAATTTACCCTAGGATCAGGTAGCAATTTTTATAAGATTGATGTCAACCTGGCTGTGGATTTCAAAAGCATCGTTCAGGTTGCCCTGGTCGAAAACAGGCAATTAAAAGAGATCAATAAACTTGAATCCTTGAACAACGATGGTAAATAACCTGCTTAAATATTCACTGATATTTGTTGTCTCAGTCTTGCTCCAAGTGCTGGTTTTCAATCATATTTTGATATTTAGAATGATATCACCATTCTTTTATCTTATTTTCATGCTTTTGCTGCCTTATGATACTCCGCGCGCTCTGTTGATATTCCTTGGATTCATTTTAGGCCTTTCAGTCGATGCTTTCACCAATACTCTTGGAGTCCATGCGGCTGTTTGTGTAATCATTGGTTTTATCAGACCCACGATTCTGAATGAAATATCCACCCGCGAAACACGGGAATCGGTTTCGGCGCCCCGTATCTCAACCATGAGTTTGAACTGGTTCATCAGCTATACAGCTACTTTTGTAGCCATCCATCACCTTCTCTTGTTTATGCTTGAGGCCTTTACGTTTCAGGGGTTCTTTTTCACCCTGGCCAGGGCCATCCTTAGCGGAATATTGTCAATTGCGTTGATCGTAATCAGCCAGTTTGTATTTTTCCGTAAGTAAATTCCAAAAATTAATGAAATAGAAACAGACGGTGGATACCTATACCAAACGACAATATTTGCTGATAGGCATATTTTGCTTAGCTTCCCTGGCCATGATCACCCGGCTCTTTTACATTCAGGTTATCGACTCTTCCTACAAAATTTCTGCCGCGAGCAACGTTCTGCGCAGACAAATTAATTATCCTGCCAGAGGGTTGGTGTATGACCGTAACCACAAGCTGATTGTGTACAACCAGGCAGCTTATGATGTATTGGTCACTCCCAGGGAGTTGAAGCCTTTTGATACCCTCTCCTTTTGCAGGATCGCTGGTGTCGATAAGACAGAACTTGTGAGCGAAATCAAAAAAGCCAGAAGCTATTCCTTGTGGAAACCATCAGCAGTTATTAAACAGCTCTCGGCCCATCGATATGCAGCCTTACAGGAACAGCTATTCAAATATCCCGGATTTTACATACAGGCACGTACCCTAAGGCAATATCCTGCAACAATTGCATCCCACACACTGGGGTACGTGGGTGAGGTTGACCAAAAAAAGGTTGATGAAGACAAATATTATGAGAGCGGTGACTACATCGGAAAGTCCGGTATTGAACAAGCTTATGAAGCTGAATTAAGGGGTGTTAAGGGTATTTCCTACATGATGGTGGATGTTCACAACCGGGTCAAAGGCTCTTTTGAGGGTGGAAAAATGGATACCGCCGCTGTTATTGGAAAGAATCTTATCACGGGATTACACGCAGATCTGCAAACATACGGTGAGCGGCTGCTAGCTGGAAAAGTTGGGAGTATCGTTGCTATAGAGCCAGCTACCGGTGAAATTATGATCATGGCAAGCTCGCCCTCTTTTGATCCGGGGATGTTTGTTGGTCGTGAAAGAACAAGGAATTATCTTACCCTGCTCAATGATCCGTTGAAACCAATGCTTAACAGGGCCATTACCTCCTCCTACCCTCCAGGATCGACCTTTAAACTGGCCGATGCAGTTATTGGACTTGAGGAGGGATTGCTGGGGCCGGAAATTCGGTATTTCTGCAATGGTCCGCGATCGACACCTATAAAATGCACCCACAACCATGAAACCCCGCTTCCATTGGTAAGCGCCATTCGTGAATCCTGCAACTCCTATTTTTTTCAGGCTTTTCGAGCGATCATCAACAAGTACCCAACAGCAGAGGAAGGATTTGAAGCCTGGCGCAATCATTTGATGGATTTGGGCATTGGACACAGGATTGGAGGGGACCTGACTGCCGAAAATGCGGGTAACGTCTCGAAAGGTACCTATTTCGACCGAATTTACGGGAAAAGCCACTGGAACGTGATGACCATCCGTTCATTTTCAATCGGACAGGGAGAGTTGCTGATGACCCCCCTTCAACTGGCCAATATGGTTTCTGTCATCGCCAACAAGGGATATTACATTGCTCCCCATATGGTACGCAGCATTCAGGATTTTGACCGTTCAGAAAGAGTACTCTCCTTCGAGAAACATGTTACCCAGGCAGATCCCTATCTTTTTAATGTGATTTCAGATGGTATGGAGAAAGTCGTGGATGGTGGTACAGCAAAGATTGCCAAGGTTGAAGGGATAGCAATATGTGGCAAAACAGGTACCATTCAAAATCCCCATGGTGCGGCCCACTCTGCCTTTGTTGCCTATGCACCCAAAGAAGATCCGAAGATTGCCATTTGCGTCTATGTTGAAAATGGTGTATGGGGTGCCCGATATGCCGCTCCTATTGCCAGTTTGATCATCGAAAAATACCTGAACGACTCCATAACACCCAAAAGAAAACCGCTGGAAGCCAGTATGCTGAGCGCTGATTTGATTTCAGCCATGCATTTGACGGGGGGAGACTGAGGGAAGGATAAAGGATAAAGTAAAAAGGATAAAGTAAAAGAAGTGAGTCAGGTATGTTCTTGTGGCTGACCATTTTGATAACGGTTATTGATTGAATAAATGAAGAGCCAGAACAATATATTTGTGAATTTAGATTGGATAACCATCCTGTTATACCTTGTATTGGTTATGATGGGATGGATCAATATATATGCCGCCGTATACAGCGACGAACATCAAAGTATCCTGGACATTGGCCAGCAATATGGGAAGCAGATGATCTGGATTTGCGCCGGAATTTTTCTGGCCTTTTGTGTGCTGATTGTGGACAGTAAATTCTATGTTGCCTTCGCATACCATATTTATATCCTGATCCTACTTTTATTGGTTGCCGTTCTCTTTCTCGGCCGTGAAGTCAATGGGGCAAGGGCCTGGTTTGAGGTTGGAGGGGTGGCGCTTCAACCGGCCGAACTTGCCAAATTTGCGACCAGTCTTGTTGTGGCCAAATACATGAGCCAGTTTGGCTTTAAGATGGCCAGAACCAAATCATACATCGTTCTTGGTACCATGATGTTATTACCCGCATTGCTTATTTTATTGCAGAATGATACAGGCTCTGCGCTGGTTTTTGCGGTTTTCTTTTTGGTTTTTTACCGTGAAGGGTTACCTGACGTCGTCCTTATTGGTGGATTTACCGCTATTGTCCTATTTATACTGGCACTACTTTGGACACAGCTACAAATACTGATCCTATTAATTGTCGTATCGCTGATACTTTTGATTTTTTTACGACAAAGTTTTAAAGACGGAATTATCGGTTTTGTGTTGGTGTCCCTGATTTACGGTATCCTGTTTGGCCTTAAGAACCTCATTGGGTTTGATGCCACCCCCTTTCAATTAATGGTAGTCACCTCAGTTCTGTCGGTTATGGCATTCATCGTCTACGGGCTCAAAAATCACATACGGCAGGCCTGGTTCGTACTGCTCTTTTTCATCTTCTCAATTGCCATTACCCTTTCGGTGAACTACTTCTATTCGAATATTCTGATCTCCCACCAGCGCGACAGGGTTGACAATCTGCTGGGGATAAAAAATGACTTGCGCGGGGCCGGCTGGAACGTGCACCAATCGAAAATTGCCATTGGCTCCGGAGGGATTATTGGAAAAGGGTTTTTAAAGGGAACGCAAACAAAATACAATTTTGTACCCGAACAGAGTACCGACTTTATTTTTTGTACAGTTGGCGAAGAGTGGGGATTTTTAGGAACAACCGTTGTGATACTCCTCTTCCTGGCGTTGTTGATCAGATTGATTTTTTTGGCGGAGCGGCAGCGATCGGCCTTCAGCAGGATCTATGGCTATTGTGTGGCAAGCATTCTCTTTTTTCACATCGTTATCAACGTCTCCATGACCATTGGTCTGGCGCCTGTTATTGGGATCCCGTTACCCTTCTTCAGCTACGGGGGATCCTCTTTGTGGTCTTTTACCGTCCTGCTATTTATCTTTATCAAGCTGGATGCCAGCAGAACGAAGAATTTGCGGTAAAAAATTTCTTTTGTTTGGTTTATAATACTTTATTATCTTCATATCATTATTGGAGATAAGAATTGTTTTATCCAAACCTAACCAAATGCCTTCAATACCAAGATTCATAGAAATAAATATCAAACGCTTTCAGGTCTTCGACGCTGAAAGGTTGCGCTGCGAACTACAACCCCGAAACCCGTCAGCGTGCGAAGCTCCTGACGGCGTTGTACGGCATTGTAGATAGAAAATATTAAAACTAAATCGTATCAGTATGAGATTCAAAATTACCCTGAACCGTACCGGAAAGCAAAAGATGCTTCCAATGGATTATCAGTATTACCTGAGCGCCTGGATTTACAAAGTTATCGGTATGGCCGACCATGAATTTGCCAATTTTCTGCATACCTCTGGATACACTACCGGAAGTAAGCGGTTTAAACTTTTCAGTTACTCTCCGATTGATTTTGGCAGGCCTGTTTTATGGAAAGAAAAAGCCTTGTTTGAAATAGCTGCAGAACGGCTTTTCCTGAATGTCTCTTTTCATTTGGCCGAGGCTGCCGAAAAATTCATCATCGGGTTGTTTAACAACCAGCAGGTCTATATTGGTGACCAGTTTAATGGATTGGATCTGGTTGTCAGACAAGTTGAGCGCCTGCCAGAACCTGTTCTGACGAACACCGTGCATTATAGGGCTGTGTCACCTGTAGTAATCAGCATGAGAGAAGATAACAGTAAATACGCCCGCTACCTGGCCCCAACGGATAGCGATTATGACAATCTGCTCTTGCAGAACTTGGTAAATAAATACAATTCAGTTCCCAATACTCCAACTTTGCCCGAAGATATAGATTTTGATTTCGAGCTAAAAAGCACGCCAAGATCAAAATTGGTTACCATAAAACCCTATACCCCTGAACAAAGCAAAGTGAGAGGATTTGTATTCGATTTTGCACTGTCCTGCCCGGTTGATATCCATCAGTTCATCCTGGCAACCGGAATCGGTGAGAAGAATTCAACAGGTTTTGGTTGGGTGGAAGTGATATAATGGAGCAACAACGCTTTCAGGTCTCGACGCTGAAAGGTTGCGCCGCAAACTACATCGCGGAAAACCGAAACCGAAAAAAACCGAAACCCGTCAGCGCGCGAAGCTCCTGACGGCGTTACGGCGTTTGGAAAGGAAGAAGATGGAACAAAATAAAAATGAGGATATGAAAGAAACTTACAAAACGAATAAAAAAAAGCCAGAGTTGAAATTTTCAACTCTGGCCAAACAATGATAGCGTAATATGTTTTACGCTTGTCTATTTATTTCAATTCCAGAATGGTACAATTAAAAGCGTACAAAAAAGAGCCATCATAGTTAAATCTTAATTGCATTGTAAATATTGATTCAAAGATAAAATTTTAAAACGAAAATTTGACAAAGTTAAAGAATTGATGTTTTAATCTTGTTTATTTTGGAAATTTTATTTTATTTTTGTGGAAAATATTTTTTCTATGAATGATATTTATGTTTTTCAAAATTTCGAGTTTAACCTCATGACTTCAGAGCAAGTTATAGTATATATTGGAAAGAGAATTAACACACTTAGGAATCAAGGATTCAATAATGATCAAATTGGTCTGATAATTTTTGAAGATCAGCTTTTCGTCGATTGTTTTATTGATCCTAAGTATTTTGAAAAAGTTAAAAGAATTTTTTATCAATAACACTAAAATGATATGATTAAAGAAATCTGCCAATTTGTGGAAACACTGGAAGAACAGGCTCCCACCCTGTTTGAAGAAGGAGCAAAACTCAAAGAAGGTATTTACATTGCTCTGGATATTGGTCTGGAGGATGGAAAATACATATTACGCAATATTGATGAGAATGGGAATATCTTTAAAGATGACATTGGATTCTTTACCAAGAAGGATGATCTGACCCCATTTCTCAATCATTGTAGAATGGTCTTACAGGCATCAAAGCCAGTATCAGCTGCCAAAATATTCAATCCTAGCAAAAAGATTTTCAATGTAACCTGCTCTCCATATGTAGTGGGGTGTACGAAAAAGATCGTTGATAAGAACCTTACCGAAATTGGGAAAGATGGCATTCTCAATGAACTGACCAAACAGTATTTCAAAAAGGCCGAAGAGTTTATTGAAGAGGGACAATCCAAGATCTGGTTTGAAGGTTTAAAAAGTTATCTAACAAACAACTTCTGGAATCTTTTAGATAAGATCGAATACAGCAATTTAAAAGACGCTTATGCAATTGTATTCTATTTGAAATCCCCATCCATTGAAGAGTTTAAGCTTCCCTATCAAAAATATTTGGGACAAAATGTCTTCAACAAGGCCAACTATAATGCAACGTTTCAGCACATTGTATTTGGAATAAGCGATAGTCTTAGCTCATTCAATGACAAAAAACGCTTTTTGCAGCATCAATCAGCTAGTTTTAAATATAATTACCGCATTTCTGGTGAGGATGCTCAGCAAATTTGGAAATTTTATCAATTGAGTCAAAACAAACAATTACCAAATCCGCTACCTGTTTTTGTCGACAAAGATGAAGCAAACCTAAATGCTGATGTTGTGAAACTATTCAACAACGAGGGAGTTGCCGGATATACTGAAATTATAAGATCAATACTAAACCTGAAACGAAGCAATCTTCAAAATTTTTATCTTTTATTTATCCAAAAGGGGCAAATTATTGACTTCGATTTTGTACCAGTTTTCAAATACACATTAATAAATGGGGCGGACGAAGATTTTGTGATTACGGAATTATTTGGACTCGAATCAACGACCTATTTCAATAGCAAGGAGAATAATGTATTTGATTTCCAATTTCAAATCATTAATTACATCTTCAATAAGCAATTAGTCCAAGAGACTAAGGCAGGTTCATTGTGGCTCAAATATTTCGATGATCTTGAGGTCAAACCTGATTATGGTCTAACCGATGCGATCTATAATCTTTTATATAAGTATAGGAAAGCATGGTACGATTTCATCTACAAATCAAAGCAACAGGGAATAACCATGGCTATGATTGATGAAATGGTCAGGGATTCCATTCAGGATGACCTACGGCATGATGAAGAATTTAAAAAGACAACACAGATACGAAAAAAGCTAAGTATCTGGTTTGGCTTACAACCACTTTTTGATAACCACTTTAAAATTAATAGTATGGCAAACAAAACTGTTGAATTACAAACGACGCTTCGGGAAATTGCCCAAACCGAATCGCTTCACATCGAAAACGATGACGAATTCGCATTTGCAGCAGGGCAAGTAATATGGAAACTTTTGATCCAAAGTGAATCAGCCAACCGATCACATGCATTACTCGAACCATTCCTCCAAAAAACAGACCCAGTATTATTTAAACAAGCTGTTGCGAATACATTTAATATGTACAAACACAAGTTTGTATTGTATCCGAACAAATACGAGTTTGACAAGCTGTTTAGCGAGGTCATGGGATACATGCCCTCAATTACCAATATGAAAGATCATTTGCCAATGATTTTGGCAGGATATTTCTCCGAATCAATATTTAAAAAAGAAAAATAATAACAATTAAAATCTACTGAAATGACTTATTCTAAAAGAATCTTTGGCGCAGCTATAATAAAAGCTATAAATGCCAATTACAATGCTGACTTTTCAGGACAACCAAGAACTCTACCCAATGGAGTGGTTTATGCCACCGACAAGGCATTGAAGTATGCCGTTAAAAATTTCCTAAAAGAAAACTACCTGTCAGAAAAGGTCTTCTATTTTAAGCGGTTCAATGAAGAATTTATCCCTTACAGTTTAGATGATGCATTTGTAGCTGCATTTCCTGAACACAAAGACGAAAAAGATAAAAAAATTATTGCAAAAGATTTATTGAGCTGTATTGATATTCGTCTATTTGGGGCAACTTTCGCAAAAAAATCAAAAACTAACAATGTTGCCATATCTGTACATGGCCCTGTTCAAATCACTCACGGAGTAAACATTTGGCATGAGAACAATTTCTATTCGGAGCAAATTATGTCACCCTTCCGTAATCCAAATGAAGCAAGTGAAGATAATTCTGCAACAACTCTGGGTCGCCAAAGCAGATTACACGAAGGTCACTATTTGCATCATTTTTCTGTTAACCCCAAAAATCTTGAAGATGTAGTTAGCCTCGCTGGAAAAGATGTAAAAGATCTTTCGGGTGATGATATAGCCAAATTGAAAGAAGCTTTGCAAAAAGGCGTAACCTACTATGATTCGGCCGCAAAGGCCGGATGCGAAAATGAACTGTTAATATGGGTCACTTTAAAGGAGAACTCTAAATTGGTACTTCCCAACTTTACCCAATTGATGAAAATGAGCAAAGAGAAGGCAGATGGTAAAGTACAACTCGATCTGAGTGAACTGAAAGCTGTCGTTGACAGGAATAGTTCAGACGTTGAATCTATTGAAATCTACCGAAACCAGGCTTCGATCGAAGTGAAAAATGCGCCTCAAAGTGCAGTAATTAAGGACATTTAATCGCGATAAAACCTGACGGGTTTCCGAGAACCTGTCAGGTTTAAAACAACCAAAGTATGAAGAAATTAGTTTCAATCAATATCAAATCAGATTTTGGCTTTCTGAAAAAGCCAGATACCAACGATCCGATCTATCTAACTTTCAACATGCTTCATAAGCCTGCACTTCTGGGGATATTAGGAGCTATTAATGGGGAAAAAGGATTTCAGAAGCATGGAGAAATGCCGGAGTATTACAAAAAATTGAAAGACTTAAAAATCTCAATTGCTCCGTTGGAAGAGAATGGAAAAGCCTATCACGAAAATGGAAATTTTGCTAAAACCATTATCAAATACAACAATACAACCGGATTGGCGAGCGAAGAAGAAGGCGGAAACCTGATGGTTACAGAACAGTCATTGGTTGCCCCTGCTTTCAAATGCTGGATTATGCTTGATATTGGAAATGAAACGGAAGCAAAACTCTATAACTATCTAAAAGAAGGCAAAGCTGAATACTTGCCGTACATGGGTAAGAATGAGTTTTCACTTTGGTGGGATAACTTCATTGAATACGATTTTGAAACCTTCATTTCCGATAAAATTTTCAAAATTGACAGTCTTTTCATAAAGGAAGAGACCTTAAAAGATGGAAAGGTGAATCCCCGATTTCGTCCCGGAGTTCTATCTTCTAGCGGAAGCAAGTATATGTATTTTGAACATTTGCCTATTGGTTATATTGAAGCTCCATTATT
Source organism: Ignavibacteriaceae bacterium (assembly GCA_023231105.1). Lineage (GTDB taxonomy): Bacteria > Bacteroidota > Ignavibacteria > Ignavibacteriales > Ignavibacteriaceae > UBA1563. The sequence continues at coordinate 20,476 of JALNWB010000025.1, read as the reverse complement.
CCAATACGATTACAAAGATTTCGCTTTTACAAATTGGGAACTAAAACAAGACTACGTTTTACCTGAATCATATCAGTTATATAAGCTGTCAACCAATGAAATCATTCAGATGTTTTAAAGAAAGTTCAACAGATCTTCTTGGCATTTATTCTAAGCTACAGCAAGATTATTTTGCTCATTTATCGCACGACAAACAGCTAAAGGAATCACTTTTTGAACATTCAAAACTGGTATTAGATTATTGTCTGAAGCTTATTGAAGTACATGGATTGGAAAAGGTGATTAATTCATCAATAACACGATTGGTTCAAATCCTACCAATAGGAAATCAGGAAGACTGGGGAAATTTGTTAAAAAAAGCTTTTATTGGGGCGATTGTTTATCATGATTTAGGCAAAGCAAATCCTAATTTTCAGGTTATGAAGATGGGAAATGAATTATTCGGTGAAGATAAAAGCCTTTCCATTCAATCCAACCATTCCTTTCTGGGAGCTTATCTTTATGCAAATATCTTTTTTAAAAATATTATCGAAAACGAGAAGCTGAACGAGGCTGATGACGAGAAATTACTCCTCTATTTCATTGTCCTTCTTTTTTCCGGTGCAATCGCAAAACATCATAATTCGACGATTAATTTGTCGCTGGATTTCGATGAACGGCAAATTGATGATTGCTATTCGTTCTTGAAAACTTACGGTATTCATTTGGATGAGGTTTTCTGCAAAAGTTACTATGTGGAAGCACAAAATATTCTGAATGAATTTAGAGAAATGGTTGATAATCCGGAAATCTACTTCAATCTATTTGCAACGACTAAACTTCTTTATTCTTTGTTAACCGCTTCCGATTTTTATGCAACCAGCGAGTTCATGTCGAAAGTAAAAATAGATGAGTTTGGTATTTTGAATAAAGAAGAAAAAGTCAGCCTAATTGATAAATTCAGATCAGTTAAGTCGTACAACAAAGATTTATATTCGAAAATTGAGCATTACTGTTCCTTCCCGATCGATCAACTAAATGAAAGAAGTAATCAAAATTTGAACATTCTCAGGCAAAAGCTTACGGCCGAAATGATTTTTAATCTAAGAGATAATTCGAATAAGTATTGTTTTTACATTGAAGCTCCAACAGGTGCCGGGAAAACCAATCTTTCTTTGGCTTTTGCGACAGAATTGTTAAGTATTGATCCAGACTTAAACAAAATATTTTATGTTTTTCCTTTTACAACTTTGATTACTCAAACATTCAAAGCGATAAAGGAGACTTTGGAAATCAATAATGATTTCATAATACAGCTTCATTCTAAAGCCGGTTTTCATGAGCGACAGGATGGTAGTTATGGAAATGAGAAGCGATTGTTTGTCGATAATCTTTTTGTGAATTATCCGATTGCCTTATTGTCTCATATTCGGTTCTTCGATATTTTAAAAGGCAACGAAAAAGAGAGTAATTATCTTTTACATCGGCTTTGCAATTCAATTGTGATAATTGATGAAATTCAAACATATAACCCGGAACATTGGGATAAGATTGTTTATTTTCTTGCCAACTACGCTAAATTGCTTAACATCCGTGTTTTAATCATGTCGGCAACATTGCCTAAAATTGATGCACTATATGAAGATCTTAAAGGAACCTTCGTTTCTCTAATTACTCATCGCGATGCTTATTTTACAAACCCCAATTTTGCAGAGCGGGTTTCATTCAATTTCTCTTTAACCGAAAAAAAAAGGCCTGATGGAAAAGAAGAGAAAGAAAAATATCTGTATGAATTATCAGATTTTATGATCGATAAAGCGGAGCAGTATGCCTCTACTAATAGAAATAGTGTTAAAGTTCTCATTGAGTTTATTACAAAAGAAACAGCCTCTTCATTTTTCAGCATCATTTCGAAAAGTAACCGTTTTGAAGATTACGAAATTCTTATTCTTTCAGGCGACATCTTGGAATTCAGAAGGAAACAAATCATCAATTCGATTAAAGGAGAGGAGTTTCACAAAGTAATTGTTGTATCTACCCAAGTTGTGGAAGCAGGTGTTGATATAGATATGGATTTAGGATTTAAAGACCGTTCCCTGATCGATAGTGATGAACAATTGGCTGGACGTATCAACCGAAATGCTTCAAAAGATAATTGCATCGTTTATTTATTCGATTGTGATAAGACCAGTATTATTTACGGTTCAGACTTCCGCTATAAAGTACAGCAAACCAACAAGGAGATATTTGCTGACTACAAAGAAATATTGGTAAAGAAACAATTTCATGCCCTGTATGAAAAAGTTTTCGAAGAGAAACTGAAAAAGATGAAAAGCAATCTTTTTGCAGCAGGCCATTACTATCAATATTTTAATGAATTTGATTTTATTCATCTTCATAAAGAATTTGAGCTGATCGAAAACAATGACAGTCAGCAGCTATTTATACCTATTTCTATTCCCATTCAGTACTTTGATAATTTTGCTGAATTGGAAAGAATGAGAGTTCTCTCCGAAAATGGGAAACATGTTGACGGATTTAAAGTATTCAATGTTTATGAACGCCTTGTCCGTTGTGATCCTGATGATTTTGTTTTAAAGCAAATTGAAATGAAGAAAATGGGAAGCATATTATCTCAGTTCTGCATTTCTATTTATAAAAAACAACATGATGCAATTTCAACTTTTCTCGATCCCGAAAAAGATAAATTTGGATTCAAATATTTATCTAATTGGAAGCTGTGCTATTCTCCTGAATATGGATTTGATTCAGAGAAAATTGATACAAGCATATTTCTTTAATTTTCCACCCCTGGCAGGTCTCCAAACACTGTTTGCAGGGGTAAACAACAACAAACAAACACCACCATGTCCAAAACCACCTTAAAAAAACACCTCCAATCGCTCACCAAAGAGCAGATTATCTGGCAAGTACTCGGCCTGTATGATACCTGTAAACCGGCAAAGGAATATCTCGAGTATCTGCTCAATCCGAATGAAAAGGAAAAATTCAAAAAGTACAGGTCGGTGATCATCAATGAGTTTTATCCCGAGGCGGATCGTTTTGATCCTTCACTTCGTTTTTCTGTAGCTAAAAAGGCGATCTCCGATTTTCGCAGTTTTAAACCATCGACTGTGTTGCTGGCCGATCTGATGGTAACGTTGCCCGAAATGGCCTGCAAATTTACACACGAATACGGCGATATGTGGGAACAATATTACACGAGCGCCGCAACCAACTTCGAACTGGCCTTGAAGTTTCTGCAAAAACACAACCTATTGGAACAATTCAAGCCCCGTTGCATGAAGTGTGTAAAATATTCGGAACCTTGCGGTTATGGCTTTGCTGACGAAATAAGTGACTTGTTCAGCGAGTATTATGAATAATTTTGCTATTTCGTTTTTTAACGTTCATGGTACCCAACATATGGAGGATTTAACCACTTATTAAACTATGCGATATGAAACCCGATCAATTGTTAAACCAAATCCTTCCGATACTTCATTCGGTAAAAGAGGATGAGAAAAAACTTCAGCAGATACTGGATTTTCTGCTTGAGGAGATTTACGAAGAACCTGACGAAACTGTCGTTATTCCCGAAAAACATCGGGAATTGGTGCGCAGGATAGCCGAGAACATTGACTGCGGACTTGTTTGTTTTGTCAACCCCGATACCTTCGAAATGGAAGATGCACCAAGGATGATGGTCGATGATCCTCACGAATACAGATCCCTTACCGGTGTAAGTGCGAAAGATTTTAACCTTCATCACAAGAAGTGGAAAAGGTGCATTACGGTTGAGCCGCCCGAGTCGTCGGAATCGTTCGGCATTATGGAAAGTTTTGTTGATGAGGTTGAAGATAAAAACTTAAAAAAAAGAGTGATTAATGCCCTGAGCAACAGGAGACCATTTGCCAATTTCAAAAACCTGATTGAAACCTCGAATTACAGGGAGCAGTGGTTCGCATTTAAACAGAGAAAGTTGGAAGAATATGTTTGGGAAAATCTCATCAACGAAAATTTTTCTTTGAACCAGGAAGATTGAACCCTGGCGGTTTATCAATATAATTTTTTATTGCAGACACCATGTCCGATCCTCAAATAACCCTTGAACCCGGCAACTTTTACCACATCTACAACCGTGGGATCAACAGTTGCAACCTGTTTCGGGAACCGGCCAATTATGAGCATTTCCTGGAGTTGTACGAAAAATATATTTCGCCGGTTGCGGATACGTATGCTTGGGTGCTGATGCCGAACCATTTTCATCTGCTGGTAAGGGTGAAGGAGGATGTTGTTTATAAATATTCAAACGCTGACAGGTCTGTCGACGCTGTCAGGTTTGAGGAACAAAAATGGCAAACCACATCGCTTTCCGACCTGTCAGCGTGCGAAGCACCTGACAGCGTCAAAAACCAAAACCACAGCGTCAAAAACCACAAAATCCCCAATGCCCATCTTCATTTCTCCCATCTGTTTAATGCGTACTTCAACACTTATACCGATCGCCATGGATCCCTCTTCGAACGCCCCTTTAAGCGAAAGGAGATAACCGATCAAGAGTATTTCAAACAAATGGTTTTGTATATTCACCATAATCCTGTCCACCACAAATTTACCGCATACGCGATGGACTATCCGTGGTCGTCATACCTGACCTGTATTTCTGTAAAACCCACTAAACTGCAGCGGAACACCGTTATCGGTTGGTTCGACAACGAAGCAAATTTTAAATATTTGCATGATCAATTTATTGACTATGAAGAAACTGAAAACTTATTTGAATGATCACAGGAACCCATTTTAACTACTACCTCATCTGTCACCGCAAACTTTGGTTGTTTGCGACAGGAATCAACATGGAATCGACATCCGATCTGGTTTATGAGGGGAAATTGCTACACGAAACCTCCTACCCCCGCCGTAGTGAAAAATACCAGGAAATTGAACTGGATGGCATCAAAATCGACTATTACGATCCTAAAACCAGGGTGGTCCACGAAATCAAGAAGTCGGACAAGCACGAGGAGGCCCACGAATGGCAAGTGAAGTATTACCTGTACGTGCTGGAACAAAACGGGGTCGAAGGTGTAACCGGAATACTCGAATATCCACGTTTACATAAGACCGACGAGGTGTTACTTACCATTCCCGACAGGGAGGCAATCAGGGAAATGCTGACCAAAATTGAAAATCTTATTCAGGATGAACATTGTCCTGAGCGTATCCAAAAATCGAGGTGCAAAAATTGCAGCTATTTTGATTTTTGCTGGAGCGGTGAGGAAGGAGAAGATTGAATTAGATTGAATTAGATTGAATTAGATTGAATTAGATTGAATTAGATTGAATTAGATTGTTGGAAATGATTGATAAACCAATGTTGATTAAGTAATGGAAAATACAGAATGGCTGAATTTTAAAATACAAATTCGGGAGAGATTGAAAATTTTCGCCCTCAATGTTCTGAATCTTTCAGAAATCATTCCGGAAACAACAAGGGGAAAGGTGATCAATTACCAACTAACAAAATCAGGAACATCAGTATATGCCAACTATCGTTCAGCGCTTCGTGGACGGTCGAAAGCTGAATTTTTCAGTAAGCTTTCCATTTCAGTAGAAGAAGCTGATGAAGCTGAAATGTGGATTGATCTACTGATCAGTTCAGGTATTCTAAACAATGAATTTATAAGAAACTTACATTCCGAAAGCATGGAACTTCTTAAAATTCTGTCGAGCATGCGAAAAAGAACATCAACCTAAAACCTCAATCTAATTCAATCTAACTCAATCCTTTCAATCTAACTCAATCCTTTCAAAGATGAAAAAAACCTACTATCTTTTCAATCCCGGACGCCTGCAACGCAAGGACAACACCCTTAAATTTACACCTTACGATGAAAATGGCCATGAAGAGGCTCCCCGTTTCCTTCCTGTCGAAAATGTGGGAGAGCTTTATTGCTTCGGAAACCTGGATGCCAATTCGGCCCTATATAATTTTCTGGGGCAGGAGCAAATCCCGATTCATTTTTTCGATTACTACGAAAACTATACCGGCTCATTTATGCCGCGCGAAGCATTGATTTCGGGAAAGATGCTAATTGCCCAGGTGAAGCTTCAGCAGAATAAAAAGAAACGCATAGACCTGGCGCAACGAATTCTGGATGGTGCCGGCTTCAACATGGTGAAGAACCTGAAATACTACAACAGCCGGGGCAAAGATCTTGAACCTATTATTGGCCTCATGGAAGATCTGACAAACAAAATTTCTGAAACAACTGCTATCGATGAATTGATGGGGATCGAAGGAAATATCCGAAAAAACTACTATGAAGCATTCGAGCTGATAATTAATGATTTCAGCATGGATGGCCGAAGTTACCGTCCACCGAAAAACGAAGTGAACGCGCTGATCTCATTTGGTAATATGATGTGCTACAGCCAATGCCTGAAGGCAATTCACCAGACCCAACTGAACCCAACCATAAGTTTCCTTCACGAGCCCGGAGAGAGGCGTTTTTCTCTGTCGCTTGATTTGGCGGAAATTTTCAAACCTTTGTTAGTTGACAGGGTAATATTTAAAGTAATGAACAAAAAGATGATCCGTACCGACCACTTTGAAGAGAACCTGAACCGCGTTATCCTGAAACCAAACGGGAAAAAGACATTTGTTCAGGCCATTGAAGACCGGTTGGAAGAAACCATTAATCACCGCACTTTAAACCGGTCGGTTAGTTACAAACATCTGATTAAGCTCGAATGTTACAAACTTCAGAAGCATATTCTGGATATTGAAGAGTACAAACCCTTTAAAATGTGGTGGTAATGTATGTAATTGCCATGTATGATGTTGGACAGAAGCGTGTTGGAAAGATGCTGAAACTTTGCCGCAAATACCTGAACTGGATACAGAATTCTGTATTCGAAGGAGAGATCACAGAAGTAAAACTGCTTGAATTGAAGCAGAAGGCCATGCTTATTATGGATGAGGAGACAGATAGCCTGATCGTTTTCAAAACCAGACAAGAGAAATGGCTGGACAAGGAGATTGTTGGACACGAACGCCAAAATCTCGATACATTTTTGTAAACGAAGTTGTCGATTCGGACAGAAATGGCAAAAATAGATGGGAATTTATTCTTGCCAAAAAAAATAATGTTCTTTGACATGCTGAAGATGAATTAATTATGTAACATTGTCGATCCGCCGGGAAAAATACTGTTTGGATCATCGACAATTTTTCCGGCTAAAAATGTTATGTTTGTAAAAGTTAATCCGTTGAGGATGAACTTATTTTTTTGAGTCATCGAACGGCTCCCAATCGAACCATATTGGAATTGAAACCGATTAAAGTTGTCATTAACCTTAAATTCGTAGGCTCCCAATCGAACCATATTGGAATTGAAACAGAATACTCCCTCCCAGAATGGGCAAAAGGTATCATACTCCCAATCGAACCATATTGGAATTGAAACAAGGGAGTGCCTTTTTTAATTCAGATTTCAGATTGCTCCCAATCGAACCATATTGGAATTGAAACTTAGCATAACCAAGTAATCTCGTTATGTCAGAAGCCTCCCAATCGAACCATATTGGAATTGAAACAAAAAAGAACATCTCTTTTTGTTGCGCCGCATGTACTCCCAATCGAACCATATTGGAATTGAAACGGCACAGGCCCAAGAGGTGGTGGAGACGGCGACAAACTCCCAATCGAACCATATTGGAATTGAAACGCTCAACATCCTGTTAAACCAACAACCGCCCGCAAACTCCCAATCGAACCATATTGGAATTGAAACACAGATTGCAGACTCAGTTTTAAAAGACGGTACGGCCTCCCAATCGAACCATATTGGAATTGAAACTTGATTGTTTGAGGACTCATCGTTTTGCTACCGTCTCCCAATCGAACCATATTGGAATTGAAACAGACAGTCTCAACCTACATGAACACCTGGTAAATACTCCCAATCGAACCATATTGGAATTGAAACGTAAAAAAGTAAACGGTTATACAGAAAAACAACTTTCCTCCCAATCGAACCATATTGGAATTGAAACACAGGGTAAGCATCCCGCTGACCATTTATCCGCACGCTCCCAATCGAACCATATTGGAATTGAAACGTTTTTTATTTTGGGTAAAAGATTGGGGAACAAACTCCCAATCGAACCATATTGGAATTGAAACAATATTTAAAAAACAATGGAAATGAAAAACGAAGTACTCCCAATCGAACCATATTGGAATTGAAACAATATTGATTATGTCAGGTCAGTTAAAAAGGCGTCTCCCAATCGAACCATATTGGAATTGAAACATCGGTTTACCTTTCGGGTTTCTGATTTCGCCTTTCTCCCAATCGAACCATATTGGAATTGAAACTCCTGCGATGGTTTTAGCAGCCGCAACAGTTTGACTCCCAATCGAACCATATTGGAATTGAAACGATTTTTTCAGGTTCAAAACTTTGTCCTGCAAGACTCCCAATCGAACCATATTGGAATTGAAACAATTACCATCAATAAACGAACAATACATTTCTGCTTCTCCCAATCGAACCATATTGGAATTGAAACTGCAATACTCAATCTTTAACAGATTACTGTTTGCCTCCCAATCGAACCATATTGGAATTGAAACAAATTAACGGCTTCACTTCAGCATAACAGGCTAACTCCCAATCGAACCATATTGGAATTGAAACCAATTTATCTTCAAGGTCGTACTCGGCTTTGATTTGCTCCCAATCGAACCATATTGGAATTGAAACATGAAGAAGATACCCATATATTTGTTGTCTCAAACTCCCAATCGAACCATATTGGAATTGAAACATGGTAAAGTACTCCATGTTTTCAGGTAGTTCAGCTCCCAATCGAACCATATTGGAATTGAAACATGGGTGCAATGAACGGAGATAAAAGATTGCCAAAACTCCCAATCGAACCATATTGGAATTGAAACATCAACTCTTTGAGTATATACAGCAGCGATTTTTAACTCCCAATCGAACCATATTGGAATTGAAACTTTCCAATGCTTATCTAATCGCTGAAAATAAGTACTCCCAATCGAACCATATTGGAATTGAAACAATCTTTTCTAATGCTTGTATATTCACAGCAACACCCTCCCAATCGAACCATATTGGAATTGAAACATGGGTGCAATGAACGGAGATAAAAGATTGCCAAACTCCCAATCGAACCATATTGGAATTGAAACACGAGATTTTAACCGGTCAATTGCAAACGATTACTGGCTCCCAATCGAACCATATTGGAATTGAAACCAGTCATTCGATAGGTTGCAGGATCATTGACGGTCTCCCAATCGAACCATATTGGAATTGAAACCACTCTCCCAAAGATGCGGGGTTTTCGGGCGTATCTCCCAATCGAACCATATTGGAATTGAAACACGATGGTGAGATTACAAGTACCTCACCGATAAATTACTCCCAATCGAACCATATTGGAATTGAAACTTCCAATACGTGCGGATAAATGGTCAGCGGGATGCTCTCCCAATCGAACCATATTGGAATTGAAACTTCGTATCAGTGCTTCCGTTTGTACCGATTGGATCTCCCAATCGAACCATATTGGAATTGAAACAACATCAGGGTGGTGAAATACTTAAAGAGGCATTGCTCCCAATCGAACCATATTGGAATTGAAACAGTTCAGACTTAAGGATATCAAAAATAGGGTACAAACTCCCAATCGAACCATATTGGAATTGAAACAAACAAAGCCAACTAAATCACTGTTGCACTCACACTCCCAATCGAACCATATTGGAATTGAAACTGATTCACCCTCTGGTTTTGCTATCCCTATTTTTACCTCCCAATCGAACCATATTGGAATTGAAACGATAAGCCGTGGAGGTGGTGGAGTTGCACTAAAACTCCCAATCGAACCATATTGGAATTGAAACTGCATCAACCCACGTGTATTTAATTTCACCAAACGCTCCCAATCGAACCATATTGGAATTGAAACAAAGAGACCTTAGATCTTTTATTTTATGGAGAGCTCTCCCAATCGAACCATATTGGAATTGAAACAAGGTAGAGGCATCAGGTTTAAGCCCTGTAAAGTCTCCCAATCGAACCATATTGGAATTGAAACTGAGTGAAAACTACAGAACCGCCCTTGAAAAGCGAACTCCCAATCGAACCATATTGGAATTGAAACCGTAGAGGCAATTATCCGGCATCCTGAAGCCTTTCTCCCAATCGAACCATATTGGAATTGAAACCTATCCACCACGAAACTTAACACCGCTGAATTTACGCTCCCAATCGAACCATATTGGAATTGAAACATATTCAACCATATCATAACCGGTCATGTGGGTTTCTCCCAATCGAACCATATTGGAATTGAAACTTCATTGAGCGGTTTCCCGCACTGGGTGCATGTTTCGCTCCCAATCGAACCATATTGGAATTGAAACAAATGATAACAGAAACGAAACAGATTTACAAATGTCTCCCAATCGAACCATATTGGAATTGAAACAAAACAGCGATAATAGAAGAGACTTTTAAATCTGACTCCCAATCGAACCATATTGGAATTGAAACCGTAACAACACCGGCAGGACATAATTTCGGCTGTACTCCCAATCGAACCATATTGGAATTGAAACTTAAAACTCAGCGACCGACGGCCTGATCCCTGCCTACTCCCAATCGAACCATATTGGAATTGAAACACCTGACCATAGTCCGTTCAGACACTATGAACGTGGCTCCCAATCGAACCATATTGGAATTGAAACTAATTTACCAAAATAGTGTCGGTGAAAGGGGTATTTGACTCCCAATCGAACCATATTGGAATTGAAACGGCGAAGGGGAGTTATGCGCTTGCGAGTGGAAGTGCTCCCAATCGAACCATATTGGAATTGAAACACCGTTGTTCTGTCCAGATCAATTTTAGCCGGTTTCTCCCAATCGAACCATATTGGAATTGAAACCATGGCCGTAAGATTATGCGCTGGCTTCTGTCAGCTCCCAATCGAACCATATTGGAATTGAAACACACTGCATCTTCTGCAGCTGCTTCAGGAGAGACACTCCCAATCGAACCATATTGGAATTGAAACTTGTAATGTATTTATTTAAAGAGAGTTACAGAGTTCTCCCAATCGAACCATATTGGAATTGAAACAAAAAAGAACATCTCTTTTTGCTGAGCCGCATGAACTCCCAATCGAACCATATTGGAATTGAAACAAAAAAATAAGGCTATGGAAAATCAATTTAACTACGCTCCCAATCGAACCATATTGGAATTGAAACATCTGAGGTACCGTATATTGCCACAAATGCACCTTCTCCCAATCGAACCATATTGGAATTGAAACGCCGTAAGACTGAATACACCAGTTGTATTTGTATCTCCCAATCGAACCATATTGGAATTGAAACATTGTCTGAACAGTTTGAACTTTGCAATCTTGAACTCTCCCAATCGAACCATATTGGAATTGAAACAAAGAAAGCGCTTAAGCCGGTGAACGTCCATTGCCCTCCCAATCGAACCATATTGGAATTGAAACCGAGGAAGGAACGGCCAAGAAGGCCCAGGCAAAAGCTCCCAATCGAACCATATTGGAATTGAAACTGTTCACATTCTCCCAGGTAACCGGCACATTGTCACTCCCAATCGAACCATATTGGAATTGAAACATAATAATTAACATAATTATGATTGATTCTGTCGTCTCCCAATCGAACCATATTGGAATTGAAACATGCAGGAGTTTCAGCCGCCGCCGCCGCCAGCACCTCCCAATCGAACCATATTGGAATTGAAACAATTTGTACATCTCGTTTTCAATCTCATTTAGTTCCTCCCAATCGAACCATATTGGAATTGAAACAATAGGACTACCGTCATAAGAATCAATACCAACAAACTCCCAATCGAACCATATTGGAATTGAAACATTATTGAACCCGTTTTAAAAAATGCGTCTATGGCTCCCAATCGAACCATATTGGAATTGAAACACCATAACTATCCATAATAACTGACGTATAGACTCTCCCAATCGAACCATATTGGAATTGAAACACATTATGGGGAATGGGTGGAAATCTTAATGTTTTTCTCCCAATCGAACCATATTGGAATTGAAACAAATTGTTCATCAAACCAAAAGTACCCATCGCCTCCTCCCAATCGAACCATATTGGAATTGAAACAAGGTTTCTGAATATTTAAAACCTCTGTAAAAGGCTCTCCCAATCGAACCATATTGGAATTGAAACGGATTGTTGTTGTTCGCAGGTTGTTTTCATTTGTCCTCCCAATCGAACCATATTGGAATTGAAACAAAGGAGCGAAAAGGGTGTCAATGAAATCCAGATCACTCCCAATCGAACCATATTGGAATTGAAACAAACGACCCTTACCGTATGTACTTACGCCACAGTCTCCCAATCGAACCATATTGGAATTGAAACGCGAATTGCATTTTCGTAAGTCTCTGTCGCCGATCCTCCCAATCGAACCATATTGGAATTGAAACAAATAGTTCTGAACCACCCCGGTCAAACTTATCTGGGCTCCCAATCGAACCATATTGGAATTGAAACGAGTTTGTCGGCAATCTGTTGTTTTTTTGTGCTGTCTCCCAATCGAACCATATTGGAATTGAAACCGTGTTTTCTTTCGGTTGTTATTTCCTGAACCTTTCCTCCCAATCGAACCATATTGGAATTGAAACAAGAAATTAAGGGTTATATGTACAAATCATTTGCTCTCCCAATCGAACCATATTGGAATTGAAACAAATATTCATTGAAGAAAATATTCAGCTCTCCAACTCCCAATCGAACCATATTGGAATTGAAACATATTGATTCAGGTGAAATCAAATTGGCAAAAGGTCTCCCAATCGAACCATATTGGAATTGAAACCGATCTGTTCGGCTGCATCCTTGACGGCGTATGACTCCCAATCGAACCATATTGGAATTGAAACTCAATATTGCAACCTATTTCTATTGTCTTCTTTCTCTCCCAATCGAACCATATTGGAATTGAAACATCGAAATTTACGCCCTCATCATTTTAGCCTTTGTCTCCCAATCGAACCATATTGGAATTGAAACCATACTTTCCTTTGTGTTTACCTTGTTGACTTAACCTCCCAATCGAACCATATTGGAATTGAAACCGGAAATCCATAAAGTTTGGTCCATGCTGTTGCCCTCCCAATCGAACCATATTGGAATTGAAACGGCATCCATGTATCTAAACCCATATTGCTTCTTACTCCCAATCGAACCATATTGGAATTGAAACATAGAAACCCCCCGTCACCGGATAAAGATGTTGTCTCCCAATCGAACCATATTGGAATTGAAACTGCTCTGACGGTAGCGTTGCCCGATGCTTCGACGGCTCCCAATCGAACCATATTGGAATTGAAACATGCAAAATTTTGCGGTATTTCCAACACCTTACATCTCCCAATCGAACCATATTGGAATTGAAACTTAATTAAAATTTAAACATGCATATTTACCAAATACTCCCAATCGAACCATATTGGAATTGAAACAATCTTTGCCTATTAGTTATATCGGACTTTATCGAACTCCCAATCGAACCATATTGGAATTGAAACAACGAAGCCGACCAACCAAATAGAATTGGAATTAATCTCCCAATCGAACCATATTGGAATTGAAACAGCATAAAGCATCAAAAGTTGTTCGTATTCATACCTGCTCCCAATCGAACCATATTGGAATTGAAACCTAAAAAGGCGAAACGATGAAAAAAGGACAGGAGCCTCCCAATCGAACCATATTGGAATTGAAACGTGAATGAAGTTGAAAGACTAATGGAATCCTACTCTGCTCCCAATCGAACCATATTGGAATTGAAACGCCGGTGTTATGGCAGATAGTGCATTCGGGTTCGGCTCCCAATCGAACCATATTGGAATTGAAACTTTTCTTCCCGCAGATAGCGCACACACTATCATCTCACTCCCAATCGAACCATATTGGAATTGAAACGTAGTATCATAAACCCTATCTTTACTAATATCCCGCTCCCAATCGAACCATATTGGAATTGAAACCGTGACCGGCATATTTGATCCTGATCAAATGAATCGCTCCCAATCGAACCATATTGGAATTGAAACGATGTTAATAAGGCTACAAATGTTTTTAATAAAATAACTCCCAATCGAACCATATTGGAATTGAAACAAAAAATGAATAAGTAGGCAAAGACACCGCTCCTGTCTCCCAATCGAACCATATTGGAATTGAAACTCGTTATCGTCCAGTTTAGGACGGCAGAGCATCTACTCCCAATCGAACCATATTGGAATTGAAACGTAACCCCTGTGAAGCTACGGCCCCGAACAATTGTCCCTCCCAATCGAACCATATTGGAATTGAAACATTTGATGCTGTATTGATAAACGCATCATATTCTTCTCCCAATCGAACCATATTGGAATTGAAACAGAAAAGGGGCATGGAGGCCAATTGGGGAGAAGGTCTCCCAATCGAACCATATTGGAATTGAAACAACCTTTGCCATTAGGCCGGTCTTTGTCGCCGTCTCCTCCCAATCGAACCATATTGGAATTGAAACAGCAAATAAGTGCTAGCATTGTTTGCCCCCTGAACGCTCCCAATCGAACCATATTGGAATTGAAACTGATCGCTGATATGGGAATAGCCACCACTCAGGCTCCCAATCGAACCATATTGGAATTGAAACCTTGGAACTGGCTTAAATATAATCCGAGAGAGTTCCTCCCAATCGAACCATATTGGAATTGAAACTCTTTGGACTGGGGGCACAAATGGAAGTGACACTCTCCCAATCGAACCATATTGGAATTGAAACCGGTTTAATGAGTCCGTTGTCCAAAACAGAGTAGTCTCCCAATCGAACCATATTGGAATTGAAACTCGCTTTTCTCCATTAATCACAACCATTTCAAAACTCCCAATCGAACCATATTGGAATTGAAACTCCTGAATAACGTATGATCCTGCGTAATCTACCGCTCCCAATCGAACCATATTGGAATTGAAACTGGTCAGTACCCATTCCTCTTCTCCGGTTACTGGCTCCCAATCGAACCATATTGGAATTGAAACGTGCTATTTGAAATTCATTGAAAGATTTTGAGTTGACTCCCAATCGAACCATATTGGAATTGAAACTGGGCAGGGATGGCGCAGGATCCAGCGTGGCTGACTCCCAATCGAACCATATTGGAATTGAAACTCATCCTATAGGCGGCAAGGATCGATTTTCTGAACTCCCTCCCAATCGAACCATATTGGAATTGAAACAGCAAAAAAGAAAGGCAGTTTCCTGAGGGTCTTGCTCCCAATCGAACCATATTGGAATTGAAACTTAAATGAAATTTGAAGCTGGAGACATTTCCCTGAGCTCCCAATCGAACCATATTGGAATTGAAACGTCCAAGGTTTGGAGGGTTTCACATTTTAAATCTTCCTCCCAATCGAACCATATTGGAATTGAAACTTTTCAGGGTCATTTTCAGCAGCGTGTACAGCACTCTCCCAATCGAACCATATTGGAATTGAAACTTTGGCAGTCAGAACAACCGGAGCGATATTTTTAGCTCCCAATCGAACCATATTGGAATTGAAACACAATTCCGGTCTTCGTGCCGTCTCCGTTAAGTAGGCTCCCAATCGAACCATATTGGAATTGAAACAAACAACGCCTCATTCAAAGCTGGACGGATTACTACTCCCAATCGAACCATATTGGAATTGAAACAATGATGTAACTCCGGCAGGATGATCTGATATTACCTCCCAATCGAACCATATTGGAATTGAAACAAATTATACATTGGAGGATCTTATGGATCATCTGGGCTCCCAATCGAACCATATTGGAATTGAAACGTTGATGCTGTTGGAAATCATACCGCTATAGGAAATAGCTCCCAATCGAACCATATTGGAATTGAAACAAATTTAAAAATTACAAAACCATTCTCATCAACACCCTCCCAATCGAACCATATTGGAATTGAAACACATTTGATTCTATATACCAACTGTTTACAACCACTCCCAATCGAACCATATTGGAATTGAAACAACGGTATCAACTTGATCCCAACGTTTTTGAAGTAGCTCCCAATCGAACCATATTGGAATTATGATCTCTAGAATCTGGGAGAAGCGCATACAGGCAACAGCAGACGAAGAAACAGCTTCAACGATTAAAAATGCGAGTGTTATTCTTACACCCACCACCCGCATTAAAGAGACGCTTATCAGCGTTAAATTCGAAAAAGATCAGGTTATTTTTTTCTTGCCTGGGATTTTTTTCTAAGCAAGAAATTAGATTTTCTACCACATGAAATTCCAAAATGATGCGTATCGTTTTCAACTAAACGCTTTCAGGTCTTCGACGCTGAAAGGTTACGCCGCAAACAAAACCCGTCAGCGTGCGAAGCTCCTGACGGCGTTAAATATATGATTAATACTCCTCCGCCGGAATCAAATTCAACTCCTCCTTGCTAAAAACCGGGCCATCCTTGCAGATGTACAATTTTCCTACATTGCAGCGGCCGCATTTGCCAACACCGCATTTCATTCGGTTTTCAAGCGTGGTATAGATCTGGTCATCTTTGAATCCCAACTTTTCGAGTACGGGGAAGGTAAATTTGATCATGATCGGGGGTCCGCATACAATGGCTATGGTATTTTCAGCTGATGGAGCCACCTTTTCCACTATCGTTGGGACAAAGCCAATCTCTCCCTTCCAGTCAGCATTCTCGCCACCCGGATCCACGGTAGTGACCATCTTTACATCCGGACGATCTGACCATTCTTTCAGTTCTGATTTGTAAACCAGATCATTGACCGTTTTAGCGCCGTAAACGATGGTGATATCCTTGAAATTTTCGCGCAAATCAAGTGCATTCCAGATCACGCAACGCATCGGAGGCAGTGCAATACCACCCGCAATGAAGAGAAGGTTCTTCCCTTTCCACTCCTCCATCGGGAAAACATTGCCATAAGGGCCACGGAAACCCATGGTACTCCCCTCTTCGAGTGAAGCCAATCCTGAAGTTACCCTGCCGCTATCCCGGAAAGTACATTCAATATAGCCCTTTCTAGTCGGCGAAGAGGCAATGCAGAAGGTGGATTCGCCCTCACCAAAAGCTGAGTACTCGCCAAATTGTCCGGCTTTAAACTCAAAGGCTTCGGCCTCTGCCTCATCCTGAAATTTTAATCTGTACGTTTTTACGCCTGGCGCCTCTTTGATCACCTTTTCGATGGTCATCAGGTAAGGAAGGTATGTATTTTGCTCGCTCATTGTTTCGCAATTGAGGTGATGTGTTCTAAAATATTCATATCCACCGGGCAGGCTCGCGAACAACGGCCGCATCCGGTGCAACCTACCACACTGAGTCGTTCGGGCATATAGGAGAATTTGTGAAGAATTCGCTGACGCCAACGCTGACTCTGATGCTCACGTGGATTGTGACCTGAAGTGTGCAAGGTAAACATGGCAAATCCACAGGCATCCCAACA
The DNA here is from genome assembly GCA_023231105.1 of Ignavibacteriaceae bacterium. Taxonomy (GTDB): domain Bacteria; phylum Bacteroidota; class Ignavibacteria; order Ignavibacteriales; family Ignavibacteriaceae; genus UBA1563. The sequence continues at coordinate 2,906 of JALNWB010000025.1, read as the reverse complement.
ACGGATACGCCTTCCTTTTGAGCCATGGGCATCTTCCTGAATATCGAAACAGGCACAGGTTGGACAGACAAAAGCACAGGCGCCGCAACCCAGGCAACGCTCAGACTGCTCTTTCCAGACTGTACTGTCAAATGCCTTGTTCAATTTAGCATTAACCTCTTCCAGGTTAAACCTGGCTGGCAGATCAACGAGGTACTTTTCCTTTTTCTCTCCTTTGTCTGCTTCAAAAACACTGGGCAAAAGTGCAACCAGGGCTTCTCCTTTTGGAGATAAAATCTCTGCAATAGCTCCTCCATCCGGAAGCATGGTCAGTTGAATATCACTGCCTGAAGTATTACCCGGACTCCCGTTTACGCTGGTGCAGAAGCAGCTCTCATCAGCTGCAGCACAACTGAAAGATATCACTGAAGTTTTGATCAGATGGGCATTGTGCAGTTTGTCTGCCGTATCCCAGTTGAAAATGGCAGAAAGAGGCTTAAAGCCAGCCGCATCGCAGGGATGAACCTTCCAGAGTACTGTTTCAGGGACACTTTCCGGATCAAAATCCGTCAGGTTTACTTTACCATTCACCTTTTCATAGGAAAATAGTACCTCTGCTTTTGGATAAACGGAAGCTTTAATTGACTGGGTAGTCTGGATATAATCGCCGGCGACCTCGCTCAGTTTTTTCACCGGCTTAAAATCTACCTGTCCGCGGGCATTTACAGGCGCAAAGACCCTTTTACCACTGGCAACAATGGCATTAAACCATTTTTCTATTCCGTCTTTACCAATATATTTTGTTTCCATAGTCCTTATCGTATAAATTGCTCCCTGTCATCCAGTTTCCAACTCGAAAGAGCATTGCCTTGTTTGGCCGGCTGACCGGGAACGTAACCAAATTCCGGCGCCAAATCTTCCATCATCTTTCTGGTAATCAAATCAATAGGAATACCGACCGGACAAGCATCCCCACACGCTCCGCAAGCAGTACAACGTCCAACCATGTGCATGGCCCTGTTGATGTGCCATTCCATATTGGCAAGCGGTGCCGGCCATGGATTGATCCACTGCGGACGGTTCACTTCAACAACGCACTTGGAGCAATAGCAAAGCGGGCAAGCCGAACGACAGGCATAACATTTGAAGCAGTGTGACATCTCTTCCATCCAGAACTTCCATCGTTCCTCGCGGCTCATTCCTTCAATTTTGGTAAGTATCTCCTGCTCCCTCTCTCCGCGTTTCAGCTCAAATTGAGCCACATAAGCGGCTATCTCGTCGAAAGTGGTAAATTCACGCAATTCTCCGCTCAAATCAACAGTAATGACGAGGAGTTTCTCCTCGCTCAGCTGGTTTTCCACATACAACTGCATGATACTTCGCAGGGTTGAGATTGGAGCAGTTACCGCGAAGTGCTCTTTCCCAACCAGCTCCTTCTTGGTAATATAGACCGCCAGATTGTGGAAACAACGGCTATCAAAGATCAGTTTTTCAGTACTTTCACTGTTTCTGCAAAAGAGTGGCCGGGGTCTTTTGGTACCTTCCTCATATCCAATCACCAGCGAAACGACTCCTTGTGAAAGCAACTCGGCGGCTCTGTCTCTAAGCTTCTTCATTGTATCCCTCCTTCTCTAAATAATCGGCAACCTTTTGATATTCGGCATAAGGCCCAAGTGCACGGATATCTGCAACCGTGTTGTTGACAAGATCTGCCCATTTGGAACCTTCAGCTGCAGAAACCCAGGAGTATTGTATACGGCGAATGTCAACACCCATCAGATCAAGGATCGAACGGAAAGCGATCCAACGACGCCGTGCATGGAAATTTCCACTGGTATAATGGCAATCGTTTGGATGACAGCCCGAAACAATCACTCCATCGGCACCCTGCGCAAAAGACTTTAGCAACAAAAGGAAATCTATGCGCCCGGTACACGGAAAGCGAACAATCTTCACGTTAGTGGCATATTTTAGTCTGCTTGTGCCGGTCAAATCAGCTCCGGCATAGGTACACCAGTTGCATACAAATGCAATTATTTTGGGTTCAAAATCAGTATTACTACTCATTATCTGTTAGTTAGTCGTTTAACAATGACATCACTTCGGCGTATACCTGCTCATTGGTGTACCCCTGGATATCGATGGATTTGGAGCGGCAGAATGCTACACAAGTACCACAACCCTGACACAGTCCCTGGTTAACCCGGGCAATGGTTCGGATCAGACTGCCATCACGCCCTTTGATCTCTTCGTGCTCTATGGCATTGTACGGACAAGCCGTTTCGCACATAAAACACCCCACACAAGTACTGTAAAGAGGAGGCGCCAATCGGTTTACTACTGCAACAACCGGCTCCCTGACCAGTTCATCGTTGGAAAAGAGGGCTGCAACCTTCACCGCAGCGCCTGATGCCATTCCGACAGTCTCCGGAATATCTTTGGGCGCCTGGCAGGCGCCGGCCAGAAAGATTCCTGCCGTATTGGTCTCAACGGGCTTGAGTTTTGGATGTGCTTCGGCAAAGAAATGGTAAGGATCATAAGAAACATGCAATTTCTGCGCGAGCTGCTCTGAACCGCAACTGGCTACACCTGCCGTTGCAAGGACCACCATATCTGCCTCAATCTCGACTTGTTCACCGCCAAGAAGTGTATCTACGCCTTTGACGATCAGTTTACCATTCTTTTCATAAACCCGGGCAACCCTGCCACGCACATAATTAACGGTATCCTCCTCGATAGCCCTGCGAACGAACTCTTCGTAGTTTTTACCGCCTGCGCGGATGTCCATATAAAAAACAGTCGACTCACCATCGTGCACCTTGTGCTGGTACAGCATGGCATGTTTGGCCGTGTACATACAGCAAATCTTTGAGCAATAAGGTATTCCCTTAGCAGGATCCCTGGATCCGGCACAGGCAATAAAGACA
>JALNWB010000024.1 GCA_023231105.1 Ignavibacteriaceae bacterium | reverse complement strand
TTGCTTTTTCCGCCATAAGTAGAGAATCTTTAATCTTTTGTTCTCTTTCATCAAGAGCGGAAAGAATTGGTTTCCAAGCAAATTTTTTAAGAATGAGCAGCAAGAGGAAAAAAGTTAAGACGGTCCAGAATGCTAAACCATAATTTACTGTAAGCAAACTACCGCTACCACCTTCTTCGCCAGAGGCAAATAATGCCGACAAAGCTAATATTGAAAAACCAAACATAATTAAACCTTTAACTTTATACTTAAAGAAACGATTCCGTCCCGATAGCTATCGGGACAGGATCAATTATTATTTACCAGCAAGAATAAAGCAAATAACGAGCGCAAATAAAGAAATACCTTCGATTAAAGCGGCAGCGATAATCATAGATGTTCTTATGTTTCCGGCTGCTTCAGGCTGTCTTCCGCTTGCGTCCATTGCTGATGCGGCTAATTTCCCTATTCCGAGCGCTCCACCGATAATTGTCATTCCTGCGCCAATACCTGCTGCTAAAAGTGCAATACTACCTGTCATTGTGTTTCTCCTTAATTAAATAAATTATTAATGATCTTGATGATATGCCATGCCGATAAACAACGATGAAAGCATGGTAAAAATAAACGCTTGAAGCAATGCTACCAAGATTTCAAGCAAGTAAATAAAGAGCGCCATTCCTATTGAAACCGGCGCAACAAAATAAGAATGCAATACAAAAATTAAACTGATCAAAGCATAAATTACAATATGCCCGGCGGTCATATTTGCAAAAAGACGAATTGCCAAGGCAAAAGGTTTTGTAAATAATCCAAGTATTTCTACCACTAACATTATCGGTAATAAAAATACCGGCACACCGTGAGGTATCAATCCTTTAAAGTAACCGAACAAACCGTTTTTACTTATTCCGGCTAATTGAATCATAAAAAATGAAAATATTGCTAATACCGAGGTAACCGTAATGTTACTTGTAACGGTCGCCGAATAAGGAATCAATCCGAGAAAATTACTTAAAAGGATGAAGAAAAATGCCGTTAATAAATAGGGTAAAAACTTTTCGTACCCTTTCCCAATTGTCGGTTTCGCAATTTCATCACGGACAAATTCAATTAAAATTTCAAAGAGAGTTCCGGCTCCCTTTGGAACAAGAGATTTTTTATAAGATTTTGAAACCCTTATCATTAAAAAAACCAATAGCGCAGCAGAAATCCACAAAAACAATACATGTTTGGTGATTGATAAATCAAACCCAAAGAGATGAATTTGCGGAAGCGGAATAGAGCCAAACGGAGCAAAATCCAATTTATTGCTATCCATAATATGATGCATTATCCAATCGCTTCCGGAACCTCCGTGAGCAGTTGAATCTTGCTTCAAAGTATCAATAATCGCTGTTGTTTGCTGTTCGCTCATGTTTTTTTATCAGTAATTAGAATCTTTTGTTTCACTAAAATGAATATTTCGGCAGTGAGAAAGTAAAAATAAAATAAAAAGATGCCAAATATAAAATATTTTTGGTTAATCTTCAAGAAATGTAGGAACAGAAAAATCATCCCTAAAATATAAGCCATCCGGAAAAGCATTCCTCCCAAAACAACAAGGAGGAAAACTTGCTCGTTTTTCCGCAATGACCACATTATTGCCGAGAATCCAACTGCAAAATTAGGAAGAACAACTATTTGCACCAATAGAACGGCAAGAAAAAAATCGTATTTTATTAAATTTTGTGAAAAAGCCGCATAGAAAAGGAGAAGAAGAATGAAATCTATTGATATCGTGAAGAAAAACAACTTATTTTTTTTCAGCATCCTGTTTCTTGCCTATTTCTATCACCGTTTTTATAAGATTATATGTTCCGGCAAAACCTCCAAAAAGTCCTAGTATTGCAGTAAACCAGGGAGAACAATTAAATTTGCCATCAAGCCAGGAGCCGGCTAATATCAAAATTACAATTGTTGCTGCTAATTGAACTCCAAGACCTAAATAAGGTCCGGCATCCTTAAAGGATTTGTTTAAACTACTTCCATTCGTCTCAAGTATCTTTTTCATTTTTTTCCATCGAACTTTTTCCTTCGAAGCGGGCGCCTTCTTCTACAACCAAAATACTCGCAAACAAATCTCCCTTTAATAAAGAATTTTTTTCGAGAATCACTTTTCCGGTCACATACACCGTCCCAAATATTTTTCCACCTATAGTAATATTCGCTGCCTTTACTCCGCCGTGAATTTCTGCATTATTGCCAAGTACAATATTTCCACCAATTGTTACATCTCCTTTTATAATTCCATCAACTCTTAAGCTTCCATCAGTTGAAAAATTTCCGTTAACTACTGCGCTTTTATTTATGATGCTAAGATTTTCCAAACTTGAATCACTTGATACTAATTTCATTTTTTCTCCTAATAATTAGCTAAAATTTTTTCCGGATCAATGACAAAACCATTCTTCCAAATTTCAAAATGAAGATGCGGACCTGTAGTAAGTTTCCCGGTATTTCCGGATAACGCTATCAATTCACCTTGAGTTACAAAATCGCGAGTAGATTTTATTAATTGACTGCAATGTTTGTAAACTGTAATGTAATCATCTGAATGTGCAATGATCATCATATACCCATCGTTTACGGTGTAATCTGCAAAGACAACATACCCGTTTGCCGCACTGAAAATAGGCGTGCCGATCTTTACCGAAAAATCCATACCGAAGTGTCCGTTATCCGCCGAGAAACCGCGGCTTATAAAACCATTAATTGGTTTACGGAAAATTATCGTCTGTTGGTATGGATCGAAAAATAAATCTTGAAAAACATTCCAGATACTACCGTCAATCTCTTTTTTTTCAATCATCGGTTTCTTGATTAACGAAGAGTCGGCTAAGTAAATCGCGTTCTTCAAATTTTGATTTGTCTTTTTAAGTTTATCTATTTCCGTTACAAGAATGTTTATCTTTTCATTTAAAGATTGAAACTCACCAAATCCTTTAACTCTGGCAATATCGCTTTCTTGAAGCAAAAGATATTTTGCGGGCGTAAATGTGTAGAACAATGAAAGAATTAGGAATAAAAACACCGAATACAAAAGAAATACAAGAATGAGAACTTTCCCCTTTACGGTTTTATTTTGAACAACCGATTGATTAGAATTTGGAAGAACGATAATCGAAAATCCATATTTTGAAAGCAGAAATTTTATCCTTTTCATAAATTCTTTGTCATAATTTTTTACAATAATGTTTCTAATTTTTCAAGCACATTTTCAGGAAGCAGTTTTTGTCCGCAATTAAAATGTGAAAGCGGACATGACTGATAGCCGTGGATACCACATGGTTTACAAGTTAAATTATTCAATCCGACAGAACTACTTTTTTCATTGTAAGGAGAAAAGCCAAAATCAGGCACTGTTGAACAATAAATTGTCAATACCGGAATATTAGCAGCCATCCCAAAATGTGTAGGAGCGCTGTCATTCGTTATCAGTAAACTGCATTTCGTCAATAAATAAATTGTTTCTATAATAGAATATTTACCGGCAAGGTTGATACAGTTCTCATTTAGAGCCTGACGGATTTCTTCATTTAAATTATATTCTCCATCAGAACCGATAAGTAAAATTAAATAATTTTTATTTATCAATGCACGGCTAATAGTAATAAAATATTCTTTCGGGTATCGTTTGGTGAACCAAATACTTCCCGACGCAATTGCTATGGTTTTTCTTTCCGTAGAAAAAGAAGAAAAAAGTTCATCTACTTTCTGCTTTATCTCATCCGTAAAAAAAACTTTTGGCAAATATTTTGAATAACGGTTTTCGGCTTCGTCTGAAATCAGTGAGATATTTCTTACGGTCTCATGTAATTTATAATTGTAACTAACCGGGTGTTTGTACACAAGTGAGAAAGTAGAATTACAAAAGCCGATTGATTCTTTAATACCTGAAAATAAAACAAGCAGCGAAGTGCGTAGTGAACGATGCGGAGCAACTATTACATCATAGTTTTTTTTTCGTAAATCTTTTGCAAAAGTAAATAGAGCTTTAATCCCTTTGTGTGTATTTCTTTTATCGTAAATTATAACATCGTTAACAAAAGGAGATGCAAGAAATATTTCAGAATTTTTCGGAATTGTTACCACATCAATTTTTGCATTAGGATTCTTTTCTGCCAGAACTTCAAGCATCGGCAAAGTTAAAACCGCATCACCAAGAAAAGCGGTTTGTATTACAACTATTTTATTTTGATTTAGAATTTCCATCGGTCATGCATCCATAACCATTGTTCCGGCGCGGTTCTAATAGCTTCTTCTAAAATTTTTGTGTGGCGTTGGCTAATCTCAAGAAGTTTCTCTTCTTCTAATATTGGCAGATTTTCTAGTGAAACCTCCTCAAATCTAATTGTGTAAGACAAGTCCTTTTCCCTTTTCATTAAAGCAAAAATTATCGGTGCGCCTGTTTTGAGAGCAAGCGAAGCCGGACCGCTGAAGCACGTTGATAATCTTCCGAAAAATGAAACACGCTGGCTTTCTTTCGGTGCTCTCTGATCAGCGGCGAGAAGAACAATATTTTTATCCAGCAATTCTTTGTAAAAATTTCTTACGGAAATACCAAGAGTGATCATTCTATTTCCCCATTTCGAGCGGTGTTTTACCATCCAATCACTAACTAAAGTGTTCCTTTGCTCTTTCATTATAACTCCAAACGGGACACCAATTTTTTTTGAAATCGCAAGAGATGCATATTCCCAATTAGCTAAATGTGAAATGAGAAGAATTACTCCTTTATGTTCGGAATATTTTTTTTCAAGTAAAGAAATATTTTCCCAATTAAAATATTTGTTGATATCACGTATTTTTAGAATAGGGATACAAAGAATTTCAATTAAAGTTATTGCAAGACTTTTAAAACATTCAAAAGCAGTTTTATTAATTTCATGAAGCGTATAATTGGGAAAAGCTAAAGCTAAATTTTTCTTAACAACATTTTTACGAATAGGGATGAGATAAAAAAAAAGTAAAGCTAACGCAAAAGCTAACTTTCTGGAACGATCAATGCCCAACAGACAAAAAAACTTGCTGAAAGAATCAAAGAGAAAATATTCAAATTTGTTTTTCAAACTTGGCAATTATGATTTTTAATTAAATGACTTAGAAATTGTTCGTTGTAAATATAATCTCAAAACAATTTTATAGCAAAATTATTCGGTAATTATCACACCCTCTATCATATTATTGGGCTCGAAGTGTGTTGAACTAGTGAACTTACTATTTGGAGAATTAATGATCATCATACTATATTTAAAATAAAAAAGGCTGGTAAAACCAGCCTTTTTTGATCAAATGATTAACAATTAAAAACCGAGTGAAAGTGCAAATATATGATTTCCATTAAAATATTTTGCATCCCGGTATGTGTAATCAACCGTTATTGCTATGCCCTGAAGACTATAATGAATTCCTGCACCGGCTGTTAAGCCGTAGAGGTAATTCTCTTTACTTACTTGAGGAGCACCTTGATAACCGACTCTGGCAAAAAACATTTTGTCGTAGCCATATTCGGCGCCAAGTTTATATTCATCACCCGAATAATTATTGGTTTGGTATGCACCTGAGAGCTGTAATGAATTTATTTCACTAACATTTAGTTTATACCCAAGACCCATCTCGAAAGATGAGGGTAAATCGAAAGATGCAGATTCAATTTTATAATATTGCGGTGGACGATTTTGACCCTGAGCGTCTGCCAACGTTAAAAGACCTGATCCATCATACTGCATCTGCGGTCCAACGTTTTTCATCACAATACCCATGCTTAAACCGTCGATATCAGCGAGAGTTTCATAAATAACACCGACATTGAAAGCTATACCTGAGGTACTAACATCGCCAAGGGTTTCCGAAATAATGTTTGCTGTTAAACCAACTGAAATTCTATCAGTCAATTGACGGGCATATGAAAGCCCTGCAGTTAACATTTGAGGAGAGAACGTAGCGCCGGTTCCATCTGGATTTTCCGTAGTTGTAACCGGAATGTTTCCAATTGAAAGAGATTTTAGACTTAAAGAAATAACTCCAAAACCTTCAAAATTTGCCGAGATCGCTCCATACTCAACACCTATATCGGCAATATAAGACATATGTGAAAACATCACATCTGCAGAACTGCTCATTTTTGCAGAACCTGCAGGATTCCAGAATATCGATTCCACACCATAGGATGTAGCAATGTTTGATTCACCCATTGCTATACCACGAGGACCTACAGGAATTAAGAGCTGAGTAGCTCCGCCTGTACCAGTTCTGTTTCCACCTCCGGCATATACATCAAGTGTAAACTGGAGCGCAAAAACAATTATTAATAACCTAACTAAACTTTTCATTTTTACTCCTATACTTTTAAGCTTTGTTTCATTTAGAATCTGTCAAGAATTTGTTTTTCCTGAATTACAGCTACTTTGAGAATTTTTGTCTTACCAAGTTCAGGAAGATCTATGTACGCAATGTACAATCCACTTGCAACCGGTAAACCGGCTTCGTTGGCAAGATCCCATCTCTGGAATTGACCTGTTCCGACTTTATCAATCGTCTTTACACAAACACCGGCAAGGTTAAAGATTCTGATTGTTGCTTTTGCAGGAAGATGACTAAATGTAACAAATCGGTTATACTTGTTTAACTCTTCCGAATTTACTCCATAGTATGGATTTGGGAATACGTTAATTTTTTCAATATCCTGTTTAGCTGCATTAATGTCGTTGGATGGAGCAGGGGCAGTAAATGTAAACTCATCTGCTGAACCATTAACAAAATTAGCCATAATCAAGAATTCATCATCACCGGAATTTGCAGGTGAAAATGGGGCAGCACCTCTTCGGTTTACTGTTAAAAACCACATTATTGGTAATGGATCTCCTATAGCTTCAACTTGGAATGCAGGATTAGGAGTTTCACTATAATCCGCATCAAATATCCATAGCCATTCACGTGGACCAGTTGATGAAACATTATCATAAACACCATGGTTCCCTGGCCACCACTTCCCATCAACTAAACCCTTAGCAGCGTTATTTTCAAGATGTCCGACCGCTAGTCGACGTGGATGATTTGGATCGGTAGTTACATCCCAGGCAGAAAGCGGAACACTTTTTGTGAAATCCTGATAGGAGTATCCGCCGGCAGCATTAATTATATATGGAGCAAATTCAGGTTTTGCTGGTGCCCCACCAAAACCCCTCCCATAACGATAACCATAAGAAATATTCGGATCACTCAAATCAAATGTCGGATTATAATCAACTGTTCCATCAGGAACTTTGGCTAACTTTAAAAGAACATTTTTAAGTTTTGTAGCCGGAACACCAGGGATTCCGCTGCCAAAAACAGAAGCTGGACTTGCCCATCCAATCGCTTTTTCAAATCCTTCAAAGCCTATACCATCTGCATTAGCCCATGTAAATCTTCTTGAACCTTTAGGAATATCCCAGTCCTTCATTCCAGGGGGTGGTCCTTGAACTTTCAATAACATTCCATCAATAAATTGATACTCTTCATCACCACTCTGATTGAATTGTTTATCAAGAAGTACTTTGTTTAACGTAACATCTGTTAATTTCCAGAATGTTTTAACAGATGAATTACCTTCATTGTCGACAACTGTTAAAGTATCAAAGTTAACCTTGTAATTATGTCCTGTAAGTTTATTCGGATCAATAACAATGGGTAAGACGACTCCATCACTAGCGCCTGAATTTACCGCCTTGAGTGTGTCACCATGAACCGCACCATAACGTAGTCCGGGAACTGTCGTAGAAGGAATTACAGTTAGAATTTTTAATGGATTTTCAAGATTATTTGGCACTGCAAGTTGATCTAAATTATAGCTATAAGCAGTAACTGCAAAATAATATTTAATTCCGTTTACTAAAGGAATTCCACCTCGAACAAGATCAGTATTAATCGAAATAAATCTTTTCAATCCATTGTCATTCCCAAACTGAACAGGTAGAGTAACGACCGACCCTGTTTGGGGATCAAAGACCTTATCACTAATTTTACCAACTCCATCAACAATATCATATGTCGCTAATCTAAACCCTTCACTAAGGGAAGAAAAAGCGGTAGGTAATTGGTAAATATTATATCCTTGGAATTTATAGCCTTTTGAGTCGGAACTCTCAGTTGCATTTACACTCCCCTGGTTTTGGCCCCATTCGAGAACTATTTCTTTATCAAGTTCTACAACATTAACTTCAGGCGCAGGAGGAGCAACCGGAAGATTAAAGAAGTTATCATATGCAACTTGTGCTTGTTGATCGTAAAATTTCAGTAATTCAATTGCTGAAAGTCTATCAACACCAGGGATAGCGCCGGCAACAATTTCTGCAACTACTACTTCCTGTGTATCACCAGGAGCCATATTAAACGGACCTGATGCACTACCTTGACGTCTATCGCCGGCAGGTAATTGAGCGCCGTCTAACCAGCCTGTTCGTTTTACCGGGTCACCGCTAAGTGCATAAGTAGTTGGGAGACCGGTTACAAGGTTAGTGAAAGTTGCACCGGAGATACCAAATTTACCTTGGAAAAAATTATAGAACTGGCGGTAACCATCAGCAGGTGCATTAGTACCTTGTGGAGGGTCACCAATATTCGGATCGCCATTAGCAAAATAATAAGCTGCAGTCATAGGCAAATTAATTTTACCCGGACCAACTTTTGCATTATTAAATATACCATAATCATCCGCGTCATCAACACCATTTTTGTTCAAATCTTGTCCGGCGACACCGTTGATGAGGGGACCCTGGAAAAAGTCAAACCCTACTGCCGGTGGAGGCAAAGGACTATAAGTATTGTCAGTTGCATTAGCATTATAACAATATTGTAAACTTAACACGGTATCAACACCAACAAAATCATCACCGGCATCTCCGAGGTCAACATCAGACCACATTGAGACGTACATATCATTAAATGTTATTGGTGATAATGCAGAACGGTTAGTTACGTTAATTAGTTTATATTTTCTGAAATACATATTTCCAAGAGCGCCAGCTTGATTATAAGCCCAGATGGTTACCTGGCATTCTATTCCTAATGGATTTGAATTATAAAGGTATGTTGTTTGTCCAGAATTTAAATCATTTGTAACATACCAAAGAGTTTGATCTGAACCGGGGATGCCTGGAATATCTTTATCTGCGTTATAAACGCCATTACCGTCTTTATCCTCAAAAGGAGCGCCCATATCCGCTGGCCACTGTGTCCAGTCTGTTTCATAAGCTGTTCTTAAATCTGTTGCACTAGCTCCTTCATTTTTAGCGTCTGAAGTTAAATCAACAGTTGGTCCACCGGGATATATATCCCTGCGAACTCTGTAAATTCTATATTTATCTAATGCCGGATCATCTGCAGTTCCATTAGGAAGAACTTTTCCGGGAACAAGCCCGGTTCTATAAGCCGTTCCACCGACCCTTGGATCTGTAAAACCGGCTACCTTAGCACCCCAAAGTAAGCCTGAAGTAAATACTGCTGTTCTTCCGCTTCCTTTTGGATAAACAAATCCAGAATTACCGGAAGAAGCAATATCAGAGATACCGTTATTATAAAAGAAACTCGAAATATTGTTTATATCGAGATACGTAGATGCGGTTTGAGCGTTGGTTTTATTCAACTTATTGCCGCCGTCTTTCTTATTCCCTTCAGCTTGAAGTTCTGCAGGGGCAAGAATTAAAATACTCATCAGAAAGACAAGTAAGTATTTAATTAATTTAGAACTCATATTGTTAAACTCCTATTTTTTAATATTTGCTGTCAAATTTTGTATTAGTACTCTAAGCGAATGCCAAATCTAACTTGACGCGGTGGACCATAGAGATAGTTTCCTGTTGCTCCTTGGTAACCTTGAGCATAGTCTATATTTATAGCCTTGTACATAGCTTCATAGTCTGCTCTCTGATTTGGATGTAAAGACCCACCAAGAGTAGGATCACTTAAATATCCATCATCCGTTGCAGAACCGGTTCTTAAGAATACATTTTTTATATTCTTTGTATCCAGTACGTTAACCACAAACAAATAAACATTTACGCTTAGTTTGTCCATGATAGAGAAAGTTTTATCAATTCTTAAATCCAGTTGATAAGTAAAAGGTGTAGTTGAAGAGTTTAAAGCTTCAATCGGAGATCTGAATCGAGCATCACCTTCAAGTGAACCGGTGTTATTCCCTTTTCCTTGACCCAGGGTAAAAGGATGACCGCTATCAAATGTCAACAAAGCTGAAAAACCTAATTGACGAAGGATGGAAGATTCTTCGGTTTGGGAGAATCTATAATCTACGTTAAGATTCCCTGTAATTGCCTTATTGAAATCAAGAGGTTCTACGGTAGCCGGTTTGTAAACAGTAACTCCGTCAAGAGGAGCGCCAACGATACCGGCGTGAGAGTTTGCATTAGATCCGGTTCCCAGTGCGTTTTGGAATGAAATAGAACCATTAACCTGAAGTCTTTCAATTCTTCTCATGGTAAAAGAAAGTTCAACACCTTTGGTTGTAGCAAAGTCACCATTTTTCAACATGTTGTAAGATTGGAATGGTGAACCGGCTGCAGTTGGTTGAAGATCAAATTCTACCTGTCCTTGTACATCTTTATAATATCCAGTAATATCAAAAGAGATGAAGTCTGATATTTGTTGAGTAAAACCAACTTCATATTGAGTTGTTCTGGTTGGTCTTACATCCCAGCCTGTTGGGGCGCCGATAAAAAGTCCACCTCTTAAATTACTTCCAATTCCATACATACCACTATATAAATCTCGTAACCGTGATTGTTGTACAAACTTACCAAATTGTGTGTGGAATACAGTCTGTTCGGTTACAGGGAATGAAAAACCAAGACGAGGGCTTAAAGAGCTAAACGCTGATGTTTTCTTTAATCCTTTTGGATTAATTTTACCTGTAGCAAAATCAATCGCAGATTCAGGACGCGAGGGATCTATAAGAGCAATATTATCTACATCAATATAGTCATATCTTAAACCGACATTGAGAATAAGATTTTTATATTCAATCTTATCTTGAAAATAAACTCCTGCAAATACAGGTCTCTTTGGCGCTAATAGACCTATATCGTCCACGTTACCACCTGAATTAAAAGTAGAGCTAACTTCGTTACCATCAAGATCATAACCATAACCATTTGTCAAAGTTTGCATAACAACATTATATGGATCAGGGTTAGTTAATTGATTATTATTATATATTGTTTGTGCATAGGATCTAGCAGCTACGGTATAACTTCTAAGTGTGTACATAGATAGTTCACCGCCAACTTTTATTGAATGAATTTTATTGATTTCTGTTGAAAATGAACCAGAAAAATTCAATTCTTCTCTTTTTGCCGTTGTATAATCTGTAATTACATCATTAGGAGCAGAAAAACTGAATCCAAGAATATCATAGGGAGTTGGTCTTCTATATCTTCCAATTCTACCAGATTTTAGATCTTCAGCGGTTCTTTCCCAAACAGCTCCAACGTTTGCATTTGCAACGCTATCACCATAAACTTTCCAGTTTTTCCCTAACAATGGATCCGTGCTTTCCGAGGTATTTCTTGTGTAACCCCCACTTATTTCGTAATAAGTAGTCGGATTTAAAATATGAGTTACTTTTCCGGAGAAAGCAGCATTTACCTGATCGGTAATTCCAATTCTTCCCGAATTCAATAAAGAACTGATATGTCCTGAATTAATATTTCCGATACCGCCATTACCTTGTTCTGAGGTAGTATATGATCCGGTGGCTCTAAATATTAACGGATTGTAATCAAAAGTTACGGTACCGGTTCCGGTGTATCCTTGATATTGAGCCCGGTAAGTTGGGCCTGCAGGATAACTAAGATCAATTGAATTATGAGATGGGGTGGTAGAATTTGGGTCAGTGATAACACCCAAATTAATTCCCGGGTAAGGTAGCGGGTTGCGGTCTAATTGCCAGTTAGAATTAAATAAACCAAAAACTTTAACGTGTTCAAATATAGGACCGCTTACTGTACCTGTAAATTCATTATAACCATAAGTATAAGCTCCTAAACTTTTCTTACCGTTAAATCTATTACTCTTGCTTTTAAAGCTTAAGTTATCAGAAACATAATCAGTACTAATTTTAAGATCAGAAGTTCCTGACTTTAATTGTGTACGAATAATGCCGGCATTAGCGCCACCAAATTCAGCAGTGTAACCACCTGCTTGTACCTGAACTTCTTCTATAGCATCCTGAATAATTGTAACATCACGTCCACCATAAATCGGATTAGTGACGTTTGTGCCTTCAAGATAGTAACCAACTTCATCTACACGACCACCTCTAACAAACACAGCACCATTATCAAGTACAACGCCCGGGGTTAAACTAAGTATGTTGTTTAAACCTCTAACAGGCAATGCATCAATAACTTCGCTGGTGGTAGCTCTGATAGCATTTGTATTACTCTTGTTAATAAGAAGTCTTTCTGAAACTACAACAACTTCTCCAACTGAAATGCCTTCAGCATTTAGTTTAAAATCTAAGTCGGTTGTCAAGTCAACATTAATTCGTACGTTAGATACTGTAGTTGATTGATAACCAATATAAGAGGCTTTAACACTATATGCCCCGGCTGTTAAATTTGAAATTGAATAACTCCCGTTAATATCGGTTATAGCGCCAAAAGATGTTCCAACAACTATAACGTTTGCACCGATTAACGGTTCTCCATTATTTTGATCCGTGATTTTACCTTTTAT
Organism: Ignavibacteriaceae bacterium; assembly: GCA_023231105.1. Lineage (GTDB taxonomy): Bacteria > Bacteroidota > Ignavibacteria > Ignavibacteriales > Ignavibacteriaceae > UBA1563. The sequence goes on along the minus strand of JALNWB010000024.1, from coordinate 19,787 downwards.
CTTCCCCGTTGTTCCAGCAAAAATAAGCATTGGAAGTAACAGAAAAGAAAATAGAACAGTAACCCATCGTTTCATATGATTTCTCCTTATTAAAGATACATGATGGTAGTGAACTAGTTATTTTATCTAACACTTAACTGAAGACAAAGAACAAAAGCCGATAATATAAACTAAATTGATTTTTAAAATTATAAAAACCCGAAACAAAAGATTTTTAAATGGAATAAATTATTTCTTCATGGTAGAAATACAAATTTTTTATAAGAATGTCAAGTTTTTTTACTTAACATCAGTTAACCAAAATAAATGATTGTTGATTACGAAATTGTTCAATGGGAAAAAATCTCAAAATAATTTTTCAAGTTAAATTAATTTGTAACAACTCGTCGCTGCCAATTATCATCTCTCAATTCACCACGTATCGTTGAATTAATTAATTGATAATCTGAAAAACCGGTTAAATCTGCAAACACAAAAATCACTCCACCTTCCAAATTATGGTACTGCCATATTTCATAAGGCTTAGAATCAAGTTGATTGGGGTATCTTTCAATTTCACTTGGTTCACCATAAATTAAATAGACACGCCCTCTATCCGTTTTCCATCCTTCTTTTTTCATCGCTGAATATTTCTGATTCGCCTGGTCAACCCTGTAAAAATATTTCGTGAACGTTTCATTTTCAGGAGTTTCCGGAACTTCATCTTTCGCTTTCCAGAATTTATAGAGGTATTCCCTTTTCCCTTCAACTGAACTAACTTTTGCAAATTGATCTATTTCTTTTTTCCCTGCAAGATATTTTGATTTTGCAAAGAGGTGATCACATTCTTCAAGAGATAAGATGGCAAATTGACTTGCCATAAAATCAGAGTTGCCCATTTGTCTAACTGCTGTATCTGCAATTGCCGGGTTGTAGACAAAAAACTTTTTTGACGAAAAAGCTTTTTTACTTGCAGTGGAATCTGTTGCTACTAACACAAGCGTGTATGCACCCGTTGGCATTTTCGAAATATTTACTGTGTTTGCTTCGACTCTGGATTCTGTTTTGTTTGAAAAACTTTTCTTTTTTGAATACACAACATTCCCACTTGCATTATACACAAATGCATGTAAATCAATATTTCCGTTAGCAGTTAAGAGATTGTATAACTCGTTATAATAATAAACCACGGGTTGGTTCTCTCCAAAAAGAAGGTTTGGAGCCGGAATAACTTCTATTGTATTTTTATAAAAAACTGATTCTTTATTTTCACTGTCCTGAATAATTCGTGACGCAAGCTGAATATCACTTAAAGAAAATTTTTCTGTTGGAATTGGAAGTAGATTCAATTTTTCTTTAAAAGAAACTTTATTTTCTTGATTATGAATATCTACGGCAGAAATATTTAAAAAATATTTTGCCGGAGTAAGAGAGAATCCAACAACTCCAATAAGATTTATGTTTTTCCCAAGCTCAAGTGAATCGGAAACTTCATTTTTTACCTTCCAATCTTTTTGCTGCACAACTTTACCTGAAGCGCTATCTGTAAAGGTTAGACTTATTTGAGCTTCTACTGCATACAGCGAATCGGTTTTATGTGGTAGTAAACTTGACTGCTGAATAGAATAATAAATTTCAAGATATTTTGATTCTGCATCAAAACGAAATGTGGCGTAATCAAATTCAAAATTTAGTTTTTGCTGAGAGAATAAAGGAATGATAAAAAGGACGAAAAAAAAGAAATGTTTCTTCATAAGATTTTCGGAATAAAAAAGGCTGGAAGAAAAACCAGCCTTTTAAGATTAATAAATTAATTAGAAATTAAATTTAACACCGATTAAATGGTTAGATTCAGAAAATTTTGCCGCACGATAAGCATAATCAACAACCATTTCAAGCCCGATATTGACTTTTAAACCAATACCTGCCGTTACACCGAAAAATTGTTGGTATGTATCATCTGTAGCTTCACCCATGTAAGCATAACCACCGCGTAAGAACAACATATCATCATAAACAAACTCATAGCCAAATTTATATTCATCATTGGCAAAGTTGTTATTTTGAAAGGCTGATGAAACTGTCATTTTATAGGCGCTGGATAAGTTGTAAGCATAGGACAAACCTAGCTCTAGCGAAGAAGGTAATTCAAAAGAAGCCGCATCTATTGTATAATAATTTGTGCCTCGTTTAGCATCGGCTTCTGAAGCAGTTCGAATTAAATCCGGGCCACTGAATTTCATTTGTGGTCCAAGGTTTTTTAGAGCTATGCCGAAGTTGAATCCGTCCAAACCGGCTAATCCTTGGTATTGAATACCGGCATCGAAAGCAAACCCGGTTGCACCGGTTCTCATAATCTTTTCAGATACTAATTTAAGATTAATCCCTACACGGATTCTATCAGTAAGTGAATTAGCGTAAGTTAATCCTAACGTAACATAGGCTGGCGAAAAGGTTGAACCTGTTCCATAAGGATTATCTACCGTGGTAATGGGAATATCACCAAAACTTACAGTCCTTAAGCTAAATGCGAGAGAACCTAGTTCGCTAAAATTCACACCAATTGCGGCAAAGGACATTGAGATATCAGCAATATAGTTCAAGTGAGAGAACATTGCCTCTGTGCTGGCATGTGTTCCGCCAAAACCTGCAGGATTATAAAACACAGCATCAAGACCTGAAATATTAGAAAGATTAGATCCATTTAAAGCCAACCCGGAAGCACTTGAAGGAATCAATAATTCCTGCGCGCCAGCTGTACCATTTCTTTTGCCACCACCGGCAAAAGCTTCCGAAAACATAACTGTTCCGAAGAGCAGTACTGTTAAAAAATAAGTGATTTTTTTATTCATTTTAATTTTTCTCCTATATAGAATTTAAGATGGAAGGGAACCAAAGAGGTTCCCCTCTTTCCTTAAATTCGATCCAAGTATTGTGTTTCTTGAATAATGGCAATTTTGAGAACTTTTGTACCGGCTCCTGGAACTTCGATATAAGCTATATACATTCCACTTGCTATAGGTAAGAGATCCGTATTTTTCAAATCCCAATCCAAAAATTGGGAATCACCGGATTTTTGATATCTTCTAATAAGAATTCCTGAAAGCGAAACAATAGTAATGGTTGCTTGTTTTGGTAAACCGATAAAGCGCACAAATCTATTATATTTACTTTCTTCTAATGCGTGAGAACCAAAATATGGATTCGGAAAAACACTTATTTTTTCGATATTATCTTTAGCCGCAGCAGTGTTATTAATATTTGCCGCCGGAGCTGCTACTGTAAATTCATCACCTGAAATAATTGGTTTATAACCTGTGATTTTAATAACTGTACCTGGTTCAGGCAAATCTCCGCTAAAAGAAATTCCACCAATTTTGTGATCAAGAATTTTTGATGCAACCAGCTCTTTAGTAGGCAGATTTGTTGGATCAAGAGTTGCGGATTGGAAAGCATAAACTTGTTCCCATTCACCACTGGTTAATTGAGTCCATCGACGATCTGGAATTGCTTTGGTTGAATCCTGTACACCTGGATTTTTATCAATAATTTTTAAAATAAGTCTTTTAGCGTCTACTGGGTTATTATATCGTCCCAAGGACCATACTTCAAAAGGTAATTTTCCAGTTTTGCATAGAGAATCTTGTCTTGTCATCAGACTCTTTTCACTTAGACCACCTGTTAATCCCGAAAGGAAATAACCACTGGAATCTGCAAAACGTATTTCATAATTTTCATACCCCATACTTTCTTCGCTTTGTAAGGATTGCCAATTCAAACGTAACGTTGAACTTCGAGGATAAATGGTCCATTTTTTCGTTGAATTCATTTTTCCGTTAAACACATCGGCTGGTGTAGCTAAGACTTTTCCACCCGGGCCTTTGGTTTCTTCAACACTTTTAACTCTATATTTTATACTCTTGCCAGCAATAATACTGTCCATTCCAGTATTTCTCACTACAGTTGAAAAACCTTCAATAACAAGTTTATTGGTGATGCTGTCTTTACTTAAATCCGGTTTCATCTTTAAAAGAGTATCTATGGGGTTGGATGAAGTCTTGATCAAATTATAAACTAACGGGACTAATGAATCTCCATCATTTTTATAATTCCGTATAAAAACCGTAGAAGAGCTATCGAAGGTAACTTTATATGTACTTCCGGTTAAAGCTAACGGATTTACGACAAACAAATTAATATCTGCATCCGAAGAACCAGCAGTTTGTTTGGCAGAAATAAAATCGCCATTCTTATAATCAAAGGTAACATCAATAGGCTGAGCCGCCGGACGAACTTCAATTATTTGAGCTGGGCTTTCGAGATATTTTGGATCGCTCTCTGCTGAATATCCAAAAGCGGTAACAGCATAATAGTATGGACTTCCGTTAACCAAATTAAGATTTTTAATTTTGTCGAGTACCGTTGTAAAATACCTTTTGAGTCCGGCATTCGGCAGATCAAAAACAATTTGTTCTACTTTAGTACCATTTATTTCACCGGACTGAGTTATTTTGGTAATACTATCTTTTATGTCAACTATATCCAATAAGGTCGGATTCGACCCTGAAAGATCTGAGAACTGCCAAATTCGATACCCTTCAAAATTATATGTAGTGTCAGATTTTCCTTTATTAAGAATTAATTTATCAATCGCATCATAACTCTCCGAGTTTGGTTCCCAGTATAGGGTTATATGTTTATCATCCGCAAACGTTCTCACTTTCGGAGGATCTGGAGCCGGCGTTAAATTAAAATCATTATCATACGCAATTTGAGCCGTTCTTGTTTTTTTCTTAAGCTCGGTAATGCTATTTAAATTACTTGATCCACGAGCAATGACAATACCAACAACAACTTCCTGAGTATCCCCGGGAGCCATTGTGAAAGGTCCGGAACTCATTAAATGTCGCCGATCACCCGGGTCATGGTTTCCACCAGGCCAACCAACCGGACCTTCGTACCATCCTGTTCCCGCAACCGGGTCTCCAGCTAAAATAACATTTGTAGCAACATTGGTGTGTGGATCAACAAATTGAACACCTGTCTTACTTTTACCAGTCATATAATTATAGAACTGAATTGAACCGGCGGCTACACCCTGATCAGGATCAAGGAATTGTCCGGTAGGATCCGCATTAATAAAGAAGGTAAAACCGGTCATCGGTAAATTTTTGTATCCATGTCGCCATTTTGTTAAAAATTTTGCACTGTCTGTAGCTTCACCTTCAATAATTGGTCCTTGAAAGAAGACATACCCGATCGCTGGAGGGGCTACACCGTATTTGTCTTCATCATTATTATCACCATTATAAGTATAACCTAATTTAAGTATCGTATCACATCCGGTATAATCATCACCAGCCTCACCCAAATCGGTATCAGACCAATAGGTTAGAACGACATCTCTTAAAGTCAGATTACCTTTATTAATAACAGTATATTTTTTAAAAACCATGTCACCTAAATCACCGGTTCTGTTAAAACCAAACACGGTCATTTGTTGTTCCAATCCCATTGGTAAAGTTCCATAAGTATAAGTAGAACGTGTTTGGTCCAAATCATTACTAACGCACCAAAGCACTTCATCACCAACAAATTCAGGAACTTTGTTTCCGTCTTTGTCCAATACATAAGGCGCACCATCATCCACTGGCCATTCATTAAAATCCTTTTCATAAGCATCTCGCGTTGGTCCGGGAGGAAGCCCTTCCCAACCTTTCCTGATCTTATAAACTCTATACTTGCCATCATTAGGATTTGTTGCTTCACCATTCGGTAAAATTTTACCTGCTTGGAGTCCATGTCTATAAGCAGAACCATTTACACGGGTTTCTCGTCCAACTTTTGCGCCCCATAATAATCCATCTTGAAAGATAGCAGAAATCGTGGCGTTTACACCACCGGGCCAATAAAATCCTCCTTGATCAGTACGGGGATCATGTGAACCATCACCATTATTGCTCACCCACATAAAGATTTGGTTGATGGCAATATATTTATGGTCATCGTTTGTATTTGTTTTACTTAGTTGTTTTTTACCATCATTATTTTTTTCTCCGGTGGTAAATCCAAAAGAAATAAAACCACAGATAATAATGAATGTCAAAAAGTGAACATATTTTTTATTACTCATAAAATTCTCCTTTATGGTTATCATCAAATTAGGTTTAGTAGTCAAGACGTAGTCCTAATCTAATTTGTCTTGGAGTTCCAAAATTTCCTGAATCATAGATGCTGGCTAAGTACAATTGTTTATATAAATCAGCAGCTTGTTGTCCATAATTATGTTTTAAATTTGCTAATGAATTTTTCCCTTCTTCCGTCGCGAGATATCCATCATCATACGCATCTCCACTCTGTCCAAATACACCGATTACATTCTTAGTATTTAGGAGGTTCACAACCCAGACGTATATATTCAAGTTCAAACCGGCAACCTGAAATGATTTATCAAACCTCGCGTCTAATTGATACGTCCAGGGAGTAGTAGAAGTATTTAATGGTTCGTCAGGAATGGTAGCATTAACATAACCGGTGATTTGTGTATAGTTAAATCCACTACTAAATGTAAAGAGCAAATTCGCACCGGCTTGCTCTAAGAATTTCATGCCGAACAATTCAGGGCCATCATTTTGTTCAAATCGATAATCGAAATTAAAAGATCCGCGATGAGCCTGATTAAATGTTAGAGGAGCAATCTGCATTGGCAAAAATGGTTCTGCTGTGGGGGACTGCCAAACACCTCTTCCCGCTTCAGTTGGAGTTGATCCGGTACCTTGAGCGTCTGAATACGTGTAATCAAAGGAAGCGAATATTCTCTGAGTTCGTCTTAAATCCAGTTTAAATTCTATTCCTTTTACTGTTGAGAAATCGCCATTTAATAAAGCATAATATTTTGAATGTTGTGCGGTAGCTTCTGCAAAGATTGTTCTCAATTGAACCTGGTCTTTGATGTCTTTGTAGAATCCGGTGATATCAAATGCGAAATTATCACCTAACTGTTGTTTGAAACCAATATCATATTGAGTAGTTCTTTCCGGTTTTATCCCATATCCAACAGGATTAAGTTCCGCATAACCCCCTTTAATTATATCTGAACTTCTGTTGAAGCCTTGATAAATATTACTTAACTGAGACTGTTGAATAAATTTTCCATATTGAGCATGGAAAACTGTTTTGTCAGTTACAGGGAAAGAAAAACCAAAACGAGGACTAATTTGAACAGTAGGGGTTACATCCTTCATATATTTAGGATCAATTATTCCATTATCATCAAATTTAACATTATTAGGATCAAGAAATTCCCTTGAATCAGTATTGATGTAATCATATCGGAAACCGACATTCAAGACTAAATCAGAAAATTCCATTTTGTCCTGGATATAACCAGCGGCAAAGATAGGTTTTTTTGGACCTTCAGGACCGTCATTCAAGTTGTTGCCATATACATCATAACCATAATTGTCTAAACGGTTATAAATTAACCGAATATCGCCATCTGCTACCGATTTCACGTTCTGTGCAATTGGTCTAGCACTAATTGAATAGCGACGTAAAGTGTATAAGGTTATTTCAGCACCAGCTTTTAATTCGTGATGTTTTCCTAACTGATAAAGGAAGTTAAACTTACCGCCGAACGATTCCGTTTTTTGTTTACGATAGGTTGTATTGGGGACATTATACTTTGCCCATCCCAAACCGTAAGCTTGATAACCGGTCAATAACTGTCCGTCTCCGAGCATTGTTCTCCCATAAGCTGCGTTAGCAACAGAATCGCCGTACATAGTGATATTATGTTTGAAGATGTCATCCATCTGAACATAAAAATCGCCAAAATAATTAACTATGACATCATAAAATGCACTTGAACTAATTACATGAGTAATTTTAAAACTTGATGAAACTGTTCTGTTTTCATTCAGAGCCGCACTGTTCTGACTATTAATACCAGTCCAGCCAACTCCCCCACGATTTGTATTATAGATATAATTTCCATTTAACCTTAAGCTAAAGGCACCCATATCCCATGTGATATTTCCCTGCCCTTGATAGGTATTAGCAGCTTGATTTAAACGTTCACCTTCAGGATAAATAATGTCAAAAGTGTCCGTTGGCGAAACTGGATCGAACAATCCTTTAAAATCATATCCTCTGTTGAATTGTGCAGGATTTTTTTGAAATACATTATTGCCGGCGAAGAAAAACCTGATGTTTTTATAATTTGGAATAATTGGACCCCCCATGGTAATAACATACTCTGAGTAGCCATAATTAAAACCGCCGAGATATTTTTTCCCGGGTTGTATAAAAGCATCGGTAATAATTTCGGTAGTAATGCTATATTTTTCCGAACCGGCTTTGGTTTGTGTACTAACAATGCCACCATTAGCGCCACCATATTCCGCAGAATAACCACCGGCTTGCACTTGAATTTCTTCAATCGCGTTAGTTATTGTTGAAGCTCGTGAACCACCGAAGACAGGATTGTTTACCAAGACACCGTCAATATAAAAAGCAACTGCATCACTTCGACTTCCTCGAATATACAAGTTACCACCTTTTTCAACTACTCCGGTTTGGTTGGCTACAACAGCGTTTACACCACGGATAGGTAGATTCTTGATATCTTCGGTACGAACAACACTTGTTGCATTTGTAACGTTTTTGTTAACTAATGGCCTTTCGGCAACAACAATAACTTCTTCCTGTTTAAAAGCTTCCGAAGGAAGTTTAAAATTAACTTCGGTTGTAAGGTTTACAGATACATTAAGATTGGTAGTTTCTACCTGCCTGTAACCAACATATTTTGCAACAACTCCATATTTCCCGGGAGATACATTAAGGATAATATATTCCCCATTAAGATTTGTAGCAGCACCTAAGTTCGTACCTTGAACCATAACGCTTGCACCAATTAATGGTTCTCCGGTTTCAAGATCAGTAACCTTTCCTGAAATTTTTCCGGTCTGGGCATAAAGTCCTGCGGAGAAGAGCAAGCCTGCTATGATAAAAAATAATTTACGCATCTTTTCATCTCCTTTATTATTTAGACCTTATTGGTAAGGGGGTAATTTTTTCAATAACAAAACTCGGTTTTTTAGGATTACCAATACCATAAACAAAGTATTGAAATCCTGTATCAAACGTATATGTTGTATCTCCATAGATTAAATAGGAACCAGTTACAGCATTTAAAAGTTTTGCATAACTTATTTTGTAGGTTTTATTACCGGGTAGAGCAGACCCAGTAAAAGAATTATACGCTAATTCGGTAACTTCTTTTACAACCTTTTTAGATATGCTATCAGTAATTAAGACACGATATTTTATTGAACTATCAGACGGCGTATCCGGCGCAAAATTTGCACACTGGATAAGTGTCGTGTCTTTCCCCATGCCTTCATAGAGATAGACGGCTCCGTTTGTGTACTGAGAATAGCTAAAAGTATTTAGTAAATCGTCATGCGGCTTTGAATAGCCCGTAAAAGAAAGTGAAAGTTCCTCATATGATCCGATACTAATTTTTTCATTATACAGCGTATCCCCCACAGGATTTTTAACTAAAAAATTTCTCTTCCCTGATTCAATCTCAAAATATTGGGTTGGTAATTGATTTTTGTAAAGGGTAAACACTTTGGCGTTGACTTCCCCTGGGTCTATTGATACTATTAATGTATCGACATTATAAGAAAAATTTGCAACACGTAATAGTGTGTAGGGCCTTTTTACAGGATCTATCGTAGGTTCTTCAACGCAGCCATAAAAGGTGATTGCTAAGAAGAGAAGTAACACGGGAATCCTAAAAAATTTACTCCACATTAGTGACCTCATAGTTTTTATTTAATTTTAAGATTTCCTCTTGTAAACATTTATTGTTTTGAGGAAGTAACGAATTCATTCATAAAAAAAAGAAGGGTTGCCCTTATTCAGGGCAACCTTCTTTATTAAGGACAGAGCAATGGATTACTTCATCAAGATCATTTTCTTGGTTGAAGTGAAATCATTTGCTTTAATCGTATAGAAATAAATACCGCTGGTTAAACTGTTCGCTTGGAACGATACATTATACACTCCGGCACTTTTTTCTTCGTTTACTAAGGTCATCACTTCTTCACCCAAAGTATTAAATACTTTTACCGTGACGAAGCTTTCTTGCGGGACACTGAAACGGATTGAGGTCTCAGGGTTAAATGGATTTGGATAATTCTGTTCCAACATATAAACTGTGGGAATTGTGTTTCCAAGTTTTTCAACTTTAGTTACATCCGTTGTATGAACGATACCAAAAGTATCCACAACAGTTGCATTTGCTGTATATCTACCCATTTTTAATGTCTTGTCTGAACCAACTCCGGCTTCATTATCATTTGCGCCGCCATTGGTTGGCAAGCCCCAGTTTGCTCCATATTTGTAAACTACATTTAACGTTGCATACTGTGGGAATGTTAGTATGGTTGTAAAGATCTTATCTCCAGATACTGCGTCTCCGTTAGTTCCGTCATCATAAAGTTGTTTAACTAATGTGATATCAGCATCCGGCCATCCGCCACCTGGCCATGCGAGTGGTGAATTTCCGCCTGCCATATGGACAGTCTTAAATTCTGTACCTTGTGGTGCGTTAATAATTGACGCTCCATTCGTGTTACAAGTAAATTTAATATTTGCAGGTTGATTTAATACCGTCTCTAATGATCCGTTATTAAAGCTTCCTTCATAGGACAAGGAGGCTGCGTCAAAATCTGCCTGTGATACAACGAAATATCTATTGTCTTGGGTTGGATCTGTTAATTGATTTACTTCCCAGGTTCCGGGAGTATAGAAGAATTTGAAATTAACTTTTTCTCCTACTGCAGCAATAACCGGCGTAACAACTTCGTAGATGTCTACGTTTGTCGGTGAAGCCGTCATTACTGTTTGGCCCCAGCCATTAAACGACCCGCGAACCGAAACGGTATCACTGGCTGGTTTGAATAAGCCAGATAATCTTTCAAGTTCCATATTTACTGAGAACGCAACTTGAATTGTTTTGGAAGGAACGTAAATACATACATCTTCCCAACAAGCAGTATAAACGTTTGGTCCACCGACAACATTTATTTCTCTGTTACCGGTACTTTCCCAAACATCTGCACCACCGTGGTTATTGGTGTATTTAAATATAATTTTTTGTCCTAAGGTAAAGTTGCTGAATACAGCAGAATAAACAGAGTCGCCGTCAACATCTGTCAATTCATAATCTGTTCCGCCCCATCCGTTAAAATCACCGCGGACGAAGACTTTATCGCCTGTCGAGAATGTTCCTTTTTTCAATTGAACACTCATGTTTGCGCGGAATTCTACAGTTGGTGCAGCAGCAGTCCATATACCAAACCAATTTCCCACTTGAACTAATGGAGATACTCTATCAAAACCATACCAGAAATAACTATCCCCAGGACTGTCTAATGACAAGGGGTCGAAAGCTAAGAAAGCAACTTTATTTCCGGCAGCTAGAGTTCTATGCGCTCCTACATTATATGTAGCCCCGTCTTTGCCTACTGCTGTAACATCAACTACGGTTCCCGAAACGGGATCAAATCCGTCCAACCAATTTGAGTAAGCAGCACCCAATTCATAAGTAGGATTGATTAGTAAAGAATCTTCGTTTAAAGCTACTACTTTTAAGTGAAGTGAATCACCAAGCGTTGTTCCCGCAACACCAGCAGCTAACGAAGCTTTTTTCTCATCACCGGTTGCAGCATAGCTAACATCATTATAATCTTTCTCAACACCTAAAACATCATACTGGAAATCACCCGGTACATAAGTTTTGTTAGTCCAATTAGTCTGAGTACCAAGCCATTCATCTCCGGCTAAAAGATAGTTATGAGTGGGAGAAGCCGCTAACCATTCTTTAATTACATCACTATTGATGTTTTTAGGGCCGGATGTTGTAATCTCAAAAATGTTTGTATAGTTATCAACTAATTCTTTTGTCAATGCTCCATACGCCCATCTATCTCTTGGGAAGGTTATAATTTCAGATGCATTCGCGGTCGCACCGTTATATCCAAAATAATAAGATGGTGGATAACCGCTAATAGCTGAATAACCATTGAAAACCACTAACGTAGGATTAAGAGAGTTGAAAATAAGATAAGTTACCACTGCCGTTTCGGAAGAATTTCCATTTACATCGGTGGCAACTATTTGATACATTATTGTAGTCCCTTTTGCTTGCCCGGGAATATCGGCTGTATAAACATCACCCGCACCAGACATAGCTATATCACTATAAGTAACACCTTTATCAATGGAGTATTTAAGAACTGCTGATTGAACACCAGCAGCACCACCACCTGGATTAATATCTGTAATAGTAGCGGAAACGGTTTGTGGGCCCGTAGAAAGAGTCGTAGATAATTTGGTATATGAAGCTATCTCTGGCGGAAGATCACCGGTAATTTCAACCTCTGCAACAAAATCCCAAGCAAATTTTCTTGGCCACCATCCGGCTGTTTCAGGACCACCATCTGGGTCTACATTAGTGTTGCCGTTAACATAGAATTTCCAACCATTTGTAACTGTAGTTGCTCCACCCCAAACTCCAAAACGATCTGCAGCGGCAGAACTTGTAAAATTCGGATTCGTATTTTTAAGCGCGATTCCAAAAATTTCTCCCTTAAGAATCGTAGGTTCAGCGATTAGGTTCATCGGAACCCATTCATAGGTATAAGCAGTTGCCTGTTTAGTCCCTGTAGCTGGAGCACCGGTACCACCATCACTCCAAATATCAGTTACATCAAAAGGAGAGGTGGCTCCTGCTTGAACAGCGGTCCATCCTCCGGTAGCGTCCGGGTTAGTTGGGAAAGCAGTAATATTGTTAAATCCGTTCCCGGTAGCTTGATAGTAACCATATTGTTTTTCACCCGCTGCTAATAATTGAGCTTTTGTCCAAAGTACTTTTACAATTTTAATTTCAACAGAAGGATATGAAGGATCATAACAAGCAAAACCAACTTGCTTAATAATTAAATCTGCAGGTGCCTGGTACCATTGCATTAACCAATCCTGCCCGAAGGCGCCAAAATTAGAACCCCATGTGACATCAATAAACAGCGTATCAATTGTACCATTAACGCTCTTTGATAATGTATGTGTTTTAATTGCAGGGTTTTGAACTCCGTGTTTATTTTGTTGAACCATGATGTTTTCACGTCCGTCAAAATAATTAGTAACTTTTTCAAGAGTGTTGTCAGGTCTCAAAATCATTTTTTGTTGGGCCAGAACAAACACTTGTGTAAAAAGCACTAAGAAAAGAAACAAAGAAAGTTTTTTAGTCATAACGATCTCCTTAGTATTGATGAATAAATAGAAATAAATAAGAAAAAACTGCGAAACAATAAATTCCTCTTGGAACAAATTAATTTCTTAAAACAGAAATAAGCATTTTTCAAGAAAATGTCAAGTTCTTTTTTCCGTTCGTACTAAATTTTTACCGTATAAACGTTGTTTATGCCAACAACAGAAGAAATTTTTTGTAAAACTTCTTTCTCTATTATAGAATCTACATTTACAACAGTGATAGCTTCTTTGCCAATTCCAAATCTTCCTAACGATAATCCTGCGATGTTAATTTTATTTTCCGCCAATATTTTTCCCACCTGTGCTAACATTCCAGGCTTATCAATATTGGTGTAAAAGAGCATCGTTCCTTCGGGTTTAAGCTCAAGATGAAATTTATCAATATCAACAATGCGTATTTCATTATTGCCGAAAACCGTTCCTGCTAAATATTTTTTTTCTGATGTTGATGAACATTCAACTGCAAGCAGGTTTGTGTAATCTGAATTTGCACCTGCATAAACTTCATCAATAATAATTCCCATTTCCTGCGCAAGGAACGGAGCGTTAATTAAATTTATCGGGTCGGAAGAAAGTTTAGAGAGAAAACCCTTGGTAACAGCGGATGAAATCAACTTGTGCGATTCGCTTAACAATGTACCGTAAAAAGTAATTTTAATTTTCTTTAACTTACTTTGCAAAATTTGTGCATGGAGCGAACCGATATTTTCCGCTAATCGAACATACGGTGCTAAGTCAGGATTTCCAAACGATTCTAAAGCAGCAGCGTTAACTGCCCCGCGCAGAACTTTGTTTGTAAAATATTCTACAATTTGTTCTGCAATTTGAATAGCAACTTTTTCCTGAGCTTCCCCGGTTGATGCGCCGAGATGCGGTGTTGTTACAACTTTTGGATGTTGAATCAAAGGATGATTGAAATCAGGTGGTTCGGTAACATACACATCAAACGCGGCTCCTGAAACTTTTCCGGAGTTTAACGCTTCAACCAAATCATCTTCATTGATAATTCCTCCGCGTGCACAATTAACAACTTTCACTCCGTCTTTACATTTCGCAAGAGTTTCTTTGCAAATTAAATTTTGTGTCTTTTCATCAAGCGGTACGTGAACGGTAATAATATCTGATAATGAAAAGAGTGTTTCAAGATCAACTAATTTTACGCCGATCTTTGCAGCGGTTTCTTCAGCTAGAATTGGATCATACCCGATAGCATTCATTCCAAAGGCTTTCATTCGTATTGCAACCTCGCGTCCGATTTTTCCCAAGCCGATAACACCTAATGTTTTTCCGTAAACTTCAGAGCCTTGAAATTTTTTTCTTTCCCACTTCCCTGCTTTTAATGAAGCGGTCGCCTGGGGAATATTTCTGCACATCGAAAGAAGCAAAGAGATTGCATGTTCGGCGGTTGAAATTGTATTTCCACCGGGTGTATTCATTACAATAACGCCTTTACGTGTAGCAGCTTCGGAATCAATATTATCAACGCCGGTTCCTGCTCTTCCAATCACTTCCATTTTATCCATTAAGGCGATTATATCGGCGGTAACTTTTGTATCGCTTCTAACGATCAATCCTTGATAATCTTTTATAACATTTTTTATTTCTTCTTTTGGCATTCCGGGTTGATACGTAACATCAAAGCCTGCTGCGGTTAAAACAGCAACGCTTTTTTTATCAACGGAATCTGTAATGAGTATTTTTTTCATTCTCTCAATTTAATTTTGTGTGTTAAAGATTTGCATTAAGTTTTTGTATGAACTGTCCTTTGGGAACAGCTCCGATAATTGTATCAACAACTTTTCCGCCTTTGAAAATTAAAAGTGTTGGAATACTTCTAATTCCAAATTGAGTTGCAGTTTGCGGATTATTATCAACATCCATTTTACCGATTTTATATTTCCCGTCATATTCCGTGGCAAGTTCTTCCACAATCGGAGCTATCATTCTGCATGGTCCGCACCAGGTAGCCCAAAAATCAACGAGCACCGGTTTATCAGATTGAAGAACTTCTGTTGAAAAATTGTTGTCCGTAATTTCTAATGGTTTCATACTTTTCCTTTATTTTTTTAATTTGAATAATTTTTTAAAGAATCATTTTCCGGTTCACCTTGACCGACAAAACTTACGCTGTCTTCACCGCCGTCTGCATTAATAATTCCGCCGGAGATCCATTCGCCGCCGTCCTGGCAAAACAGTGCAATAATTTTTGCAACTTGACCAGGTGTTGTTAATTTTCCGCGGGGATTTTTTCTTCGCGCAACTTCTATCATCGGAATATTGCCGGGAATTTTTCTTAACGCCGGTGTATCGGTTACACCCGCCATGATAGCGTTCACCGCCACTTCCATCGGTCCAAGTTCAACAGCAAGCTGGCGGCAGTGAGATTCTAATGCAGCTTTTGCCGCAGAAACTGCACCGTAATACGGAATTGCCGAATGTCCGCCGGAACTTGTCATTGCAAAAATTCTTGCTTTCTTAATTAGCAATCCGTTGCTTACTAAATCCTGCACCCAATAAACTAATGAATTCGCCATTACGTCTATCGTCATTTCGATTTGTGCTTTAGAAATTTGTTGTTCGCCTTCTTTGGGAACAAATGGTTTTAATGTACCAAAAGCCAGTGAGTGCATCACTACTTTTACCTGCGGTTTTCCACCGGTACGTTTTAAAAGGTCATCGATTATTTCTTTTCGTTTTTCTTCATCGGCGGCGTTTACATTATAAAAAACCTGATCAACGTTGCATGATTTTATTTGTTCGATTATCCGTTCAACATTCGGCATGGTTGCTTGTCTATCAAGATGAACCCCGATAATATTGTAACCATCTTTAGCTAATTGCAGCGCGGCAGCTTCACCAAATCCGGACGATGATCCTAAAATTACAGCCCAATAGCTTTCGTTATTTACTTTACTCATTTAGCTCTCTTTTAATTTTGTGTTTGGTCTATCTTACGGTTCAAATATAAGAAAAAATAAAAAATAGATAGCAACATGGAACCTTCTTTATTTCGCCTGCCTTGCCGTTAGGCTGGGAAGAAAATACAACGATTCTTCCCCAAATAACTTGTGAATTTCCTTTATAAATTTTTCAGTTATTTTTATTTGAGACGATAGTCTGAACATCTTAATTCCATACACAGGTGAATTGATCTCCAATAATACTTGAACTTTACCGGGATGTTTCGGTAAAATATTTTTTAGTTCTTCTAATTTAACTTCCGTATTTCCATTTTCTTCAACAACAATTTTTACATGCTTGGTTAATTTTTCGCGCGTCTCTTCCATTGGAATAACTTCTTCAATATGAAGTTTGATAGCGTCGCCGCTGCTTTCCGGTCTTCCGATTAAAAGCACCGCAGCTTCCGGTTTAAGAAACTTCCCATACTTTTCATAAGTAGAAGAAAACATCAGGCATTCACACGAACCGGTAAAATCATCAAGAGTGAAGAATGCCATAGTGCCGCCGCGCTTATCAATTTTTGTTGTAAGCTCGGTTATCACGCCGCATGCTTTTATGTTATTGATTTTTCCAATTTCTTCGGTCTCTCCCAATCTTATAGTTGAAAAGGAATAATACTCAACTTCATATTTTCTTAGCGGATGACCTGTAACATAAAATCCGATGACTTCCCGTTCGCGGGCGAGTTTTTCATTCTCGCTCCAATCTTCAACATTCGGCAGTTCCGGTTCCGGAATATTGTGGTCGTCTTCGTCGGTACTGAAAAGACTATTGAAACTTTTTGTTTTTAATGATGCAGCTTTTGACGTGTAGGCAAGGGTCGTTTCTACTGCGGCAAAAAGTTGAGCGCGGTTTTTATTCAATATATCGAAAGCGCCGACAAGAATTAATCCTTCCAATACTCTTTTATTTACAATACGGGAATCGTTCACCATGCAGAAATCGAAAAGCGATTTAAAATTTCTTCCGAGTTTTTCTTTAGATTTTATAATTGATTCAACCGCACTTACACCTACATTTTTAATGGCGGAAAATCCGAAACGGATTTTTCCTTTTTCCACGTTAAAAAATTTGGAAGGTTTGTTAATATCCGGCGGAAGCACATCAATTTTTAGTTTCCGGCAATCTTCTAAAAAGCTGGCAACTTTATTTTTGTCACCAAATTCATGGGTTAAGTTTGCTGCAAGAAATTCCGGGGTGTAATGAACTTTTAAATATGCCGTTTGATACGCAACAACCGAATAGGCAACAGCATGACTTTTATTGAAGCCGTAATTAGCAAACTTATCAATGTCGTCAAAAATTTCAGTGGCAATTTTTTCACTAACGTTATTTTTCTTTGCCCCTTCAACAAAGACTGCTTTCTGCTGTTTCATTGCAGCTAAATCTTTTTTCCCCATTGCACGTCGAAGAATATCGGCTTGGGCAAGACTCATCCCGGCAACTTTGTTTGCAAGCTGCATCACCTGTTCCTGGTAAACAATAATTCCGTTTGTTTCTTTTAAAATTGATTCGAGAATTGGATGCTTGTACTCAATTTTTTTTCTACCGTATTTCCTATCGATGAAATCATCAATAAATTCCATTGGACCCGGACGGTAAAGAGCATTCATTGCCGTTAAATCTAAAATGGAACGGGGTTTCAGCTTTTTCAAATATTCGCGCATCGGCGGAGATTCAAATTGAAAAACGCCGGTCGTTTGTCCTTTGGAAAATAGTTGATACGTCGGTTCATCATCAAGCGGAATATCATCAATATTCAATTCAATGTTGTGATTTTTTTTAATCAGCTTAAGTGTATCTTTTATGATGGTCAGTGTTCGAAGTCCAAGAAAATCCATTTTAAGCAGACCGTTATCTTCAAGCTCTTTCATGTTGAATTGTGTTACCAATTCCTCTTGCGCGTTGTAAGATGAAAGCGGAACAAAATCACTTACTGCGCCGGGTGCAATAACAACTCCCGACGCATGCTTGGAAGCGTTACGGTTCATTCCCTCCAAAACTTTTGCGTACTTCACTAAATTTTGAATTGATTCTTCTTTGGATTCTTTCACCCATCTTAATTCCGGAACTTCATTCAAGGATTGTTCAATCGTATAAACTTTTCCAAATTTACTTGGAATAAGTTTAGTAATGCCGTTAATCGTTGCGATGGGAATGCCCAGGACCCGCGCTACATCTTTTAATACCGCTTTAGAAGAAAGACGATTGAAAGTAATAATTTGACTAACGCATTCTGCGCCGTATTGTTTTTTCACATAGTCGATAACATCACCCCGCTGATCATCTGCAAGATCAACGTCAATATCGGGCATTGAGTTTCGCTCAGGATTTAAAAATCTTTCGAACAGCAAATCATATTTCAACGGATCAATATTGGTAATACCAAGTGCGTATGCAACCAGACTCCCGGCGGCGCTTCCCCTGCCGGGTCCAACGGGAATATTATTTCTTTTTGCCGCGTTGATAAAATCTTGCACAACCAAAAAGTAACCGGGGAAACCCATTGTTTTGATTACTGAAACTTCATAATTAAACCGCTCTTTAATTTCAGGAGTAATTTCTTTAAAGCGATTTTGCAATCCTTCAAACGCAAGTAATTCAAGATACTCATCTAGATTTTTTGCCGGCGAATCATCCGGAATTGGAAAGACCGGGAAATGTTGTTGATCGTAGTCGAAAATAAGATTTGTTTTCTCTTCTATTTCAAGTGTGTTTTCAATTGCCTTGGGAAGATGTTTGAAAAGGTCTTTCATTTCTTCCTGAGATTTGAAATATATTTGATCAGTTCCGTAGCGAAGATTTTTATAATCAGCAGTACCGGATTTATCCGAAAGCATTAACAAAATATTATGCGCGATGGAATCTTCTTTGTTAATGTAGTGGCAGTCGTTTGTTGCAACTAATTTAATCGATAATTCTTTTGCAAGTTTCGGCATCTGTTCAAGCACTATAAGTTCTTTATCAATATTATGATCTTGAACTTCGAGATAAAAATCATCACCGAACATCTCTTTAAATTTTATTGCTACTTCTTTCGCTTTTTTATAATCGTTATTTGCAAGTGATGAAGCTACAACTCCGCCAACACAGGCGGAAGTACAAATCAATCCTTCATGATATTTTTCCAACAATTCCATGTCAATGCGGGGACGGTAATAAAATCCTTCCGAAAAACCGAGTGAAGAAAGTTTTACCAAATTTTTATAACCCGTCATATTTTTTGCGAGAAGAATAAGATGGTTATACGGTTTTTTCTTCTTGCCGGTTGATTCATCAATCTGCTTTCTCTCAAACCGCGAACTATCAACAACAACATACGCTTCCATTCCGATAATCGGTTTGATTCCGACTTTTTTCGCTTTGCGGTAAAATTCCGGGATGCCATACAATACACCATGATCGGTTAAAGCTACTGCGTGCATACCGAATTTCTTCGCCGCGTTTAGTAAACTATCAACCGTACAAGCTCCGTCTTGCAAGCTGTAGTGCGTGTGATTATG
>JALNWB010000023.1 GCA_023231105.1 Ignavibacteriaceae bacterium | reverse complement strand
TAAAAAGAAATATGCATCACTACTTGAATTCAAAACTTCAGAAATAGAAACTTTCGCTAACGCGATTAAAATTATAACGGTAAAGTATGATAATCTTTTTAAAATATCTTTCCCGTATTCTTCAGGTATTCATCAAGCGCCAACAGATGAAAAGCCACACAAAGAATGGCATTTCCACATGCACTTCTTTCCTCCGCTTCTAAGATCGGCAAGTATAAAAAAATATATGGTCGGTTACGAAATGCTTGCCGAACCGCAAAGGGATATTACACCGGAAGTAAGCGCAAAAGTATTGAGAGAATTGCCAACGGTTCATTATAAAACGCTCAACAGGAGAACGGCGGATGTTTGATAATCAAAACATAATTCGGTTCCGTTGGATGAAGATGAAGCAGATTCTGCTTTCCATTCTGTTTTTGTTTCCGTTTGTTCATCCGCAAGAAAAAAGCAATGATTATTCCGATACACTTGCCGTTATTGGCAAAAAGGTAATTACGATTAATGAATTCCAAAAATATTACAAAGAAAAACTGCTGAGCATTGGTTTGACAGATAACGGTGATACACGCATAAAATACTTGCAAAATCTTATTGATGACGAAGTTTTAATTGTTGACGCAAAAAACAAAGGGTTGGATAAATTAAAAGTTGCATTATCCGAATACGAAAGAATTTCTACTCAAGAACTGCTCAATGCTTTTTCAAAAAATTTTATTGAATCATCCGTGAATGTGACTGAGCAGGACATAAAGAACATGTACATAAAGATGAATACGGAAATAAAAGTAAGACATCTTTATGCTCAATCAAAAGAAGAAGCCGACAAA
Organism: Ignavibacteriaceae bacterium; assembly: GCA_023231105.1. GTDB lineage: Bacteria > Bacteroidota > Ignavibacteria > Ignavibacteriales > Ignavibacteriaceae > UBA1563. The sequence goes on along the minus strand of JALNWB010000023.1, from coordinate 33,410 downwards.
CTATATGCTCAACTTAAGAAAGGTGAAAAGTTTGAAGAACTTGCAAAAGAAGTTTTTCACGATGAAAAGTTGAGAGACAACGGCGGCGATCTTGGTTATATCTCTGTTGATGATATGGATCCGGCATTAGAGAATGCTGCCTATTCAATGAAGGTTGGTGAGATTTCGCTGCCGGTAAAAACAGTAACCGGTTATAGCATCGTCCAAGTAGAAGATATAAAACAAAATCCGTTTGTAATTGAAAGTGTATATCTGAAAGCGCACGACCGCATTAAAGCATTCGTTTCCAAACGCGCGTATGAAGACGCCGCGAAACGTTATACGGTTGATCAGAAAAAACAACTTGAAATAAAGTTTGACAATTCGATGTTGAAAAAGTTGTATGAATCTCTCGGAAATGTATCTGACAAAAATCTTTGGGAAAGTTCTACTTCATTTTATCATCGGAATAAAAACAGTGTTGTCGTTAAATCCAAAATGGAGAATTGGGATCTGACAAAACTTATTTCTGAAATGCAAATTACTACTGAAGAACAAAGACAATGGATTCATTCTGAGAATGATTTGGAAGATTTTATTTCAGGATTGATCATCAGAAAAAATACAATTAAAAAAGCGCTTGAAGCGAATTTGGACAACTCACAAACGTTTAAGAATAATGTCGAATTCAACTTTAATACTTTTCTAATGCAACAAGTTGAAAAGGAATTACGCGGGAAGATAAAAATATCACCGGATTCAATTAAAACTTATTATAAACAAAATGCTGATCGCTTTACAAAAGAAGCGGAGATCAGATTAAGCTCTATACTTGTAGATAATGCTACGCTTGCCGATTCTGTATCCCGTTTATTAAACAACGGTATTTCCTTTGAAAAAATTACCGGAGAATTATCGATACAGACAATCACTGCACAAAATAAGGGTGATATGGGCTTCTTTCGAAAAAGTGAATTGGGAAATTTCGGTGATAAAGTTTTTGAATTGAATCCTGGGCAGTGGACTGGACCACTTAGCGATGACGGAAAATATCTTTTTCTAAAATGTACTGATGTCAAACGTCCCGTTATGCGAAATTTGTCTGAAGTAAGTAAAGATATCGAACAAACGCTAACAACATTGAACTGGTATAAACTCAGACAAGACTATGTCACTTCGCTTAAAAAAGAGATTCATGTTCAAGTGTTTTCTGAAAAATTAAATGCAATAAATTTAATAACAAAAGTTGTCAACCGATGAAAAAAGAAATTCGGATTATTGTTTCTATTTTTATTCTCATAGTAGGTTTTGCCCATCCACAAAATTCCGGGAAAATAGCCGGGAAAGTGACCGATGAGAAAACAGGTGAATCCTTAATTGGTGTGAATATTCTTATCGAAGGTACCGGTCAAGGAGCAGCAACCGATACGAATGGTGAGTATATTATTGTGAACGTACAACCGAAGACGTACAATGTTTTGGCAAAATGTATTGGGTATTCAAACACAGTTACCAGGAACGTCCGTGTCAATGCAGGATTAACAACCAAACTTGATTTTCAGATCACTCAAGCAGATGTTAATTTGGGACAAGAAGTCGTTGTCACTGCAAAGGCTCCGCTTGTGGTTAAAGACATGACATCAACAGAAGCAAGAATAACCGCCGATCAAATTAAAGAATTACCGTTGCAGAATATCACTCAATTGATTACACAGCAGGCAGGCGTAAGTAAAGGCTCCGATGGCGGTATTCATATCCGCGGAGGAAGATCAAGTGAGATATCGTATTTAGTTAACGGTGTTAGTATCACCGATGATTTTAACCGTACACAAGCGTTGTCTGTCGAAACCGAATCAATTCAGGAACTGAAAGTTATTAGCGGAACCTTTAATGCTGAATACGGCAATGCGATGAGTGGTGTTGTTAACATTATAACAAAATCAGGTGGGCAGCGTTTAAGCGGTAATCTCGAATTGTGGAGTGGTGATTATGTAAGTAACCACACTGATATTTTTCAACACATCAATGCGATAAATCCATTGGCAAATTATAATTTCCAGGGATTTTTGAACGGTCCGATCATTCCAGACAAGTTAACTTTTTTTGTTTCCGCAAGAAGATTTTTTGACGGTGGTTATATCTTTGGAATTAATAAATACAAACCGCAAGGACGAGCATTATTAGTTGATGGAGTTCTCGTTCCAAATCCAGGAGACAATTCTTTTGTCTCGATGAATTCCAGCAGTAAATGGAGCGGGCAAGCTACCATAGACTGGAAAATATCCAGTGGTTTACATCTGAAACTTGATTCTTTCGGGAGTACCGAATCTGATAGAATGTATAATCACGTTTATCAATTAAATCCCTATGGGTCAAGTAATGCAAAGTCTAACGGATACAGTTTTTTCGGAACACTAACGCATGTTTTATTTACTAATACTTTCCAGGAATTAACCTTTGCGTACAAAGCGAATGATTACAGCACGCATCTCTATGATAATATTTTTGATTCCCGTTACGTTTCTCCCGATTCTGCAACTGTCGCCGGATATCACTTTTTAACCGCCGGTACTGATCTGAACCATTTTGATCGAAGTACAAAAAGTATAACAGTCAAATGGGATATTACAAGTCAAATTGATAAGATAAATCTTGCTAAGGTTGGCGTGCAGGCACAGTTTGATAAATTGTTTTACGAGAATATTACATTGATCCCGGCGCTAGGTACAACGGGTCAGCAGATAATTCCTTTTGTTCCTGCTATTCCGGGAACAGATTCACCGCAGCACGATAAATTTGAAAGACATCCATTTAGCTTTAGCGCGTATATGCAGGATAAGATCGAGTTCTCAAGCGTTATCATCAATGTCGGTCTCCGTTTCGATTTATTTAATCCACATGGGCAAGTGCCAATTGATGCTTCCGATCCTGATATTTTTAATCCTTTCAAATTGGAAAACACGTATCATGATTTAAACCATGACGGCAAGATAAGTGTTGATGAACAAATAGATGCCAATAAATTTTCTCTTCCCGAACGTGAAGTTTTTTGGTATAAAAAGACAACAGTTAAAACCGGTTTAAGCCCGAGGTTCGGAATAGCATATCCGATCACAGACCAGGGAATTATCAGATTCTCATTCGGCATCTTTCAGCAAATTCCGGATTACAGTCAATTATATATCGGCGATCAATTCAAATTAACTTCAACGCAGGGTATTCAAGGATCGTTTGGAAACAATGATCTTAAACCGCAGCGTACAACAATTTATGAAATTGGTTTACAGCAACAGTTCACGGATAATATTGCAGTTGATGTTACAGCTTACTATCGTGATATCCGTGATTGGATTTCTTCAAGCCAGCCCATCCCAACTTTCATTGCCGGAATTTCCTATTCAAAAAGAATCAATCGCGATTTTGCAAATGCGCGAGGTGTAACTCTTTCCGTTAAAAAACGTTTTGCAGATTATTTTTCATTCGGAGTGGATTACACTTTTCAAATTGCCGAAGGAACGAATTCATCGCCCGACCAGGAATTTTTTTCTCAACAAAACGGAGCCGAGCCAACCCGTTATTTGACACCACTTGACTGGGATCAGACTCATACTTTAAACACAAATATTTATGTGGGCGGCAATGATTGGGGAGTAAGTTTGATCTCTGCCGTTAGCACCGGTCAACCGTACACGCCGGTTGTTACTGCCGGAGCTTATTCAGGTAGAAATATTATTGTCGGACTTGCCAATAACAGCAGACGTAAACCGTTGATCGCAAATCTTGATATGCAAATCCATAAAGATTTTTCAATCGATTCTTATGGAATTCAACTTTTTATAAAAGTATTCAATTTGCTTGACTCGAAAAATCCGGTTGTTGTTTATGGCGATACCGGTAAACCGGATTATACACTAACACAGAAAACCGTAACCAATGAAGATGCTGGTTGGTTTGTTTATCCTAATTTTTATAGTACTCCGAGAAGCATCTATTTGGGAACTAAAATATCATTTAATAATTGACTGGTGTTGGAATGATCAGATTAAAGTTTTATTCGTTCGTAATGATAGTACTCATCACCGCAAATGCCGGTGGTCAAGTTCTTGATTATACGCCATCGGATTTTAGAGGCGATCCGAATTACAGAAGGTTCTCCAACATTGATGGGAATAATATTCGTGCGACCATTTTTAATTCCGGTTACAGCGGTAATCCAAACGGTCAGGCAAATTATTTTGATTATGAGTGGCCCAAAAATACAGGAAGAATTTATATCGCGCTGATTTCATTCTGGGCTGCCGGTGAAGTTCAAGATAATTCCGGAAAGATTATTCACCTTGTTGAAATGCCCGTTTACAAAAGCGATCCGGGAGGCAATACCTGGAACTTTGAACCGGTAAAAGGTTTTATAAATCCTCAACAACAGGAAATTGCAAGAAGCGATAATAAAAATTCTTGGCCGCAGGATTATCAAGGCGGCTGGCGGAATAAAAGAACCGATCCGCTTGATCCCGGTTGGCCAGGCTCGTGGGACGGATATTTCGGTAAAAATATTTTCAATGCGGATCAAGAATTCTATTTCGTTACTTCGGATGATAGATATAAACGCTATCCTTATACTCCGGATACAACCGATCTAAATCGTGGTGGACTCGGTTGTATTATTGATGTACGTACCATGGCTTGGTCTCAAGTGCTGATTAATGATATCGTCTTCTTTATTCATGATGTGTTGAACGATGGAACCAAAGCCGTAGATAAAACTGCTTTCATGATGTTCGTTGCTGATTATGTTGGCGGTGTTGGTCCAAATAATTATCCTTATGTTGATTTAACTTCTGCGATAACATTCCTAACAAGCGCGGATAGAAAAGGAAGTTCAGCATTCGGAACCGATCCGGTTGGTGTTGGAGCCGTAAAATACATTGAAACTCCGGGCAATAGTGTTGATGGCATTGACAATGATGGTGATTCGGGTGACTTCCCAAATTTACTTGCGCAGATTGGCAGCAATGTTGATTCTCTTTGTCCACACTTTGTTGAAAGTAATTTTCAAGCGCGATTTATCAAACCCGGAGATAAGATTGTTTTAATTCAACCTAACACTTACAACAGAATAATTACAACATATCCGGCAAATGGTGGAACGGTTTCAAGTTTAGGAAAGGATTATGTTCTCCCGGTAAATGGTGTTACACTTGTTGAAGATACTGTTGCAAATGGATACGATGATAATTTAAATGGATTGATCGATGAACGGCTTTCAATTCATTTAAACCACGTTAATCAATACACCGGTATAGTAAAACCTGTTCGTTTTATAAACTATTTATATTTCCCGGTGGGCGATACCATTAAACGCGGCTTTATTGTGAACGGAACTAATGCTGCCTGGAATTACAATAATGTAGCGCCAATGATTGATGAATCCCGTGATGACGGATTCGACAACGATGCTGACTGGGATCCAATTTTGGATGACGTTGGATTGGATGGTGTTGCACATACCGGTGATGTCGGTGAAGATGATGGAAAACCGACAAGCGGTGTAAATACAGAATTTCCCGGTGAACCGAATATTGACAAAACAGATGTCGGAGAATCCGATCAATTAGGAGTAACAAGCGCGGTACAAATTCCTGTTGGTTCATTGAACTTTTCAACTGCGGCAGATCAAGGTCTATGGGATTTGCTGATGGTTCCCGGGAATATCAATCTCATCAGAGGGATTGGTGATTATGACGTTTATGTTTCTTCGGGATTTTTCCCATTGCTTCCGGGACAGCGGCAAAGAATGGCTGTTTCAATTGCTATCTCCGGAGGTGGTAAAACAAAAGATGATGATATTGCAAGTGTAACATCCAAAATGCATCAAGCTGATCTTGCGTATCAAGCGGATTATCAATTTGCGTCTGCACCACAGCAAGTAACCGTTACGGCTGTTCCAGGAGATAAAAAAGTTACGTTGTACTGGGATAATTTTGCGGAAAAATCATTTGACAGATACATAAATAAAATCGGCGGCAACGGACGCAATTTTGAAGGCTATAGAGTTTATAGAGCAACCGATGCCGCGTTCCTCGATGCGAAAGTAATCACTGACGGATTTGGAGTGAAAACACTTTTAAATCCAACCGACCAATCTGATTTGATAGACGGAGTTGAAGGTTTTAGTCAAGTAGATATTAACGGTGTCAAGTTCTGGCTTGGCAGCGATACTGGATTGAAACATAATTTTGTTGATACGAATGTTGTGAATGGACAAAGATATTTCTACGCTGTTACTGCTTATAACTTTGGTTATCCGGCTGCTAATATTGCGCCGGCGGAGACCCCGATTCAAGTAAGCGTTTCACCCGATGGTTCAATTACACACGGAATAAATGTTGCAATTGTTAGACCAACTCCCGGCGCTGCAGGATATTTACCTCCAGAAGTAACTTCATTCACCCACGCAACCGGAGGAGCCAGTGGTACCATCGGAGTTGAAGTCGTCGATCCAGCTTCAATTAAAAACGGTAATGAATATCAAATATCTTTTACCGATACAACCTATAAAGTAAATAACAAAGATTTCACCACGACAAAAACTTTCTCGTTAAAAAATATTACGAACAATCAAACGCTTTTATCTAAAGATACTGTCTTAACAAATGGCGCAGAGCTGCCGGTAACGGATGGCTTCCGTTTAAGTCTCAACAATGTGCAGACAATTTCACTAAATAATAATTTAACCGGCTGGAATAGCACGAGCCCATATTCATTCGATTTTGACCCGGTTACTTTATTAACGGTCAATGGTTTTAAAAGTCCAAATGATTATCAACTTGTTTTTGGCGATGTTGGAATTGGAACATCGAAAGATACATCAATTGGTTTTATCAAATTTCCGTCTAAAGCGGTTAATTTTAAACTCATTAACCTAACTCAGAATTAAGAAATTCCTTTTGCTTTTAGTGAGGCAGACGGTAACGACGGTAAATTTAGCATCAATCCGTTAAATTCAAATCAAGCTGACGCGATCTATTTTCTTGAACCAAACAGCGTTGGGAAATTACAATTTACGTGGCAGGTTGTTTTGAATATCAGGCAGGGAACCAGGAGTCCGCAAGCGGGGGATACATTAAAGATTGTTCTCTATAAACCGTTTCTTTCGTACGATACTTATACCTTTAGAATGCAAGGTTCTTCCATATCAACTGATAAAGCAAAAAACGATCTCACTAATATTAGAGTAGTGCCCAATCCATATCTTGCAGCGGAAAGATGGGAGCCTCGGAATACTTACTCAAGCGGAAGGGGACCGCGCGAAATTCATTTTATAAATTTACCAACGCAGTGTACGATCAGAATTTTTAATGTGAGCGGAGCTCTGGTAAAAAAAATTGATCATAACGCGCTTGCAGAAAACGGAACGGAAATTTGGGATGTGCTAAGTGATGAAAAATTTGAAATTTCTTACGGTGTTTACGTTTATCACGTTGATGCACCCGGTGTTGGACAGAAAACCGGAACATTCGCAATAATAAAATAAAATTTGAACAGAGATGAAAATGAATAAGAATAAAAATTTAGCTGTCGTTTTAGTTTTGCTTCTCTGCACAATGGCTTTTACACAGCCGATTTTGGCTCAGTCAATAAATAAAGTTGGAACTTCCGGTGCGGTATTCTTACGGATACCGGTTGGAGCGCAAGCTATTGGAATGGGAAGCGCTTTTGTTTCTATGCAAAATGATCCTTCCGCGCTTTATTGGAATCCCGCTGCCGTTGCATCCATTCGTGAAAATACTTTACTTGTTGATCATACACTTTGGTTGCCGGGAATCTATTTTGATTTTGTTGGACTGACAATCCCATTGGCAGAGTTGGGAACAACCGGATTGAGCATCGGTATTATGCACACGGATGATATGGAGATAACAACGCCTGATCAACCAATGGGAACGGGTGAGACATTTAATGCTTCAAGTTTTGTGGTTGGGCTTACTTACAGCCGCAATTTAACAGATCGTTTTTCAATCGGCGGAACTTTCAAATATATCCGTGAAACCATTTATAATGATTATGCAAGCGCTATTGGTTTTGACATCGGTACTTTATACTTAACACCATTCGCGGGCATACGGCTTGGTGCAAGTATTTCCAATTTCGGTACAAAAATTCAGATGACAGGCGAAGACCTTTATATTCCTGCGGTAATTTCGAATCAACAGGGAACGAATCAAAGTATAACCGCAAAACTAAATACCGATGCATTCGACCTCCCGCTAATTATGCGCATCGGTATTTCTGATGAAGTTTTTATTAATGATGATTTTCGACTTACACTTTCGATGGATGGCGTAAGTCCGAATGATAATGCGCAAAGTGTTAACCTTGGCGGTGAGCTTGGATTTTTTAAAGATAAATTTCAACTCCGCGGCGGTTACAAAGATTTATTTCTTCCGAATAACGAAGCAAATTTTGCTTTTGGAGTAAGTCTTCACGAGATCAATCTTATTGGCGATGTTTTAGTTACTCTTGATTATTCATACCAAAATTTTGTTCACTTTGGAAATTCAAACAGATTTACACTGCAAATTAAATTATGAGTAATAAGAAATAATTTTCCGTTTTATGAAAGTAATAGAAGTTTTCAATAACAATTCATTTAATAACTAAAGGATAGAATTATGAAAAATAGATTCACCTTCGTCTTTGTCTCGCTCATACTGGTAATGTTCACCGGCTCGGCTTTTTATCAAACAATTGCCCAAACGGTAAAAGTTACCATGACCATCAATACTTCAACGTGTCTTGATACACTGCGTTCAAACCACATTGTGATCCTTTGCGGTGCTTCCTCCAAAGGAACAATTCCGGCAGTTACCTGGGATACCACTACGGGAATTAAATGTAAGAATATCGGCGGAGATTATTGGCAGGCAACCTTTCAGGCTAAACCGGGAGATCAATTACAGTATAAGTTTGTAACCTATCTTTCCGATTTTAAACATCCAACTTTTCATTGGAACGGATGGGAAGGTGATCTGAATTCCGGATTAAGTTTCGCAGGAAATAACCGCGGTTTTGTTGTCGGGAATGCGGATACTACTCTTCCGGTTCAATACTTGAACGGGTGGGAGACTAAGTTAGCGCAGTACTGGACTCCGTTTAGAAAAAATCCGGATACGCTTGCATTTTATTTCCGTGTTAATATGGGAGGTATTTCATCATTTAATCCTGCTTCGCAAACGCCGGAAGTTTGGGGCAGCGCCCCGCTTGGCGCTTCACCGTCATGGGTTAAAATCGTTAGTTTAATTCGTGAGACGAATAGCAACAATAGCGGATCTTTCTGGTCAGGTGTTGCTTATGTAGCTAAATCAGTTATTACCGCTGGAGTTATTCAATCTTATAAATTCACTATAAACGGTTCGACCTGGGAAAACACAAGCGACCGCTCTGTTGTATTAACAAGTTCTGTTTTAAGCGCCGGTGATACAACAATCAGTTGGGTATATTTTAATAATCAACCACCAACAGGTCCTCCGATTACCGGCACAATTAATTTCAGATTGAGATTAGATGCTCTGGAAAAAGCAGGTTTGTTTAACCGCGGACTCGGAGATAAAATTGCTGTTACCGGTGCAAAGGGATGGCCTCCTTCATCATTTACTTTTGATACCGAACCGACTATGTTGAAAATGACATACGTTCCATCCATTCAGGAGTGGATACTTTCGGAACCATTTACGATGACGAAAGGAACCCAGATCATTTATAAATATTATATTGCTTGGGATTCAACTCGATTTGACACAACAAACGTACACTACATTCCCGGTTTGTTTATGAATAACGGATGGGAAGAACCAGGAATCGTCGGAGGAGGAAACAGAACTTATGATTTCCCCGGACTTTCAGATCAAACTGTAAATGGAGATTTCGGCGCAGAGCAGCAATTTTTTAACAGCCTTCATCCGAACAGCGTTATTGAAACTCCAATCGATTTAACATTTAATGTTGATATGACTCCGGCAACTAACGCTGCAACTAATCCTACGAACACTCTCTTCAGACCGGGAATTGATACTGTCTATATTCAATTCGATGGATGTTTTATTGCAATCACTCAAGGTCATACCATGTATGGAACCGATAACAGGGTTATGCTAACTTCTCCCAACGCTGATGGTAAATATACCGGAACTATTAGTCTGAAAGCACCGACGTTCTTTCAAGTTTGTTACCGGATCGCTTACACATCATCGACCGGTGAAGTACTAAACGGCGGAGGTACGAATTTAGGTAGAAGATATTATCAGTATATTGTGCCGACAAGTGTAAATGGTAGTAACGTAACCTGGCCTGCTTCATTTAGTCTTAAAGAAGTTAAATGGTTGCAAAATAATCTTACCGTTGAAGATCCGCCAAATTTGGGATCGATTAATGGTATCGCTGAAAATAATATTTCACCGAATCGGTATGCTCTGTATCAGAATTATCCGAATCCGTTTAATCCTTCAACGATTATTACGTATTCGATTTTGAATTCCGGGAATGTTAAGATTGAAGTTTTTAATATCGTCGGAGAAAAAGTTGCTACACTTGTTAACCAAACACAAACTGCCGGAGTTCATAGTTTAGTTTGGAACTCGAAAAATAATAACGGAACGCAATCTAACTCAGGTGTCTATTTACTAAAAATGCAAGCTGGAAATTTTTCCAAGATGCAAAAAATGTTGTTGCTTAAGTAACAGGCAATATGCAAATTGTGATTGTCAGCGGATGAGGAATAAATATATTCTGAATTCGTAAACGAATGAAAGAATGGTTGAATGCATGCATGGATGAATGGGAAAATGGTTGAATAGCACAAATGTTATTCACAATGTTTTAAATACTTGAATTATCTAAAACATTCATCCATTCAATCATTCATTCATTCATGCAGTCTTCAATCTTTTGTTGTAACTATTATATTCAGTTATCAAACTCCGGGTTAGGTGTGTTATTTATTTTATGAAAAAAATATTTTCTTTGTGCTTAGTGTTTCTACTGTCTATTACAGTTGTCCCACAAACTAATTCCGACAGTTTTATCAGAGGAGTAGATATTTCAACTACTCCTCAAATTAAAAATGCCGGCGGAGTTTGGAAGCAAAATAATGTGTCCGGTGATGTGCTTGATATCTTTAAATCCAACGGCGCTAATTACGTAAGGCTTCGTCTTTGGCATTCTCCTTCAAATGGATATTGCGGTTTGGACTCTACTATTGCCTTTGCAAAAAATGTAAAAGCTAAAGGATTTAAATTTCTTCTCGATATTCATTATTCAGATTGGTGGGCTGATCCCGGACAGCAAACAAAACCGGCTGCATGGAATAATCTCTCGTTCGCTATTCTTACTGATAGCGTTCGTTCATATACAAGAAGAGTGATTAATGCTTTGAAAAATCAGAACACACTTCCTGATATGGTTCAAGTTGGAAATGAAATTACAGGTGGAATGCTTTGGCCTGATGGGAAAATTAGTTCCGGCGGCTGGAGCAACTTCACTACGTTATTGAAAGCTGGAATTCAAGGCGTTAAAGATGTTGATACAACCGCAAAGATTATGATTCATATTGATCGCGGTGGAGATAATTCTTCCTCTCGATGGTTCTTCGATAATCTGAAATCGAATGGAGTATCTTTTGACATCATTGGATTGTCTTATTATCCGTGGTGGCATGGGTCTTTATCTAACGCGCAAAATAATCTCAACGATCTTGCGACGCGTTATAATAAAGATATTATTATCGTTGAAACTGCTTATCCATGGACTTCTCAATACGTCAATGACGGTGTTTCTAATGTTGGTTTTGATCCGGCTAAACTTCCTTCCGGCTATCCGGTTAATCCGCAAGGACAAAGAGATTTTTTAACTTATCTGATACAGATGATCAAGAACACTACTTCCAAAAAAGGAATTGGGTTTTTCTACTGGGAACCTGCATATATTTCTGTTCCCATAGTTGGTTCTGCATGGGAAAATTATGCGATATTCGATTTCAATGGTAACGCATTTCCTACACTGCAGGCATTTCAGAATAATGATAGTTTAGCAGCTGTCAAAGTAACGCTGCGACTCAATACATCTACACTTGGAGATACTCTCAAGAACACTGCTTTTATTCAAGCAAGAGGACAGATTTTTGGAGTGAGCTCAGGTTTTTTTCCCAGTGGTGAAAAATTTTCTTGGGACCAGAGTCAAATAATTTTGAAAAATGTTGGCGGAGATTATTGGCAATATCAATTTCAAATGTATCCCGCTGATGAAATACAATTTCTGTTTTGGGCGGGACATTCATCATCTGTTCCTACTTACAGAAGTTTAGGATGGGAAGGGCAAGTTGTTCCATTTGATAGCTCGTCTGTTAATTATCGAGTATTCACTGCAGGATTAAAAGATACCGTTTTAGATTTAGAATATTTCAACGGCTCTTCGGTTAAAGTTGCGCAGTATTGGACTCCAATTCCACATAAAACAGATTCTGTCGGAATTTTTTTCAGGGTGAATGTAGATCAACTTATGAAAAACGGATTATTTGATGCATCAAAAAATATGTCTATATCTGTTCGAGGTGATTCGACAAATTCATCTGGCGTTTTGTCATGGAATTCGGATAACATACTTTTAAAACAAGAACCGATCAGTGTTGGTTCAGGATCATTTTGGTCTGGGGTTGCTTATTTTCCGAAGAACAAAATAAGTTTTGGTACGTCGATAACTTACAAATTTTTTGTTGCTAACTGCACATTTGGCGGTTGGGAATCCGGTATTGGTAATAGAGTTTTTAATTTTCCGGCATCAGATACAACTTTGGTTTGGAAATTCTTCAACGACAAAAATCCGATTACGGAAATATCAGATGAGGCACCATTGATTGCAGAGAGATTTCAACTGTACCAAAATTTTCCTAATCCATTTAATCCGGCAACAACTATTAAGTTTTCGATTACGGAAAGATCAATTGTTCAACTAAAAGTTTTTAATCTTTTAGGTGAAGTAGTTAAAACGCTTGTAAGTCAAACAAAAGAAGCTGGAGTACATTCCGTAACGTGGAATGGATTGAATGAAATTGGGAATCCGGTTAACTCAGGCGTTTATTTAATGCGGCTGGAAGCCGGTTCACAAAGTCAGATGCGTAAAATGATCTTGTTAAAATGATTTTAACAATGTAGAAACATGCCATGGCATGTCTCTACGCGAATAATGAAAATTAATTTGGCTATCCCATTGAACTCAAGTTTATAGAAGGAAGATACTTAGTGAAGCATTTTACGTTTATCATTTTCATTTTTCTTTTAATGGATACATTTTCTTTTGCGCAAAACAACACGTCGAAAAAGCAGGACGTTTTTGTCGATGACAATGGAATAATGCGGTGGAAAAATTCAAATGAAGAAGTGAAATTGTTCGGAGTAAATTATACAACTCCATTCGCTTATTCTTACCGCGCGCAAAAAAAATTGGGGCTTTCTCTTAAACAAGCAATTGATCTCGATGTTGCGCAAATGGTTCGGCTCGGTTTTGATGCTTTCCGCGTTCATGTTTGGGACAGAGAAATTTCAGATAAATCCGGTAACATTATTGATAACGAACATCTCGATTTACTTGATTATTTAGTGTGGCGATTGCAATCGCAAGGAATAAAAACAATTCTTACACCGATTGCATGGTGGGGAAACGGCTGGCCCGAACCGGATGAAATGACATCAGGTTTTTCTCAATCTTATTCAAGACTTCAACTTATCACCGATCAAAATGCAAGAACAGCACAGCGCAATTATTTAAAACAATTTGTAAAGCATCGTAATCCCTATTCCAAATTTACTTATGGGAATGATCCTTCAATCATCGCGATGGAAATTATTAATGAACCGTCTCATCCGGAGAATGGAAAAGAAGTGACGGAATATATCAATGAAATGGTTGGAGCGATTAGAGAAACTGGTTATACGAAACCACTCTTTTACAATATCAGTCAGAATTGGAATGAAGTGCAAGCGCAGGCTGTTTGCTATGCTAACGTGCAAGGGATTTCGTTCCAATGGTATCCAACTGATCTTGTTCATAATAAAATGTTGCAAGGGAATTTTCTGAATAATGTAAATCATTATTCTATTCCTTCGGAAAAGATTTCCGGTTATAACAAGAAAGCAAAAATGGTATATGAATTTGAAGCCGCCGATATTGGCGGTTCTTATATGTATCCCGCAATGGCAAGAAGTTTTAGAGAAGCCGGTATGCAGTTTGCAACAATGTTTTCATATGAACCGTCGCAGATTGCATGGAGCAACACGGAATACCCGACCCACTTTCTAAATTTATTATACACACCATCAAAAGCAATTAGCTTGATGATAGCGGGTTTTGCTTTCCATGAACTACCGATGAAGAAATCTTTTGGTGATTACCCGGCAAATAACAAATTTGAAAACTTCCGCGTAAGTTATGATGAAGATTTGAGCATCGCCAATTCCGATACGTGTTTCTTTTATTCAAACAATACTAATGATATTCCACGTAATACAAATGCGTTGGAACATATTGCCGGTTGTGGAAATTCGAAACTGGTAAAGTATGACGGAACCGGCGCATATTTTCTTGAAAAACTTGAGAATGGAATTTGGAAACTTGAAGTATATCCTGATGTATTATGGCTGGCTGATCCATTTGAACAAACAAGTATGTCGCGACAGGTTGCTCGTTTATATTGGAAAGAAAGGGGTATGTCAATCACGCTTCCTGATCTAAAAAATAAATTTTTTATAAATTCGGTAAATGGCAAAAAAGAAATTTCTTTGAAGGTTGAAAATTCTGAATTCAAAATTAAACCGGGCGTTTATTTATTGTCTGTTTCGAAGCTAAATAAAAATACGGCAGAAAAATATCTTTCGGGGAGTGAAAAATTTCTTTCTGGTCTTTATACTCCGCCGGGAAAATCTCATCAAGTGAATGTTGTGAATCAATCGAACGCTCATCAACTTGATATGGAGCCGTTACGATTAAAATTTCAAATAGCATCCGAAAATGAAATTACAAATGCGGAAATTTTTATCAAGCGTTTCGGATGGAGAAATTTTGCTAAATATCCTCTTAAAAAGATGGAAGGTTTTACTTATACTTTTGAAGACTCATCTAAAATGTTTAGTGAAGGAGAATTTCAATATTGTGTAGCGGTTAAAAGCGGAGAAACAGTTCGTTCATTTCCCGGTGAAATTTTAGGCTCCCCCGAAGATTGGGATTTTAGAATGAATGATCTTTGGACCGTTCTTAGATCAAAATCCGGAGAAAGTATAAACTTGTTTAGTCCGTTGCGGGATAGAAGAGATTTATTATTTCCTCATTTCAGTCATACGATGCAATATGATTTAAATTATAAAATGGGATCTGATGGAGATAAAATTTCATTATCGGTAAAAGTTAGATACACCAATGAAAATAAAATCCCATTCGGATTACAAATTCCGATCGTAGAGAAAATTAAATCTGTTTACCGTGAACCGAATGATTACAAGTATATCGTTTTGCGCGGACGCTCAAATCAAGATACAGCTTCAACAATCAGACTAAATTTATTAACGGAAGAAGGTGAGATTTTTACATCCGATATAGAGTTACAAAACGGTTGGACAAATGTCGCAATTCCACTTTCAACATTTCAAAATGGAGAAGCTCTTATGTTGCCTTCGGCTTATCCGTTGTTTCTTCCGAAGTTTTTGCAATCTTCAAATAATATTGAAAATAAAGGGTTGAATCCGTTTATGATTAATGCAATACAAATAGTCTGTGACGAAACAGGAAGAAAGAACGCTGAAGGGGAATTAGAAATCGGATTTGAAATCGAGTCCGTTTACTTGACAAATAAACGATGAACAATAATAATTCTATAGTGATGAAAGAGAATATATTTTCAATCTCAGAGGAGAAGAGACAACACGGTTTGGAAATCATTCTTAAAAATAATTCTACCAATGAATTCCTCGTTATTCTTCCGGAATCCGGAGCTCGCGTAAAGGAATTATGGTTATCAAACGGTGAAGAAGTAATATCTGTCGTTAAAAAAATAGCGAATGTTAATTCCGAAAACCGGGATGATATTTTTGCAAATGCAAAACTCTCACCCTTCGCCGGACGAATCAAAGATGGAAAATTTACTTTCAATTCGGCATCCCATCAGTTAGTTAAAAATTATCCGGAAGAAAATAATGCTTGCCATGGATTTGTCTTTGATAAAAAATTTGTAGTTACCGATAAAACGGTTAATGAAGACTCTGCTTCATGTACACTTGAATATCATTACACCGGAAATTTCCCGGGTTATCCGTTCGCATTTACAATCGAAATTACTTACAAACTCACTGCATCGGATGGATTGACGTGTACTACAAAAATCAATAACCTTTCCGATGTGCTTATTCCCTTAAGCGATGGTTGGCACTTTTATTTTGATCTCGGGATAAAGGTTGATGAGTTAAAACTTAAAACAGAAATTAGTGAAATGATGGAACTGGATGCTCAAATGATACCGACCGGTAAAAAGAAAAAGTTCACGGAGTTTATAACTCCAACTATTGTTGGCAGCCGGCATTTCGATTCATGTTTTAAGATAAAAGAGAATAAGAAAGCCGTAACTCAATTGTTATCTGAAAAGCGGAAAATAGACCTTGGGATTTGGCAAGAAACAGGATCAGAAAAATATCAATATCTTGTTATCTATACACCGCCGGATAGAAGAACTATCGCAGTTGAACCGATGACCTCCAATATTAATTCCTTTAATAATGGAGAAGGATTAATCACCTTAGCGCCGCAAAAATCACTTGAAATGAGTTTTGGAATTTTTCTAAATAAAATTGTTTAACAGAACAGAGATCAAACATGAAGATTTCAAGAAGTTCCGGCAAATTCATATTAAACCTTATAACTTTTTTGTCTTTGTTATATTCAGAAACCGTCATAGCGCAGGAAGCAGAACAAACAAAACGCCGCACACTATTCAATACTGATTGGAGATTTGCACTTGGCGATCATGTTGATGCTAACAACGTTTCTTTTGATGATAAGAATTGGCGCACATTAAATCTTCCGCATGATTGGAGTATTGAAGGAACATATGATAAAGAAGCTCCAACCGGCGGAAGCGGTGGTTATCTTCCAACCGGAATTGGCTGGTATCGAAAACATTTCTACGTTAATCAGAATGAACTTTCCAAAACGATCCGGATAGAATTTGACGGTGTTTATATGAATAGTGAAGTGTGGATCAACGGGAACTACCTTGGGAAACATCCATACGGATACACAAGTTTTCAATATGATCTTTCAGCAGACATACGAGCCGGTAAAAATGTTATTGCCGTCCGAGTTGATAATAGCAAACAGCCTAATACGCGATGGTACACCGGTTCCGGAATTTATCGGAATGTTTGGCTTATCAAAACAAACAAACTTCATGTTGCGCATTGGGGAGTTTCAATCACTACTCCTGCCGTCTCGCCGCAATCAGCAACCGTAACGGTAAAAACAATCATTGAAAATTTTGATGCAAAATTAAAAGCCGGCATCTTACGTTCGATTATTCTCAACCGTCAAGACAAGGAAGTAGTTCGAATTGAAAAATCTTTTTCGATTACTCAAGGGGCGACTACCGAGTTGGTGCAACAGGTGGTCGTTAAATCTCCGGAACTTTGGTCATTAGAAACGCCATCGATGTATAAGCTGAAAACAATTATACTTGAAAAAAGTGTTATGGTCGAGGAAGTAACAACAAATTTTGGAATTCGTGAAATAACGTACGATGTAAATAACGGTTTCTCTCTTAATAACAAATCAATAAAAATGAATGGCGTCTGCTTGCATCACGATGGTGGATGCGTTGGCGCTGCAGTTTCGTTACAAGTATGGAGGCGAAGACTTGAAAAATTAAAAGAGATGGGCTGCAATGCTATCCGTACTTCACACAATCCTCCCGCGCCGGAATTTTTAGACTTATGCGATGAGATGGGATTCATGGTTATGGATGAACCTTTTGATGAATGGGAAATTGGTAAACGAAAATATGGTTATCACGATTATTTTGATGAGTGGTGGGAACGTGATCTCGTTTCAATGATTCACCGGGACCGCAACCATCCGTCAATTGTTCTGTGGAGTGCCGGCAACGAAATTCCCGAACAAAAAACTGAAAAAGGAGTTAAGATGCTGAAGTCCTTCATCTCAATTTTTCATCGTGAAGATTCTACACGACCCGTTACTTTGGCATGCGATAATATTGTTGCGGATGGCGGAGCTACAACTCTTGAATTTCTCAAAGAACTTGATATTGTTGGTTATAACTATGTTGACCGCTGGCATCGCCGACGGGAATTATTTTACAGCGTTGACCGCCACGATCATCCTGATTGGAAAATGATCGGAACGGAAAGCATCTCTAACAGCGGAGGAATTCGCGGGCAATACACAATTGGGCACGATTCACTTACCGGTTTTACGAATTATAATTTTAATATGATTGATGCAGAACAATTATGGAAGTTTGTTTCAACTCGTGATTATGTTATAGGAGATTTTATGTGGACGGGCGTTGATTATCTTGGTGAAGCAGACTGGCCTGAAAAAAGCGCAAGCTTCGGTGTGCTTGATCTCTGTGGTTTTCCTAAGGATGGTTATTATTTTTATCAAAGCCAATGGACGAAGAAACCGATGATCCATCTTTTCCCCCATTGGAACTGGAACGGAAAAGAAGGACAAATTATTCCGGTTCTGTGTTATACAAACTGCGATGCAGTTGAACTTTTTCTGAACGGGAAATGTTTTGGAGAAAAGAGATTGGAATTCCCAAGGCAGGGAAATTCCGGCGGATGGAATTTATATGATAAACCGCAAGTACATCCTTCAACAGCCGATCTTCATCTTTCTTGGGATGTTCCATATCAACCGGGAACGTTGAAAGCTGTTGGTAAAAAAGATGGCAAAATAGTTTTAGTTGAAGAGATGCATACTGCCGGAGAACCGGCTGCGCTGCAATTACAAGTTGATCGAGCTACGCTCAACTCAAACAGCCAAGATGTAACAATTATTACCGTAAAAGTTATTGATGCAGAAAGCACAGTTGTTCCTATTGCTGATAATTTAATCCAATTTTCAATTGAAGGTGAGGGGAAGATAATAGGTGTTGATAACGGAAATCCTGTTGATCACGATCCTTACAAAAGTAATAAGCGGAAAGCTTTCAATGGACTGTGTCTCGCGGTTGTGCAATCAACAGAAAAAGCGGGGAAGATAACGGTGACTGTGAAATCGGATGGACTTAGAAGTGCATCAGTTGGAATAGTGAGCCAGGGAGAGTAATACAAACTTAAAAACAAGAGAAAAATTAGGAACAAAGTGTAGTTAAAAATTAAGCAACATCTTTGTAATTATTTGGTTTTTCAAAATCTTTTTACAGCAAAGCTCACTTCATTTACCGTTAGTTTAAAAATACATACCGTTAGTTTAAAAATACCTACCGTTAGCTTGTTAGCTATTGCGGCGTCAGAACATTTTGTATATGTTCTAACTCAAACTTAAGACAACAAATTGAATACTATAAAAAAGCTGATGAGTTTATTTACAAAAAAGCAGTCTAAGTCTATGCCTATTTTAATTATTAGGAAAGAGACGGACCTATCCCGCACGCGGGATTATGATAACGTAAAAGAATTCAAATCAATTGAAGAAGCAATTGCCGATTTGGAAACTGATCCGAATGTTCCTTTGGAAAAAATAGAAAAATTAAAATCATCACTGAAAAACCTGGAAAACAAAACTTCAATTAAAATTAAGAATGGTGAAATAATAAAATAATGGCAAAGTTTTTTACAAAATAGGAGCAAAAATGAAAACGATTATTAAAACTCTCATTTCAGTATCAGTTCCCCTTTTATTTTCTATTCTTTTGATTAGCATATTTGCCGACCAAACACTCGCAAAAGAAAAGGCTTCCAAAATTACTTTTCAAGAGACAAAACATGACTTTGGGAAAGTAAAGCAAGGTGTTACGTTAACGTTTGCATTTAAATTTAAGAATGATGGCGAGGAGAATTTAGCAATACAAAAAGTACATGCAAGCTGCGGCTGCACAGGTGTTACAATGGGGGATAAAAAAGAATTTGAAGAAGGTGAAGAAGGAGAGATTAAAGTAACGTTTAATACCGGGGGAAGATCAGGTGTGCAAAGTAAAACTGTTATGGTTCAATCAAATGACACTGAGAATCCCACCGTGGTTCTTTCATTTACTTGTGACATTATTAGTCAATAACCAAAATTTAAAAGACAAGAAAATGAGAATTCGAAATTTCAATTTGAAAATTAGTTTTATACTCTTCTTCGTATTTCTTACGGGACCTGTTTTCTCACAGATGCAGGTGCAGGTAAGACTTCAACAGCCACCGCCAAACCAACTGCGAGCTGCCGACTTGTGGAAACTGACTCTCAACAACACCACGCGCACTACTTACAATATTATTTTGGAAGGAACGCTCGACGAAGCGGAAGCCGGGCGTGTTGCCACAGGTAACTCCGGTATTATTAGTTTACCTCCGGGCATCAAATCCATCACTTATAACGATGTGAAGCGGGGCGGCAGTGTAAACTTTAAGTCCGGTCAATGGCAGGAAGCATTCACGCGTACAGGCAACGCACCATCCGGTGACTACACGATCTGTATCTACGTAAAATCCGAAGCAGGCGATGAGTTGGGGAGTGATTGCATACAACAAAATATAGAGATTGTCTCAGGACCTACACTCATCTCTCCTCCCGACGAAGAGACCATTCCTGACCAACAGACTCCGATTTTTACATGGCTAACTCAAACACCTCCGCAGCAAGGCGTCAGGTACAAAATTATTGTTGTAGAGATCAGGGGTGGGCAATCTGCTGATGAGGCTATTATGGTAAATCCCGTTTGGTTTACGATGGATAATGTCCCTTCAACTTCATTTCAATTTCCTGTTTCTGCAAAATCTTTTGAACTTTATAAAAAGTATGCATGGCAAATAAGAGCCTTCAAAAAAAATATTGAAACCGGGAAAAGTGAGACGTGGAGTTTTATTTATGGTAGTAAAGAAGTGACTGAAAAAATTACTGAAAAAACTATTGAAATAAAACAATGCGATGTTTTTAAAGTTGAATTCAAAAAAACTTCTCAGGGGGATACAATTTGTTATAAACTTTTAGTAACAAACAATTATGCTGGTAAATCGCCAAGTAATAAACCCAGAGGTTTTCGAATTGCTGTAAAAGGTGATTCAATAAGTTCTATTGCCGGTGGCGTATCAGATGGCTGGAAACGGACACCGTCGAAATTCCCTCCCGGTTCAAGTGGTGTGCATTGGATAATCGCTTCCGGAGATTTCCCAAATAGTGAGACAGATTTAGGAAATATTATATTTCAAGGATATACTTCTAATCCTACAAAGGTGCTTTATGAATGGTTAGATAAAGATAGCTCTTTGATTTGTAAGGACTCCACTATTATTATTAACGAACTAAAATATTATCATGACTTAAGCCAAGAGATTCCGGATAATGTTATAGAAATGCCGAATAGTTTTTTAAATGTACAATATGTTAATAATTATGCTGCTGTTGATAATATCATCTTAAATATTTACGATGTTGAAAAATATGAGTTAGTCAAACCAAAAAGTAAAAAAGGTGATAAACCGATTAGCGTTAATAAGGATTATCAAAATCTCAGTTTTAATGGATTAAACAGGATTTCTATAAATTTAAAAGACTATGAACTTCTACCAAAAACAACTTATCTTCTTTCAATTTCAAACTCTATGAACAATTATTATCTCAATTTTAAAGTGACCAATCAAGATGAAAAATAAAATTATCCTTTCTTTTATTTTGTTAATTTTATCAACCGGACTGAAAGCCCAAACAGGTGGACCGGGACAGCCGGAATTTATGCAGTTCAAACCGGCAACCGCAACCGATTTGGCAAATCCTACAACCGGATCATTTTCGTACAATATTCCCCTCTTTGATGTTGGCGGATATCCTGTCAACTTGTCGTATCAGTCGGGCATTACGATGGAGGACGTTGCATCTATCGTAGGACTTGGTTGGAATATAAATATAGGTTCCATAACACATACGATGAGAGGACTTCCCGATGATTTTAAAGGAGATGTAGTCACACGCAAAATCTATATGAAACCAAATATCACCTACGGAGGAAACGTGAATGTAGGGATAGAGTTTGCCGGATTACAAATTGGTGCAGGGTTAAATATGGGATTAGGGATATTCTATAATAATTACAACGGCTATGGCGCTGAACAGAGTGTCGGTTTGAGTCTTTCGATGCACAAACAAGGCACAAGTGGAAAAGCTGCAATTGGAGTTGGTATGAAGGCTAACTCCCAATCTGGTGTAGATCTTTATGCACAACCAACCGTCTCGATGCAATTAGCCTCAAGCAGCGATATAGCTGCAACCGGTTCGCTCGGCGGAATGATTTCAGTCAATTCGCGAGAAGGGTTGAAAGGATCGGTTAATGCATCGATGGATTTTTCGTTAAACAAAACACCGGAACACAAAACGGGATATTATAACAAGAGTGCAAAAAATAATACACAAGTTAAAGACGATCCGGTATCTGCATCAATTGCAAGTGCCTCAGCAGCTTACTCATTTTCAAAAACTCCTGAAATTCCACGGATCAGTTATCCTTTCAAAACAATTGCTTTTTCAGGTAGTTTCAAAGCGGGGGGCGAGCTATTTTTTTTACATCCGCATGGTGAGTTGAGAGGATACTACACATCTCAGGAGCTTAGTACCAATATTATAAGTACTCCTGCATATGGCTATTTATATTCTGATAAAACTTCCGGCACTGAAAACGTTCTTCTCGATTTTAACCGTGAGAAGGATCAACCTTATATTAAAGATGCCTCTATCAATATTGGTGTACCATACTATACAAATGATATTTATTCTGTTAATGCTCAGGGAATCAGCGGTTCATTTCAATTAAATAGAGGTGATATAGGAGTGATCTTTGATAACCAAGTTGCAACCGCAGGTACATCAGTTAATGTTGGTGGTGAATTGGGATTTGGGAATGCTTTTCACGTTGGGGCTGCATTATCGACCACACTCAGCTCCTCATCTTCGGGGAAATGGAATTCAGATATAACTCCGCATCTAGCTTTTAAAGGAGAGTTGGCTGATGAGTTATATCAGTCAGCCTATTTTAAGAATGCTTCAGATGTTTCGGTTGACGAAAACGGATTATATGACTACCTCAAAAGAGATCAACCTGTTGAAGTTAAGATTGATGATGGGAATTCATCGGGAACCGAAGTAAAGACGACTACAAATTTAGTTCTCGCTGATAACGATATCAATCCGATATTTCCAGGAAATTACCTCAAAACGATCCGTGACCCGAGAACCATTAATATTCAATATCTCACTGCAGCTCAGGCATCAATTTCCGGTCTTAACCAAAAAATTATTGAGTACCCTATCAATACTTTTGATTGCAGCCTCCCATTACACGTGACCGAGAGGGTAAATGTTACAAGGCAGCCGCATCATATTTCTGAAATGACATCAACAAACACAGACGGTATGCGGTACGTATTCGGATTGCCGACTTATAATTTAACTCAGAGTGAAGTATCTTTTACGTTGGAAAGTTCCAACCTTCCGGGACCCGACGGACTTGTCAATTACAGTAATCATTCCCAATGGGGAACGAACGGTAAAGACGGATTCTATGAAGGTACCGTACTTCCACCTTATGTTACAAGCCATCTCCTCACGGCTGTTCTAAGCCCGGATTATATTGATGTAGATAGTAATGGACCATCAATAAACGATGTTGGAAATTATGTTAAGATTAACTACAGCAATGCCGGAACTTACAAATGGCGAACTCCTTACGGTAAGGATCAGGCAACATTCAACAAAGCATTTTTAAGTGATCAAACTGATAATAAG
This sequence comes from Ignavibacteriaceae bacterium, assembly GCA_023231105.1. Taxonomy (GTDB): domain Bacteria; phylum Bacteroidota; class Ignavibacteria; order Ignavibacteriales; family Ignavibacteriaceae; genus UBA1563. The sequence continues at coordinate 9,398 of JALNWB010000023.1, read as the reverse complement.
GCGAGTTATGTATATGGTGAAAAAGAGTTATGGTACACTCACTCAATAGAGAGTAAGACGGAGGTTGCGGAGTTCTACTATGATACGATCGGCAGGAAAGATGGACTCGGAGTAAAGGACGAGAATGGTGGAAAGGATGTAACACAGAGACTCTACAAGCTCGATAGTATAAAGGTTTATTCAATTAATGAGCGGGTGTTAAAAGGCAACTCAGCATTACCTATAAGGATTATTTACTTTAATTATGATTACGAATTATGTAAGCGAATCAACAATTCAGCGGATAATAGCGGTAATGGTGGCAAACTTACCCTAAAAAAAGTTTCATTTGCTTCAGGGAAGAGTAAAAGAGAATTGCTTTCGCCCTATAAGTTTAACTATGGCGAAATGCCATCAGGTTTAGTAATTAATCCGAACTACGATCCAAGAAATGTCAATAGATTTGGTAACTATCAGAAAAACATTGGCACTTCTGATATCAATATTAACACAGCTCTTTCGAATATTGATTTTCCGTATGCTACACAGGATGAGATAGAGATGACCAAGAATTCCTATGCATGGAATCTTAGCAAGATAACTTTGCCGGGAAGCGGAACAATTAAAGTGCAATATGAACCACACCATTATGCTTACACCCAGGATAAAAGATGTATGCAAATGTTTCCGTTGGAAGATACCGGAAGTCTCTATACAGGCATCTTCAATGGCGCACAGAATTATACAATAAAGTTCAAATTGGAAAAGTCTATTAGTGGTTTGAATGCTTATGAGCAATTACTCTATAGGTATTTCAATAATGACCTGACCCAATTTTATTATTACAAAGCTCTCGTGAACCTCAAGCCCGGTGTACCGGAATGGATTAGCGGGTATTGTAAAATTAGTAGTATCGCATTAAGCGGCACAGACTATGCGGTAATCAACTTGGAACCGGTTTGTAAGAATGATGATGACAATTGCGCGACTCAAGTTAATCCAATCGTGAAGAATGCTTGGCAGTTTATGCGAATGAACAGACCGGATTTAAGCTATGGCAGTTCAGGAAATATTAGCGGAACAGGGTTACAAGCGTTTCTTCAAAGCAACCCGTTTGGGCAAGTGCATAACCAAGTTAACGCTTTTGTTAACGGATTTAATAATTACGCTGCGTTACCGCCACAGCAATTTGCTGCTTCATTGGTGGCATTAAAATCGTTTTTTAGACTCTTCTCTCCTGCCAAGAATAAAATTATTGGCGGCTCGAGAGTAAGACAGATAGTTTCCGATGATAATTGGTCTCAAGAAACAGGCACAGCATCTGAGAGCAAATCATATACCATTGACTATGATTATACTAACATAGAGAAGAATCCGGTGACAAGCCAACCGGATACCGTTAGCAGTGGGGTGATGGAATACGAACCATTCAACGGGCAGGATGAAAATCCTATGCGACATCCTGAGTTCATCGACCAGCATATCAAGATGGCTCCTGACAACAGATTATATGTTGAAACTCCATTCAACGAATCATTATTTCCAGCCTCAAATCTCATCTATGGTAAGGTTAAAGTCACATCAAACAAGACAGATTTAAATGTTCCCGGGCAAGGATACCAAGAGATAGAATCCTTTACGGCAAAAGATTATCCTGTTTCTGACGGGAAAACCGATTTAGGGAACAATCACGAACAAAAAACAAATCCTATTGCTGCTTTTGCGATGTCGATATTCGGTATATCCGAGTTCCATGATTATATAACGCTTTCACAAGGATTTTCAATTATATTAAACGATATGCATGGGAAACAGAAAGCTACGAGAAATTATAACAGCAATGGAGCTCTAATTTCAAGTGAGCAGTTTGAATATAAAGTTGCTGGCGCACTTAACCTGATCAATAGCACTGATAGTATTTATCAATCCGACAAATTGGGAATTAGTGTCTCCGGAATATGTGATTCAAGAAAAACAGAACACTCAACAACAGTAATCGGCGTGAACACCAATTTGGATATGGCATTTGCCCCTTTGGTGCCGTTAACACTTTTTATTCCATTGCCGGATATGTCGGTTGAAAATTCTAGAATTAATACCGTAGCCTTCAATAAAATCGTGAACAAAAAAGGGATACTAACCAAGAAAACGGTTACTGAAAACGGAGCATCTGTGAGCACAGAGAATTTACTCTTTGATGACAAAACCGGTTATGTTGTTCTAAGCAAGACCACAAATGAATTCAACGATACTCTCTTTAAATTTCACTACCCTGCACATTGGATTTATGAAGGATTGTCAGCAGGATACATATCTTCAGACCTCGAGTTCAATTGTGTTCAAGTAGCTTCAACTAATTATTTCACAGTTCTCCCGAGTGTGTTTAACGCATTAGGTGTGGGGGACGAAATAATTAGTGCAGGAACCAAATACTGGATAACGAATAAACAATCAACCGGGAACAAGATAAAAATTGAATCTGCAACTCTAGGCAGTCCAGTTACTTCTATTTGCCGGGTCCTCCGACCGGGAAGAAAAAACCAGTTGATGCAAGAGGCAGGTACTGTTGTTACCCATGTTAATCCTATGATAGCCAATCATATTGATTTTTCTCAGAACGGTTCTGATGCCCAGATCATCAACGCAAGCATGCAGGAGTTCTCCGATGCAAGAGTGAAGTATTGCGACTGCGATAGCATTAAGGGGCAATCAAATCCTAACTCCAACGGTTCCCCAAGCTCAGCCAATCCGTATGTTACCGGTGAAAGAGGAAACTGGTATCCTACTACCACATGGTCATATCTCACTGATCGTAAAAGGGGAGATGTTGCTCCATATGCTACCAACATCCGCGCTGACGGAGTATTCAATTCCTACCAGAATTTTTGGAGATACCAGCTTCCCAATCCAAACTTTTCGAATGACACCATTCCGATGTGGCACAGATTTACCACGGGATGGCAGTGGGTAGAAACTGTCACTAAAAAGGACGTAAACGGACTAACGCTTGAAACCAGAGATGTCCTCGACAGGCATAATGCGCTGATGACAGGGTATAAAAACAAACTTGTTGTAGCTGAGGTTGGAAACGCTAAAATTAACGAAATATTTTTCGATGGGCTTGAAGACTGGAACTACCAACCAATTACATCTTATTGCGATCCCACTTCCTTTTGCACACCTAAATCTCTTGATTGGACAGGAATTCTTAGTCTCGATTCTAACGAATCTCATACAGGGAAATATTCAGGCAAATTGGCAGCATCCGGTAGGACAATCACATTTCAGGTTAGCAATCCTGATAAAATGATTGATCTTGCTGATCCCGGGAACAACACAAGCGCATCAATTTTTACTAACTCAAACGGTAACAATCCTAACATCAATTTGAATAGGAATTATACCCCTAACCATGATATTCCTCCAGTTAAGTGTGTTGGTAAATTTGAACCACAGACTAACAAAAAATATGTGATTTCTGCATGGGTTCGCGATGCAGCGGATGCGCTTGCGATTAATTTTGCCGATCCCGCTATTAAAGTGGGTGCAGACACGTTCCACACGAGCGGCAACATCATTGATGGATGGCAACGCATTTATGGAGAATTCACTACGCCGACAACACCATCTGCTGTTAACCTTTCTTTGATCAATGGGGCAGGCGCTACCTGGTTTGACGATATTAGGATTTTCCCTTTCGATGCAAAGATGATTACTCATGTCTATGACGGGAATACGCAGAAGTTAACCTTTTCATCGGATGAGAATAACTATTTTACAAAATATAATTATGATGCTGCGGATAATCTTGAATCAATAAATAAAGAAACTGAAAAGGGTGTACAGACTGTCAAAGAAGTCCGTTCGGCAACGGTGAAGTTACCATGAGAAGAGTTATGATGTTATATATTGTTTTCTGGATGCTACCTGCTCTTGCCGTTGCGCAAATGGATGAATTTCAACAAGTGTTCATTCAAACCAACCAGCGATATCTTTCCGAAAAGAATATTATGGTTGCTCAACACTATCTCTTCTCGCTTGATTCAGTTACTGCCACTCCAATTGACAGTGGTTACTGCTACATCGAAAAGAATGATAAGGTGATGCACTATCGGTTCAACGGAGTGGAATCGTTCAATGATGGAACGTATCTGATCAGAATCAACAATCCCGATAGATATATGATCGTCTCTCAGAGTAATAAAGCAGATTCATCGGCGCCAGAATTTCTTTTCAAAGAAGGATTTTCCGGTTTTAAAAATGCTGAGAAAAAGAGTATCAGTGTTGAATTATCCCTATGGAAATTGACCGGTGGAACGTATGGCGTGCCGGAGGTGAGTATTACTATCGATACGCGAGAGGCAAGAATTTGGAATGTAATTTCGGAACTATCGCCGGACAATCCCTACGTAATCCAGATCAACGCAAACAGGTCGAAAACACCACATAAAGTGTTCGTCAGGATTGATTATGCTTACACAACGGAAGTAAGCAAAGAAAAGCCGCAATTCTCGGACTATATTCATGTAGAAAATGATGTAGTAACTCCGGCTGAAAAATTCAAAGATTATCAAATAAAATTTATAAAGTAATTCTCTGGAACGATAATGTTAAAAACACTGCTAGTACTCTTTGGGATTTTGTTCGCCGGTGCGCTCTCGGCAAAGACGCTGACGAAGATGAACTTTCCGATGAATGGGAATGCGTTCGTCATGATCGGAGGCGCAAACGCAGTAACGCACTATGCACAACTTCCTCCATTTGAAAGTTGGGCTACTTTTCAAAATACTCCGCAGAAATTTTATTCATTTACAAACACGATTGAGTTGGACCAGCTTGAATCGACCGCTCTCCCCGTCGATTTCGACTACACTCTAGAAGTTAAGGGATCTCTAAAGTACAAAGTGTTCGGTTCCACAGCGTTGGTAACGAACACAGTAACACTAATAATCAACTCCAATCCTTTACAGAAGACGAGCAGGAGGCTTGATTACTATACCTATTCCAACGCCTATGAATCCGAATTTAACATTCAGACCGTAACGCTAACCACAACCCAAACCGGGTTGGCGCAGAATGTTTTAATTGAAAAGGTAAGTAAGATTGTCGAATTGAATTTTGGTATTGAACAAACAACGTTCTCAAAACCTGTCTTTGCTACAATTCCTTTGCTTCACAACAATTGTGTTGACAACACCACCAATGAACTGATTGTAAGTTGGACTCCCGTAAGTTTTGCAGAAGAATATGAGTTAGAGATCGCCTTCAAAGATAATTATTCTAATGACATTAGCACTCCGCTTCCGGCGTCAGCGATCTCGTATGATTTCAGAGAAAATTCTACAAGGATTGTTACAAAACAAAATTATTATAGAATTCCGTTAGTCTATGAGCGGGGTTATTTGCTATACCGGGTAAGAGCCGTAGGAATGGGCGGTACAGATTGGAACAAGAGAATTCCATGTGCGTGGTCTGCCTTGCCAACAGGAAATGTTGATGCATTTACAAATAAGTACGGTCCTATTCTCTCGCACGTGGGGGATAAAATCAACTGGCAGTTGAGCACTACCTACAGCGATGAAGGAAAGAGGAAAGATGTTGTTCAATATTACGATGGCTTGTATATGAGCCGTCAAACAGTTACAGGTGTTAGCCAGGCAAAAAATATTTTCACTCAGAATGTCCTTGATAACTCTTTAGAGAGAAAAAGGGGAATGAATGAAATACAGACTGAGCAGATTTCCCCTGAGGGTAATGAAGTGAATATGCAGACGAGAGGACTTGAAGTTTCCTCTGCCCGTAACACCATGAGCGCTACTGCCGGAGTTGCGCTACCGGTCTTTTCACCTTTTGGATGCACATTCTATGGAAGTGAAAAAACTAAAGAAATAATTGCGCAGGAAGTTATTTATGATTTTAACGGACGACCTGCTTTACAAATCTTACCTGTACCTGCTGGAATACATAAGATCACATACATAAAAAAACTTAACAAAAATCTTGCAGGAGCTTCCTACTCTTGGAAAGATTTTGATTTGATAAATAATTGTTTGCTAACGGCACATCCGCTAAGCGATGATGCAACAGGTAACGCTTTAGGAGCGGGCGCCTACTATTCGCCGAAGAATCCAAACAAACTCGGCTATAATGCTTTCATTCCAGATAGCAAAGGTTATCCATTTTCGAGAGTTCAATATACATTCGACAATACCGGCAGAACATACCGTCAAGCTGATGTGGGTATAGTTCATGAGCTGGACATTCCTAATCTTGTTGGGCATGAAACAAAATATTATTACGCGAAACCTAATCAAGTGGAATTGGATCGAATGTTCGGTAACGAAGTGGGATATGCAATCAGGTATCAGAAAAATATGGTAGTTGATCCCAATGGGCAGGTATCAGTTTCTTATCTCAATCAGGAAGGAAAAACTATTGCAACAGCATTAACCGGTTTAAAACCTGATAATCTACTTGTGCCGGATAATGAAAGTAATCCGGAAGTAACAATTAATGTTGATTTGATGGCAAGCAACACGCCCGATAGCCTCGAGCATAGTCTTACGGTTAATGAGCAATTTGTTGTAGCCGACGAAGCGGAATATAAATTCGACTATTCAGTAAATGGACAAAAACTGAGTTACAACTATTGCACAAATAATAATATTTGCCTCGATTGTATTTATGATCTGGAGATCAAACTGATCTCCAATGAAGGATGTAGTACCATCCCAATCTTTTCATACAGCGGCACATTTGGCGACCTTGTTAACCCGAATATGCCTAATCAACTTAATATGGATCTTAGTTGTGCGGACACTTCGACTCTCCCAAATCCAAATAAACTCGCCTCTCCATTTACAAAAACACTTCCTGTGGGAAGCTACACTCTAGTAAAAACTCTGAAGGTAAATAAATCTGCCGCCGATGCTTACGTAAAACTTGTATTTCAAGATACATGTCAGAGCGTACTTCAAAATTTTTTGAACGATGAAATCAGCAAGATAGATACAACGGGATGTTACGAAAGCTGCAGTACTTGTCAGGAATCAAATTCGGATTCACTACAAAAATGTGTAGAACTATGTCCGGAGCCGATGAATGAATGTGATCGCGCCAGGTACATGATGCTCTTGGATGTGTCGCCCGGCGGTCAGTATGGACAATATGACATCACTACCATTAACGGCGTTACGGTTTACGATGCAAGTAATTACCCTCTTTCAGTCTTCAATCCGGGTAACAGTTTGCCAAGCCATATTGATTGGCGTACGATTGCAGGTCTTCATCCCACAGGTACTCCGGTTCCGAGTTTAGATTCAATTATTGTGAATTGGAATAAGTTAACATTTCCAACGCTTTTTCTTCCATATCATCCGGAACGTTGTATGTTGGATTGGTGCGATACTAAAAACACCGGGAAAGATTATGATTTGAAACTTGCTCTGTCTGCCACAGACAGCGCGTCCCATGCAGCAAATCTTTTGAGCACAACTTCAACTGATCCTGCTTACAAACAGCTATTAATGAATGACCCATTTTTCCATAGTAGCCCCGGAGTGTTAACCGCATCCGGAAATGAATTTCTTCTGTTTTTGACAGCCCCGTGTGGAAGTACCGGATTGTCGGTACTTGAAATGGCGATGGATGCCGCTTATTGTCAATCACAATCGGGAACTCAAAACATTATAAATAACGCCCAGACAGCAGTGCAGGTTAGCAACACAGTTACTAATCCTCCAACTCCGCCATGCACAATACCGCCGGGATATCATACAAGCCATACATTCGGTTCAGATCCTATAACAAAAGATTTGGAATGGCGAATGCTGCGTGATTTTTACAGATCTTACAAGGAGAAATACTTATACGAAAGCAGGAGAGATTACTCGATTGATAATGGTTGTTTCAATGGTTGCATTGGCGTTCAAAATTTCTGGTTCACTCCTGTTTCTTTAACCGGATTCAACAACACCTTCCCCAATTTTTTTGGAACCGTAACTCATGATGGTAATTCATGGTCTGCAGAAGGGCATATTCCTATTAACTCAGCTGACCCTTGTGGCAATACTAGAGCTCTGTACGAATCCAAAGTCAAGCGTTTTACAAATCGTTATGATGCATTCAGTCATACATCCACCGACACTCCCATAAATTTAGCCTCTATAAATCTCTATGATCCATGCGCTACCGAAGCGAACATCAACGCTATTCAGCCGCAGGTCGGGGCAATAGTAAGCCAATACATTTGCGACACAAGCGATACAGAAACCTCGACGGAGAAACCTGGAACTTGCTGGTTGAACGATTTTACAACGATGCTCAATCAGTACCTTCCTTCGGTCACTGCCGGTCATATTGTGTATCTATCATCGGGACAAATCGCATCAAGTCTCAAAAATTTTATGTATGCTACATCGTCGTTTACTCCCAACCAGATGGCACTTGAGTATGATAGCACGAACCATGTTTATATTATCACAATTGGTGGAGCTACCGGGAAATGTACATTTAGATTCCCTGCCCGGATTCACATATACCAATTAACCCCGTCATATTCTATCAGCGTTCTGATTCCTCCTACAAGTGTTTGCTGTGCTTATTCTACAAATGCGCTTGAGGTCCACTTCACCATGAAGTATTCAGACGGTACAACTCTAGACGTTACGGCTACTACACAATGTCCGCTTAAAATATGTGCACAACCAGGGATTGGTCTTACTCATGATTCATGCACAACTAGGACCTCGTTTGCGCTTGAACTATTCTCATTTTTAGCTATCCTGAAAGAGCCTGGTACCCCCCTTAGCGGTTTATATCATAACGATGGTAATTCGCATCAGATAGATCATATGATGGATCCCAACGGTCCGGTACTCTATTCGCTGAACCGGAAGAACTGCTCACTCACTTTTTCACCAACATCAGTTCGATCGAGCGACACAGATAATACAAGAAGTAATGTCCAACCGAAGTTGATTGAGCAATTAAGAGTAAGAGTTGATGCGAGTGGCACTGAACAAGCAAGAAGTAGTGTTCAACCAAATGTCATTGAGCAGTCAAGAGTAAGTGCTGAACCTGGTAGTACTGAGGAACTAAAAAAGATTGTTGAGGCCAAGGGCACTGTTCAATCTGAGAGTACCGCATCGCTTAGGAGTACCACTTTAATAACGGCTGATATCCGGAAACAAAATGAGGAAAATTTGCAGGCTCGTCAAAAGGTTCTTGATCCTTGCACTATTAAATTTTCAGACTGTGACTGGATGAGTAGTGATGCTACGCTTATTTCCATCCAGCCATATTTCGAAAACGGAATTGCAAATGAAGTCACGCACGAATTCATCATTACATACTGCAAAGGGAGCAAACCCGACACCTTAACTGTAAGAGGAAACAGCGGCTGCTTTCCAATCAATGAC
>JALNWB010000022.1 GCA_023231105.1 Ignavibacteriaceae bacterium | reverse complement strand
TGTTCTGTTGTTGTTATGTATTGTGTATAGTACCTCAAGCCTCCCTTTGGGGAGGCTTGTTTTATAGAAGAAAAGATGAAATCACTTTCGATCAAACATTTTATTTGTTCACTTCCGTTTAACGGAATGACGACCATAATATTCTATTTGCCGAATAATGAAAAATCAGCTTTTAAGGTTTATAATTTCTTAGTTGAAAATATTTTTAAAAAAAATTAGGTGAACCGAAAAAAATCCCCACATTCTAATTGGATTATGGAAGACACTTTTAGAAGTCCGCTAAGTTCCGGAGTATCTTTGTATCGCATTGGCAACTCTTTATGCGCAGACTGAGGTCAAAAGAAATCGTACCAATTCACTTTTCATTCAATAACCTTGCTAACATCTTCAGTAATGATTCTTTTGTAAACGGTTTTGACAGATATTCATTACAGCCTGCCGCCATTGCATTTTGCCGATCTCTATCAAATGCGTGTGCCGTTACTGCTATTATTGGAATGTGTTGATATTCTTTTGATGCCTTTAACTCTTTGGTAAATTCCAATCCATCTTTTGAACCGCTGATCGAGATATCCATTAAGATAGCGACAAACTGCTCAGTCTTCAATTTTTCAAACGCATGGTCTGCCGAGTTAACAGTTATACCGGTATAATGGTCTTTAATGAATCGGTTAATGGTGATTTGGTTAACCGGATCGTCTTCGACAATAAGAATACGATGGTCTTTTTTCATCATCAAAGACTGTTCTTCTCTTTCTTTTACAACAGCAGTTTGAACTTTTGGATATGAGGATGGTCTCTGTTCCGAGCGGGTTGCCCCGAAGAGAATGGTGAATATTGTCCCTTCTCCTTTTTTGCTTTGTACAGATAACTCTGCGTGATTTAATTGTAAAAACTTTTTCACGAGGGTAAGTCCCAACCCAACTCCTTCATAAGCTCTACCATAACCCATATCTTCCTGCCGGAACGGTTCAAAGAGATGAATTAAATATTCTTCATTCATGCCAATACCACTGTCTTTTACTTCTACAACGGGCGTTCCATTTTCGTTCTTGAAAAGAGATATTTTTACAAATCCTTTTTTCGTGTATTTTATGGCGTTGTCAAATAAATTAGCAATTGATTGGGTAACCGAATACTCATCGGCGTAAATCATAATTTCACCGGCAAGATTTTCATACGAAAGATCAAGCCCTTTCTCTTTTGCGGTCAGGTGAAATTCTGTAACAAGATTTTTGCAGACATCAGAAAGATAAAATCCTTTAGGATTGAATGGATAGTCTTCCGATTGCAGACGCGAATAATTTAAAATCATATCAACGGTTCTAATAATGCGCTCGCTTGAGTGATTAATGCCGATAAAAAGTTGTTCATCTTCCGGTTTAAGGTAAGGAGCAAAAAGTTCTTTGATGATTCCGGTCATTCCCAAAATGCCATTCAACGGAGTTCTGATTTCGTGCGACATATTTGCAATGAATCCGTCTTTTACACTGTTTGCGCGTTCGGCTTTTTCTTTTGCTGCTATTATTTCTCTTGTCATTTGCTTGCGCATTGTGATGTCGCGTGCAATCAATTGAACAGCCGGTTTGTGCTCAAAGGAAATTGACATTGCTTTTACCTCTACATCAACCTCAGAGCCATCAAGCCGGATAAATTTTTCTTCTGCGGCAGGCAAAACAGTTCCTTCACTCACAGCTTTTTTCATTCGCTCTATCACGAACTGACGATAGTCCGGATGAACAAATTGCATAACCGGTTTGCCAATCAATTCTTCCGCGCTTGTTGCAGCCATCAAACGAGAGCATTCATTATTTACAAAAACAATTTTTCCTTCAACATAAATTGCGATTGCATCGGGAGAATTTTCTACCAACTCGCGATATTTTGTTTCGCTTTCCGTCAATGCAAATTCCGCTTGTTTGCGGGCGGTAATATCACGCCAGATAGTATAAAAGGATTGTTTCCCTTTTATAGTAATTGAGGTTAACATTATATCAACCGGAAATTCCGTACCGTCGGCTTTTACGTGAATCCATTCAAAATGATTGAACCCTTGTTGTATCGCTTTAGCAATCATCAATTCGGCTTTTTCACTTGAAAGCATACCGTCAGGTTGTCGTTCCGGTGAAAGTTCCCACGGTTGTTTTTTCAGAAATTCTTCCTTAGAGGAAAAACCGAGCAGTGAAACCGTTGCCTGGTTGCATGCAAAAAAGCCGGTGTCATCAAGCAATAAAATCGGGTCGGCAGATTCTTCAAATAATTTTCTAAAGGTGGTTTCGCTTTCAAGCAATGCCTCTTTGGCTCGTTTTTGTTCGGTGATGTCTTGAGCAACAGAAAGGATTCCAAGTTTTCCGTCAGGTAAGCTTATGGCAGTTTCTTGTAAATGAAAAATACATGCAGAGCCATCTTTTTTAAGATTTGTAATTTCATAATCTAATGATTGCCCTGAAAGCAGCAATTTGATATTCTCATCAACTTTATATTTGTTTTCCTGCGGAACTAAGATGCGAACGTTATTTCCGATAAGCTCTTCAAAAGAATATTGAACTGTATTGCAGAATGTTTTATTTGCATGTAAAATAGTTCCGTGTTCGTTTATCAATAATTTCCCGGATGGGGAAGTTTCAAATAAGTTTCGAAAAAGTGTTTCGTTTATTTTGAGTGTTTTTGTTTTTGCGGCAATTTGTTTCCGGAGGCTGTAGAGCCAGAGCAGTAATAAAAGGAAAGTAATTCCGATAAATCCCAAAACTTTGTACACCGTCTCTTTATTTTTCTGAAACCAGTTTGTATCATAGTGATTTTCCGGCAGCCATTGATCGCTCAATTTTTTTAATTCCCCTGAAGCGCGGAACTCAGTTAGATGTTTATCCAGGAGAGCGATAATCTTTTTATTTCCCTTTCGTGCGGCAAAGTCGAAATCTTGAGTGAATAAATTTCCTTTAACAAATTCAACATTAGAAAATTTATATTCAGAGATAAAGTGTAAGCCGACGTATTGGGTTGTAAAAAAAGCGTCGATATCCCCAAGGTTGAGATGCAACAAACCATTAGTTTTGGTATCGAAAAGTCTTGTGGTAAAATCAGTCCGGTGTGCCATTTTATGAAAAGAAAGATCGCTGCTTTCGAAGCCGACAATATGCCCCTTCAGTGAAACCGTATCGGTGATATCTTTTGCATCCGAATACCGGAAAAGCGCTTGAGAGATTTGACTGAATGGTTTGGAGAACTCATAGTACTTCGTTCGTTCTTTGGTATAAACCATACTAACAAGATCAATGCTGCCGCTGTCAAGCGCGTTTAAAGCGGCAGCCCAATTCATCGGGATGAAATCAAATTTCACCTTTGCCGATTCACCAATAATCCGAAGCAGTGACGGAATAAATCCATCCGCGTTATCATTTGTATTGATAAATTCATACGGCTTGTTTTCAACATCAATTGCTACGCGATAGATGGGAGCAGAGGTTTGCGCAAAACTATTTTTATTAAACGCAATTAGTAAGAGAAGGACAAAGATAGAAAAAATAATTCTTCCCCTTCCAAATAATCTACAGTATAGAATTAAGCGTTTTTGATATGGTGAGTACAAATTGTTGGGAGAGAACAACATATCATTTAGTTTTTTTTTTTGAAAGCATAGTTAAGTTCACTCAATAACAACTAACGATCTTAAAAATTTCATCTGTTTCTGTTGGGAATATTGTAATTAATAAAGTAAAAAACAAGAAACATCACCAAGGATTTGCGGAATGCGTTGAGATGATTAGTGTTTTGTCCGAATCACACACATCAAACATGCATGCTTAAAGTGGGTTGGAATGAATCAAAACTTAATAATGCATGACATCACTTATTAAATTAATAAGCACGGCTTATTATTCTAATAAATGGAGAACGCTTTAACAAATTTACCATTGAAAAAATGAAGAATTTTCATCCTTTTATATAAAAAACACTTGGCATCTTTTGTGTAATCATTATTCATTTTATAAGAAGGAAAATTTTGGCAGCGTCTTTTTCAATTTTCGATAGTTTAATCTTGGTAGCCTACTTAGCGGTAGTGCTAAGCATAGGATTTCTCTATTCACGGAAAAAAGAAAAAACTACCGAAGATTATTTTTTGGCAGGCAGAAACAGCGGTTGGATTGCAGTTGGTTTATCAATTTTTGCAACCAACATTTCCAGCGAACATTTTGTTGGATTAGCCGGCGCCGGCGCTTCAAGAGGTTTTGCCGTAGCGCAGTTTGAACTTATGGCAATATTTATTTTAATTCTCCTCGGATGGTTTATTGCCCCGATCTTATTAAAGAGCGGCGTTCAAACGATGCCGGAATTTCTTGAAAAAAGATTTGATAGAAGAAGCAGAAAACTTTTTGCGGTAATTTCTATAGTCACCTATCTTTTTACAAAAATAACCGTTACGCTTTTTGCAGGCGGTCTTTTATTTACAAAAATATTTGGAATAAACATTTATACATCGGCAATTATTATAGTGTTGATTACAGGATTATACAGCGTTACCGGGGGCGCCACAGCTATAGTTAAAACACACTACGTGCAGGCAATCATAATGATTTTGGGAGCCGTAACCTTAACCCTTTTCGGGTTACACGAGGTTGGCGGATTTTCTGCGCTGCAAGCAAAATTACCGGCAGATTTTTTTTCTATGTTTAAGGGTATCTCCGATCCTGATTATCCTTGGACGGGAATTATCTTCGGCGCTCCTATTATTGCTTTTTGGTATTGGTGTACAGACCAATTTATTGTGCAAAGATTGCTTAGCGCAAAAAATATTGAAAATGCGCGGCGCGGTTCTTTACTTGCCGCTTTCCTTAAAATCAGTCCGATTTTTATTTTGGTTTTACCAGGATTAATTGCCGCAGTTCTTTATCCCGAAGCAAAAGGGGACGATGCATATCCAGCTTTAATATCGGGTAATTTATTACCTGTCGGCGTAAAAGGATTTGTTGTTGCGGGTTTACTTGCGGCGATAATGTCCTCACTGGCGAGTGCCTTTAACAGCTCCTCTGCAATTTTTACAAATGATTATTATAAACCGAGAAACCCTGAATCTTCCGAAAGAAAATTGGTTCTAATTGGCAGATTAGCTACGATGGTTACCGTGGTAGGAGCTATTTTAATGGTTTCTTTTGTTAAGCTGATTAGTTCTCAAGTTTATTTGTTTTTGCAAAGCGTGCAGGCGTTTATTAGTCCCCCCATAACTGCCGTTTTTATCTTCGGTCTGCTATTTAAACAAGTTACAGGAAGAGCCGCAATTTGGACATTGATTATTGGTGAAATAATTGGAATATTACGTTTAACCGCGCAGCTTCTTGTGCAGATGAATATGACGAGTTCATCGCTGCTTATCAATTTTGTTTCGATCAATTTTTTACATTTCGCCATACTGCTGTTTTTATTTTGTTCCGTGTTAATTCTCGTACTTAGTTTTGCTCTTGAACCGGAAAGGAAAGAAATTTCACACGTATCTTTTTTGTTCCCGGATACGTTTAGAGAAATTAAATTCAATTTAAATCATCTGGGTTCGGTCAGCAGAGACAGATTAAACCTTGTGATGTCGGCTTTTATTTTGTTGATCATTCTCGGTCTCTGGAGTCTTTGGAATTGAGTAAGCAGTTGGCAGAATTTTGATGACAAATAACTATTAACTAATGACAATAATATTTTCACAGTACTAAACACATAACAACTAACTAACAAAGGAGAAAAGTCATGAAAAAACTTTTCATTTTCATTTTTCTAATGGGCTTGATCCAAGTGTCACAAGCTCAAAAGTTAATTCAAAGTTTCGACAATGCGGTTGGACCGGTTTTTCTGGATCCTCCTGTATTGAATGATAACTTTTTTACAAATGGACCTGGTTCTTATTGCAACTTATCAAACGATCCCGACCATGTTGAAGGAACCGGTTCAATGAAGATTGATTTCAAAGTACAAGCTTCCGATGGCTGGGGTGGTTACGTTGTAAGAACAACATATAAGCCTGGTCAGACCGACTCAGTGCCGTATATGGATCTTTCGGGCGGTACCCACTTAAAGTTACGCTATAAAGTGATGAATCCCGCACTGATGACCGTTACGGGAACAACAACTATGGAATTCAAAATGGCAGAATACGACGCTGCCGGTATGAGAGACCTTTGGTTACACAAAATAGGAATAAATTTTGCTGATGCATCCGGCGGCTGGGTAGATGTTGACATCCCTCTTGAAATGAATTCCGATAACACAAAAGGGTTTGTCCTTCAATTTGGTGACGGAGATAAAGTAATGCAGCTTGACCATATAAAAGGTTTTGAATTTGCTTTGGTCTATTCAACTGCAGGCGGTGATAGTTCTATAAAATCCACCGGATCTTTATTATGGGATAATTTAACGCTTGAAGGAAAAAGATCTATACCTACAGTATTTTTCAACGGAAAATCTTTACCAAACGCTCTTGGAACTGGTTGGTCTTGGGGGCAATCAACCATTGAAATGGTAACTGGCGCCGGTCGTGTTCCTGAATTAAACGCACTCAAATGGGTTCAAGGAAATGAATGGAATAATGGATGGTCTGGAGTAGGATTTAATATAAGTCCAGCTTTCGATATGTCATGGTCATGGTCAATTGACTCCTTAAAATTCTGGTATAAAGCCGATCCCGGTACTGGCGCATTAAGAGCCCAATTCGAAAGCGGCGCCGGTAAAATCGGTAAAGTGTTCACTCCAATTGGCGACAATGCATGGCACCAAGCTGTTCTATCCTTAATGGACTTTACTCCTCAAGATAATACAACAGGTTTTGATTCATCAAAAGTGAGCGTTTTCGGTATCATGGCTGAAGCTTCTGCTGTTGCCGGTAAAGTTATTTACCTTACCGAAATATGGACAGGTAATCCTGTAATTGATGTTGTTGCTCCTAAAGCCGTAACCGGGCTAAGCGTTGTTCAAGGAACATATCAAAACTTAGTGACGTGGACTGATGTTCCCAATGAAACAAAAGAAGCATATAACGTTTATTATTCGGATCAGCCGATTACAGATATCACAAAAGCTCGTCCACTCAAACTTGGTATTCCGGAAAACACTCAATTTGTCGAGCAAATTCTTCGTACTCCGCTTACCGACAAAGACCTTACCTACTATTATGCAATTGTTTGTAAGGATGATGCCGGTAATTTTTCAGACCCGGCATTCTTGAATACTCCTACAACAAATTTGGGCAAGGGCGTTCCTACAATTGCAAAAACTGCTCCTGCTAATTTTGCAGCTGATGGTGATTTAGCTGATTGGGCGAATGTTCCTCAAATAAAAATTACTCTTGCTGACGGAACCGGATTTGATGCTCCTAGCGGTTTGCATAACGGTGACGCAGATTATAGTTTAATAGCTTATTTGGCAATGGATCAAGATAACCTTTACTTTGCTGCAGATGTTACCGATGATATTTACAGTTGGAAGAAGAGAAGCGATCCTTGGATGAATGACGCCATCAACCTATACATTGGATTGTTCGATGCTCATGATACTCCCGTTTTCACTGGTTTTAAACGAGGGGCAACTCCTCACTATGAAATTCGTTTTGATCAGGAAAGAGTTACCACGGCAAACAGCGACAGTTTGTTATACCCGGGAACTAATTATTACTTCGGCCAAAAGTTTACACCTGGATACATTTTTGAAGCGAAAATCCCATTGGCAGATATTGCTAAAAAACGTAATTATAATTATACCGGTGATGTTGATAGCGTTCTGCACCCAGTTGAAGGAATGCAAATTCCTATCGATTTCTCTTGCAATGACGCAGATGCTACCGGTGATAGAGAATTAGTATTCTGCTATTCTCCTTATAATCAAGATCAGTCATGGACTGATCCTTCAAGATGGTTATGGACATGGATCGGAAATAAGATGGCAACCGGTGTTGATGATGCAACAAACAATGTTGTAAGTAGTTTCAACTTAGCTCAAAACTATCCGAATCCTTTTAATCCGTCAACGAAGATTACCTATTCTCTTCAAAATCCTGAATTGGTGACTTTGAGAGTATTTGACGTTCTTGGACGCGAAGTTTCGACTTTAGTAAATCAGTATCAAACAGCGGGTGATCACACTGTTAGCTTCAATGCCAGCAGCCTTGCCAGCGGTATGTATTTTTACAAATTAGAAGCGGGTTCGTTCCAAAGTATCAAAAAAATGATGCTGCTTAAATAGTTCAAAGTGTCTTTTGTTCCCCCGCTTTTCTTACATGAAAATGTAATGAGCGGGGGACTTTATTATTTATTTGGTTACCTGAGAATTTAATATTTTATTAGGAAGATAGACGTATGCAAACTACATATTCATTGAAGGAGAGGTTTCTCTTAAGCCTAAATACAACAGTCGGAAAGAGTTTTCTTTCTTCTCTGTTCATCCTTGTTTTTTCAGCCACTCTCTTTGCCGGGCAAACCGGAAAGATTTCCGGGAAAATTGTTGATGCCGAAACCGGTGAAGCAATCATCGGGGCAAATATAGTTGTTGAAGGAACATTTTTAGGCGCTGCCGCCGATTTTGACGGCTATTATTTCATTAATAATATTCCTCCCGGTGAATATCGAATAGTTGCGAGTGCTATAGGATATCAAAAGGTTGTCATTCAAAAAGTTGTTGTAAAAATAGACTTAACAACTAAACTTGATGTCAAGCTTTCAGCGCAGACAATTAATATAGATAAAGTAGTTGTTATTACTGCTGAACGTCCTATGGTTCAAAAGGATCTCACATCATCTTCGGTTACCGTATCTGCAAACGATATTAAGATGATGCCGGTTGAAAATATCAACCAGGTTATTAACTTGCAAGCCGGTGTTGTTGACGGACACTTTCGCGGCGGTCGTTCCGGCGAAGTTGCATATTTAGTTGATGGGGTTTCGGTTACCGACGCATTCAACGGCGGATTTGGTATCCAGCTTGAAAATAGTTCAATCCGTGAAATGGAAGTAATCAGCGGTACCTTCAATGCTGAATATGGTCAGGCAATGTCCGGCGTTGTTAACATTGTAACGCAGGACGGTTCATCAAAATTCGATATCAACGCATCTGCGTACGTTGGAAATTATTATACGACCCACACCGATATTTTTAGAAATTTAGATAAATTCACTTCAATTAAAACAAAAGATTTTCAATTAAGCCTTAGTGGTCCAACTGAAATTGTAGATAACTTATCTTATTTTATAACCGCCCGTTACTACAAAGAAGACGGTTACTTATTCGGCAAACGCGAATATCTCGTTTCTGATGATGCAGCGTCGGCGTTTACTAACCCATTCGATCCAACCCAAACTATTGTGATTGACAGATATTCCGGAGATGGTGCAAATGTTGCAATGAATCCATCCGAGAAGAAATCACTCAACGGAAAAATCTCTTACACAATGAAACAGTTTAAACTTAGTTACAGCTATTTTGGAGATGACAATTATAACAGATACTATGATCACTATTGGTCTTGGACCCCTGATGGGACTCAAAAGCATTATCGTTTCAGCCACATGAATAGTCTTCAAATTACTCATGTCCCTTCGCAGAGTACATTCCAATCATTGAAATTTAATTCTAACTATTTCAATTATAAAGGATATCTTTATTCTGATCCGTACGATTCCCGGTATGTTGACATTGCAAAAGGAGAGCCTAAATCAGGCTATACTTTCCATCAAGGCGGAAACCAGGGAGGACGCTATGCACGCGAGACACTTACTAATATCGTTCAATGGACAATCAACTCGCAAGTTTCCAAAGAACATAAGATCGGTGCAGGTATTGAAGCCCGTTTTCACAAAATCTATAACCACGGCCTTTCTTTAATTGATAAAGATGAAAACGATTCTGTGTTTACTCCTTGGTATCGCGATCTTGGTGCGCCGGGTAATCAAGATTACACAAAGTATCCTAGAGAATTTTCAGCATATGTCCAGGACAAAATGGAATATGATATCATGATTATCAATGCAGGTATTCGCCTTGATTATTTTGACCCTAATTCAGAGCTTCCTGCTGATTTAAGAAATCCTTCAAATAATTCTTCTTTCCCTGGTGCAGGACAAAGGGTAAAAACAACAAAGAAATATCAATTAAGTCCAAGACTTGGAGTTTCATTCCCAATAACCGATCAAGGAATTATTCACTTTTCGTATGGTCATTTTTTCCAGACCCCGAGTTTCGAAAATTTATTTATTAACTCAGATTATTTAATCACCCAGACCTCTTCACTTTCACAAGTTACCGGAAACCCCGATTTGAAGCCTCAAAAAACGATCATGTATGAAATCGGGTTACAGCAAATTCTTTTCCCTAACATCTCTTTGAATACCTCGATTTATTACCGCGACATTCGTAATCTACTTGGTATGGAAATTATCAATACCTATGAAGGTGTAAAATATGCCCGCTTCGTGAATAGAGACTACGGTAATGTGCGCGGATTTATCGTAACGCTTGAAAGAAGATTTATTGATTACTTTGGTGCTAAATTAGATTATACATACCAGATAGCTGAAGGAAATGCTTCTGATCCATATGCTGTTTTTAATAACAATCAGACTATTCCCCCAATCGAAGCAAATAAAAAAGTTGTTCCTTTGGATTGGGATCAACGGTCAACTTTAAGTCTTTCACTTACTGCGGGCGATCCCGGTGATTGGAGCGTTGGACTTATCTTCAGTTATGGTTCGGGTTTTCCTTATACTGAAAGCGTTCGTGTTTCAAACGGCGTTCGTTTTGAAAATGGCGGTATTAAGCCTCCAACTTATAATGTTGATCTTCGCGCCGAGAAAACGTTTGACCTTTATGGAGTAAAGTTAAACGCTTTCGTACTTATCTATAATCTTCTTGACATTAAGAATGAGTACGGTGTAAATTCAGCTTCCGGACGTGCAAATGTTGACATTTATACGAGTGAGGCAAGTCCGATTATCGGGCACAATACTATCCAAGAATATTTGAATAACCCAACCGCCTTTTCAGCGCCTCGTCAGATACGACTTGGTATGCAATTCGGAATTTAGCATTTACAGGAGATAACATGAAAAACAAAATAATTCTTCTTCTCTTTCTCTTAGCCGGCAGTTTTTCTCTTTATGCCCAGGTTGATCCTCAGGTTGAGCTATATCGATCTGACGACCGAGGAAATTTTAAATATGAAAAAGAGAGCGTAATGGATGGAAACCTGGTACGTACTCTTTTTAAAAATACTACGGAAGTTGCTCACTGGCCTTTTATGCCTTCAGGTGAATGGCCTAAAGGTACCGGGCATGCATATATCGATGGTGTAACAGTTCTGATTGCAGCGCAAGTCTCTAAAACAAAAAACGGGCAAGTTGTTCATCCCGTTGAAGCAAGTTACCGCGAAGAAATGGATCAAGACCCGGTAACCGGTGAAATTTGGGGACTTGAACCGCTCCCCGGTTATTCTAATCTCTCTTCAACAAAACCTGCTATGAGCATTGATAAAACTTCGTGGCCTGCAGTTTGGCCCAAAGCAACATTTCGTTATGATTACCCTGCAAGTGAAGCAGCAAGATGGGATGGACATTGGTACGGCTATTTTGGGTTAGATCAAAAGAATGCCGACTTTGAAACTTTTTTTGTGGTTGATGATAATAGAGACGGCGAGTTCAGACGAGCGCCTTATAGTTATTTTCCGATTCACTCGGATACTACCTGGGGCGGGCTCGGAATTCGAGTTGAGACACGTGGTTTCCAGTGGTCTCACGTTTTAGCTGAAGATATTATTTTTTGGCACTATGATATTGTGAACATCTCTGATGTTGATTATGACAGTACCTGTTTTGGTTTCTACTCCGATCCCGGTGTTGGTGGAAAAGACGATAACGGTGATAATGTTCGATACGATAAATATTTAGATTTAACTTATGCATGGGATATTGATGGAAAAGGAACTCCTGGCGGTTGGATTACCGGCTATTACGGATATGCTTATCTCGAAAGTCCCGGCAACGCTACAAATGGTATTGATGATGATGAGGATGCGACAAAGGTAGATGGATCAACCTGGAAAAACGGTTCAACGTTCAATCCTTTGATGGTTGATGAACGGCGTGATGATGGTATTGATAATGATGAAGATTGGGTTGGGTTCCTGGATTTAAACAATAACGGTAAATGGGATCCGGCAACTGAACCGGTAAATAATGATGTTGGAAAAGATGGCGTTGGACCTTATGATCCTCAATATACTGGTCCTGATGAAGGTGAAGGAGATGGAAAACCGACAGATGGTGAGCCTAATTTTGATAAAACCGATAAAGATGAATCAGATCAAATCGGTTTGAACGCTGTCTCTCTCGTTAATCTTGCGCACACGCCTTCAAATCCTTGGCCCAAATATGATGAAGTTGTCTGGTCGAAAATGGTTGGCGGCTTTGCTGATACTACTATCAGCGACGCAAATGTAAACATCGTTTTCTCTTCCGGTCCTTTCCCACTTAAAAAAGGATTGCGCGAACGTTATTCAATGGCATTGGTTTTTGGCTCTGATAAAGAAGATATGATATTTAATAAAGTCACGGTTCAGCAGATTTATAATGCAAACTATAACTTCTCAAAACCCCCGGTTACACCTATGGTAAATGCGGTTGCCGGTGATAAAAAAGTTATTTTATACTGGGATAAAAAAGCTGAAGAGTCACGCGATCCTTTCTTAGGATTTGAGTATGATGCAAACGGTAACCGTATGGGCTTTAAAAAAGATTTTGAAGGTTATCTCATCTATAAAAGCCGTGAACCGGAATTTAATGATATTAAAATAATTACAGATTCTAGAGGCGAACCTAAATACTCAAAACCGATTGCCCAATTTGATAAGGTAGATGGTATTAAGGGTCCTGATCCTGTTGGTATTAATGGAGCCCGCTTTTGGAGAGGCTCCGAAACAGGAATACAAAACTCATACATTGATACTGATGTTAAGAATGGCGAAAAATATTATTACGCCGTTGTTTCCTATGATATGGGTGATCCCAAATTCGGTACTTCCGGATTACAACCTTCGGAGTGTACGAAAATTATCACTGAAGATTTTGCTGGAAACGTTCAGTTTGTTGATATCAACTGTGCGGTTGTTGTTCCTAACGCTCCTGCCTCCGGCTACATTCCTCCTGAAATAGTGGGAGACGTTCAACATGTTTCTTCCGGTATTGGTACGGGGTCTCTTATCGTAAATGTTTTAGATCCTGGAAAAATAATAAACGGCGCTGGGTATTCAGTGAGATTTAATTCAGATTCGCTTCTTTATCAATATACAACTAAATCGTACGATGTAGTTCGCTCATATCAAGGTGTAGATTCTGTAATGCTTCCAGGAGTAGATTCTACTTTTTTTGGAAAAGATAAAATGGGGGATGTTTTTGACGGACTTTCTCTTTCGGTAATTAATGATACAAGCATTGCGCTTGATTTCACTAAATCCGGGTGGGTTGTTAGAAATAACAATGCTAATTTGATCGTCACTCAAGATGTCTCTTCAAAAGGAATTAAATGGCCTGCTGATTATGAAATAGAATTTTATGATCACGTTGTCGATACCACCTTTATTAAAGGTGGATCTTACGTAGTACTTCCAATCAATTTTAGGATTAAGAATATTACGGAAGGACGATATGTTAAAATTGCAATGGCTGATCCCGATAAATCAGGAGGAGCAACACTTACCATTGGGGATGAGATTAGAATTCTCGAATCTAAAACTACCCCGATTACTACAGGAAATGCGCTAACGGTATGGTCGATTTCTTGTTCTCTCCCATTTGGCGGCGCTACACCGGTCGATCCTGCACCGGGAGATATTTTTAGAATTTCCACAACGCGCCCCCTCCATAAAAATGATGCGTTTACTTTTTCAACAAAAGTTGCAGCCATTAATAACGGTAAGGCTAAAACAGACCTGGAAAAAATTTCCGTCGTCCCCAATCCTTATCTTGGTGCTGCTTCATGGGAAAAAAGAAACTTGAACGCATCCGGACGCGGAGAACGGAAAATTGAATTTATAAATCTTCCTGAAAAATGTGAAATTAAGATTTATACAATGGCCGGTTATCTTGTTAAAACGTTACAAAAAGATTCCCCGTTAAGCGATGGTTCCCTTACTTGGAATTTAGTTTCTGAAGACGGAATGGATATCGCATACGGCATCTACGTCTTCCATGTTAAAGCTGAAGGAATCGGCGAACATATTGGTAAATTTGCGGTAATTAAATAAGGTGGAACTAACTATGAAAACACTATTAAAACTAACAATGCTTTTCTTCATTATTGTTGGAAACACCTTTTCTCAATCAATAAAAGATGTTTCAAAAAAAGGAACCGTTGCCGCTCCTTTCCTTTCAATCGGTCAAGGCGCAAGAGCAACTTCTATGGGGAGCGCGTATGTTTCTTTGTCTGATGATGCGAGCGCCGTTTATTGGAACCCTGCCGGTTTGGCAAAACTTCATGGCACAGGCGCCATGTTCGATAGAACTGCATGGTTCGCTGACGTAAATTATAACTTTGTTTCAGGCTATGTCAATTTAGGTGATGCCGGAACTATCGGATTAAGTTTTACTTCTTCCGAATACGGCGATATGAAAGTTACAACGATTGACGCGCCGAATGGAACCGGTGAACTTTTTTCAGCTACCGACGCGGTCTTTGCATTATCTTATGCAATGAATTTGACCGACAATTTTGCGATTGGATTTACTCCCAAAATTGTTTATCAATCGATATGGAAAATGTCTGCTACCGCTATCGCACTTGATCTTGGAGTTCAATATGTTACACCATTCGATGGAATAGTATTAGGTATGTCTATTTCAAATTTCGGCACTAAAATGAGATTGGACGGAACTTCGAATTTGGTGTTGCATGATTTGGATCCAACATCTACCGGAAACAACGGAAGTATTCCTGCAAATTTGCAAACTGATGATTGGGCATTGCCTCTTAATTTTAGAGTTGGACTCGGGTACAGCTTCCATATTTTAGATGATCACAAAATTACTCTTGCTCTTGATGCATTACATCCAAGTGATAATTATGAAAGCATTAACGTTGGTGCAGAATATGCTTATAATGATTTTCTTTTTCTCCGCGGCGGATATAAGTCGTTATTCCTCGCTGATACTGAAGAATCCTTTGCTCTTGGTTTTGGCGTTAAGCAAGCGCTGTTAAACAATCTTGCCATCAAACTTGATTATGCTTATCAAAATTTTGGAAGATTAAGCAACATACAGAAATTTACCATCGGTATTGTTTTTTAATTAAGGTTTATGAGACGCATCGTAATAGTCAATAGTCAATAGTCATTAGTCAGTTGCAAAATATTTATTTTTCAAGTTACTGACTAATGACCTATGGCAACTTTAATAAAGTGCGTCTCTTTTTATTCATCTTTCTCATCATAACAATATGAAACAACTTATTTCCCTTTTTATTCTTCTCTTTACTCTTCCACTCTTTGCTAAACTTTATAAAGGAGCCGAATACCGTACTAAAGAAGCCGTTACTTATGGAAAGTTTGAAGTGAGAATGAAACCTGCCGGGAAAGAAGGAATGCTTGCTTCATTTTTTACTTACCATGAAATAACCAGCACCAGTGATTGGAATGAAATCGATATTGAAATCTTAGGCAGATACCCAAACGATGTGCAGTTTAATCCGATTACCAAAGGACAGGTAAACCATGTTCACCATGAATTGACAACCTTTAATCCGGCGTTGGATTATCATGATTATGGATTTGAATGGACGCCTGATTATGTTGCCTGGTTTATTGACGGGAAGGAAGTTCATCGTCAAACCGGTGATCATATTAAAACTCTTAACTTGCCGCAAAAATTAATGATGAATGTCTGGAACTCTATTTATTCAAACTGGGTGGGCGCTTGGAGCGACAACATTCTCCCGGCTTTTTCATACTACGATTGGATTAAATATTCTTCCTACACTCCGGGAACCGGAAATTACGGAACCGGGAATAATTTTACATTGCAGTGGAGTGATGAGTTGGATTCCTTTGATTCAACACGATGGGAAAAAGCAACCCATACTTTTGATGGAAACAACTGCGATTTTATTAAAGAAAACATCATCTTCGAAAACGGGAAAATGATCCTTGCTTTAACCGATGAAATAAACATCGGATATAAAGATACCAAAGGTCCTGTTGCAATGTGGGCAAGAGCCGAAAAGAATAAAGTGACACTCTTTTTTTCTGAAGAAATTAATGGAGTAAATGCTGCCAACAAAAACAATTATTCAATTCCGGGAATTACTGTTCAATCTGTAAAACTACTTGATGATAAACGTACCGTTGAATTAACAACTTCGGATATAAATTTGGCGCAGAGTTATAACGTAATTGTACTGAATCAAAAAGATAATTTCGGGAACATAGGTACAACCCGCGCAATAACAATGCAGAATTCCAAACCGTTGCAGTTTCCGTTAAAAATAAATATTGGCGGAGATGTGGTTGGCAATTTTCTTCCGGATCAAGAATGGAGTGAAAAAGTTGAGTACGGATTTCTTTCCGGCGAAGTAAAAAATCTTCCTGCCGATCTTCAAATAAATAATACGGATGATGATTCGGTATTCCGCTCTGAACGAAGTGATTTTCCTACTTACCGTGTTAGAGTTCCTAACGGTACTTATAAAGTAACAATGATGTTTGCCGAGAATTATTATAGTAGTGTGGGCAAGCGTGTTTTTGATGTTCTTGTTGAAAACCAAATGGTTGAAAATAATCTGGATATTTTTGCGAAAGTTGGCACAAACTCAGCTTATACAATTACAGTTACAACGCAGGTAAGTGACGGAGTTCTTGACCTTTATTTTCAATCTGAAATTGGGAATAACGTTATCAACGGGTTAATGGTGGAGCAGGTAGCTACAGACATTAAGCAAGAAGGATTTTTATTGCCGGATAAGTTTCACATAGAACAGAATTATCCAAATCCTTTTAACGGAATGACGACTATAAAATTTTATTTACCGGATAATGAAAAAATAGCTTTCCAGGTTTATAATCTTTTAGGAGAAAATATTTTTTTTAAAGAATTGGGGGAATTAGAAAAAGGAACGCATGATTACAGTTGGATTGCAGAAGACAATTTTAAAAGTCCGTTAAGTTCCGGAGTATATTTTTATCAAATCAAAGGAAAAGAAAATTCCGACACAAAAAAACTTGTTTTATTAAGGTGAAAAGAAAAAATCAGTCGGCAATCAGCAGTCGGCAATCAGCAGTTGGCAATCAGCAGTCGGCAATCAGCGGTTGGCAATCAGCAATCAACAGAAAAGGATTGTGATTGAAGTTTTTGTTTTTGCGTTAAATATTCTTCCATCAACCTTCATCCATCAAACCTCAAACATCTTTTTTTTCACATCAATCCTTTTTGTAATGTATCCGTAAAGCAACAAAGCAATTGCCGAAGTTGATCCGATAGCTGTAAAATAGTACCAAATATAATGAGCATGAAGATAAGCAGTCGGGAGTTGTGCTGCTGTTAATGTGGTTGGATCAGGACAATATGCCGTCAACAAGTAACCTGAGATTCCAAATCCCAACAGTGATGCAAGAAATGAATGAAGATGTGAAAATCCGAGATACAAACCTTCTTCACCTTTGGGAGCTTGCAAAGAAAAAAATTCCAAATAACGGGGAGAAATAAAACATTCCGCCAATCCTTGAATTGCAATACCTGCAATCAACATAACAGTTATAGGATGCATGGAAAATAATCCGAAAACAGAAATTGATTCACCGGTGATAGTAATAAGAACCGAGCTTAAAGCCATGGTTGTTGCAGATAAAGGCATTAACAGCATTCCGATACTCATGGAGGTTATGGATTTAACTTTCCTCATGAGGTGAGTAACAAGCACAACCATTGTCATTACTACAAATGGATTAACGTTTGCGATCCATTCAGGGGAAGCGTTCTTTCCAACTAATCGTAAAACATACTTCGGCATTGTTGCATACATTTGATGCTGAATGATCCAGAATCCGGTAACGATCAAGATGAGCGTAAGCAGCCGGATGTTTGTTGAGACTTTGATAAAACTTCTCCAAACTTCTTTAATGTTTTTCCCCTCACCATTTGCATCTACATTTTTATAAAATAAAAAAACTGCGACAAGAGCAATGAAGGTCATTGTTGCAGAGAAAAAATTTATCGACTCCAAACCTAAGTTTATCCGAAGGGGATAAGCAATTGTTTTTCCGAAAAAAGCTCCGACGTTTACAATCCCATAAAAAATTGAATAGGCTTTTGCTCTTGTTAATTCTGTTGATGTTTTAGCAACCGTTCCCGTAATAATTGATTTTATAAACGAACCACCAATCATCAATATAACAATAGCGGGAACAACGATCGGTTTGTACGGCAGAGCGCCAAGCGTAAAATATCCGATCGTAAGGAGAGAGAATGCTAAAATAATTGCTTTGCGAAATCCGATCTTATCAGCTAAAGCACCGGTGAAAGGAGGAAGAAAATAAAGTCCAGCAGAAAAAAATCCGCCGATCCACGCAGCCCAGATATCATCAAAACCAACAACATTGGTTAAATATAGCGTTATGGCTATAAAGACGGCGTAATAAGCCGCTCGTTCAAAAAGTTCAACTGCGTTGGCTGTCCAAAATGCTTTTGGAAAATTCCAACTTCCGGAATTTTGAGAACCATCCTTTGGAGAAGAATCCATATTTATTTTCCCGATTATTTGATTTTGTAAATATAGTACCTTACAATTTAAATCCGATAATATTTGGCAGAAAAAACAAAAGACGATTCGTAGCAGCGAGTTGTCGGTTGTGATTTTCGGGTCAAGTGGTAGAGAAAAATCAACGAACGCAGCCATTAATTGCCAACAGTCACCATTCTTTGTTTATAGAAAAATTTCCTAAAATCTGATAAGCAAAAAAAAGAACCTAATTTTTGAATTAAATACTTCTCATTTAACAATTTTATTTATGGAACATTATTTGCTACATTTGTTACGCAATTAACTAATATTTCAAAATACTAATAGAGGACATTTATGAAACGATATGTACGTTTTGTTTTTCTCGCACTCTTCGTTGCTACGTTAGCTTTTCCACAGGCGGTAAAAGTACAACGGTTAGCAAAATCTCCACTTACACTCGGTCTTAGTTCGTCAACAGCAACTACCTGGCCGGTATCAAGTGGACTTAGAGTTTTCGCAAAAGGACAACCTGTTTATTTTTCAGCCGATACAACCGGCTCAAAAACTACTATTGTTACTTCTTTTGCATGGACTTTAACTTCTAAACCTGCCGGTTCAACAGCTGCTTTAGATACAGTTGATAAACAAACAACAAAATTTGTTGCAGATGTTACCGGACAATATATTGTTACGGTAAGCGTTAACGGCGGAGCTAAAACTTCTGCTGATACCGTTTTTGCAAGCACTTATATGGGCTTGCCGAAATCACCAGCATTAAGTTGTCTTACCTGTCATCCCAATCAATCAACTTATCTTGCAACAAACCATTCTACTATGTATGAAAGAGGCATCAAAGGTACCTTATCTGTTAATACTACAAGTTATGTAGCTTCATACGGAACCTATTGCGTAAAATGCCATACTACCGGTTGGGAAAAGAATGTTGCTAACGGTAACTTTGCTAATTTAGCCTATACTACCGGCTGGGATACTACCTGGTACCAAACCGGTGTTGACTCTATGAATGCTGCTAAGACGACAGCTTACTTCAAACCTAATGATCCTATCCGCTGGAATTTGATGAACTCAAGTTATTCTACTGTTGCAAAAGCAGCTGCTATTACTTGTGAATCTTGCCATGGAGCTGGAACTGACCACAATGGTGACAAAACTAAAATTGGTAAAAGTGTTGGCGCAGGTGTTTGCGGACAATGTCACGAAAAATCTACCACAAAAGGTCCTTTCGCTACATGGTCACAATCTACACATTCAAATATGGCAATAAGCAAAGGGGCTTCCAGTACTTCAACAGGTTGTTTCCCTTGCCATAGCGGCCAGGCATTCGTTAAATTTATCAATAATAAAGCTAACCCCGGTTATGCTGTTTCTGATTTTTATCCTTCAGTTTCATGCGCAACCTGCCATGATCCGCATGATGCAACAAATCCGAATCAATTAAGAACTATGGTTCTTGATTCACTGACAAACGGTGCAAAACCTCCTGTTGGCGTTGGCGGCAAAGGTTTACTTTGTATGAATTGCCATCATAGCCGTTATGATAATACACTTAGAATGGTAAATAATAAAAAGTCTTTAGTTGATTCTGCCGGAATAAAAGGAACTGTATTCCCATCTTTCAGTACACATGAAGGCTTCCAGGGAGACGTTTTCTTAGGATTAAACTTTAATAATTTTGAAGGAAAAATTACAAGTCTTGTTGGTACAATGACACACGACGGCGTTGCAGATGCGTGCGTTACCTGCCACATGGCTCAACCTGTTGGCAGCACAGACGCAACTGCAGATCACTCAATGAAAATGGTTGACGCTAATGGTAATGATAAAGTTACTGCTTGTAGATCATGCCATGGAAATATCAATTCATTTGAAGATATTAAAGCCGGTGCAGATTATGATGGTGATGGAATTGTCGAAGGATCGATGGTTGAATTTGACGGCTTAATGGCTAACTTAAAATCATTGCTTGACCTTAAAGCCGACGGTACTATCGCTAACGGAAAAGCAGATTCACTCGCCATTGTTACCAACGATTATTTCCCAAGAAATCTTGATGGTATTTACAATTATCGTTGGTTAGAGAATGATTTAAGCCACGGCGCTCATAACATGAGACTTGCTATCAGTTTACTCCAATACACTATTCAGTATGTTAAATTTGGAGACATTCCTGTTGAATTAAGTTCATTTAGCGCTTCCGTAAATAATAGCGCTGTTAGCTTACAATGGCAGACAGCTACCGAAAAGAATAATAAAGGATTTGAAGTTCAACGTAAAATCGGAACCAAATGGGAAACCATCAGTTTTGTTAACGGTAAAGGAACTTCAACCGAAATTAGCAGATACAGCTATTCAGATAACTTATCAAAAGTATCTGTATCAGGAAGTATTTCTTACAGATTACGTCAAGTTGATTTTGACGGAACAGCTATCTTCTCAAAAGAAGTAAATGTAAGCTATACCTCAGCTCCAAAATCATTCAGCTTATCACAGAACTACCCGAATCCGTTTAACCCATCAACGACAATTCGTTATGCGTTGCCGTTCGATAGCAATGTGAAGATATCAATTTACAAAGTAACCGGTGAATTAGTAAAAGTTCTCGTAAGCGGAACTAAGCCAGCCGGAAACTATGAAGTTACGATGAACACAGCCCATGAAAATGCGGAATTCTCATCAGGTATTTACTTCTACTCAATAGAAGCCAATGCAGTTGACGGATCGAACAGTTTCAGACAAACGAAGAAGATGATCCTTCTGAAGTAATTTCATCAGAAAGAAAACCTTTCTAAAAGAAGAGCCGCCATTGCGCGGCTCTTTTTATTTTAAACTTCCCACGCTGCACGTATTTTAAAACTCATCCACCAACATTTAAGCTAATTCGAAGCCGACATGACCGCAATGGAATAATATCCACTCGCCTATTCTGTCGGTTTGCCGCCTGAATAGTCGAATCATTTCAGCTTTATTTTCTAAATCTGGCGTTTTCTTCTTCTTTTTCGCATGGCACACTGATTGGTATATATGAATAGTTATTGAATTTGAATTATATGAAACTACTAATCGTTCAAAAAGAGAAATGAAATGAAAACCTTGTTCACTTGGTCTGTATTACTATTAATCTCCTACCCGGTTGTTGCACAAGACTCAACCGGAGTGAAGGATAAGAAAGAAAAAACTACTTTGGAAGCCGGAAAAAACGAGAACTTTTCTTTTGATAAAAAGAAGAAAAATGATGTGTTCATAGATAAAGATGGAGACGGTATTTGCGATTTCCGCACTAAGGGAATGAGTTTTGAAAAATTTCGTAAACGAAACCGCCAAGGTCTTGGCGAAGGGAAAGGAAAGGGAAAAAATTGAAAACGATAATCTTCTTATTTACAGCTTTTTTATTTTCACATACATTGCATGCGCAGATTGAGGTCTCTTCCGAATTATTCCGCTATTCCGACGATAATATTTATAACAGCTCGGCAAAAGTTTCTGATAATATTTATAATGCTTCTCTTAACGGAGCTTATAACTTCAGCAGCGGAAAAAATACGTTGCAGTTGTATAATCAAAATACGATGAGTTATTACCAGGAAAATATTGGAACTTCATCGCTTTTAAGAAAATTCGGTGTTGCAGATAATGTAAAATTTTCTGAAACATCTCAACTTAATCTTGGGATTAATTACAGCATAAAAAATAATCGCGATGTGTTTACTCTTCTCGATTTTTCTCAAATCTCTGCTTATGGAAATCTAAGATATTCTTTTTCCGAATCGGATTTTCTTACCGGCGGATATGCTTATTACAACAATAGCTTTGTTAATTTTTCTTTATTCTCGCATGATGTGCATAAAGCGTTTCTAAGATTCAATAGTTCGTTTGAAACAGAAACCTCTCTTATTCTCGGCGGCGATGTAAGCGCAAAATTGTATCCGGCAAATGAAGGAACTCCTGGAAGTGAGGCATATCAACTCAATTTGTTTGCGCAGGTTGGACAAGCGCTAACAACCAATACCGGCTTAAGCGCATATTTACAACTGCGAAGTAACCTGTCGCAAACAGCCCGCACTTTTTATTACGACAACACGCTTTTTTACCAGGATGAACTTTTTAATGATGTTTTTTCAAACGAAGGTTTTGAAACCGGAATGTCGTTAACAAAAATATTCTCTTCAACGTTTGGCGCTAAAGCAGAATTTGTTTATGCTAAGCGGGAATACTCTACTCTTCCTGCGTTAGACTTTGGAGGGAACGTCATCGCTTCTTCACGGATCGATAATCAATTTGCTTTTGGAATAGAATTGCAGAAAGATATTTCAAGTTATCTACGTGGCGTTTCAGTTCAAGCTAACTGGAATTACCTCTTCAATACTTCAAATGACCGTTTTTACAAATACGATAATCAACTCTTCTCAATAGGACTTGACTACACATTCTAACCGGATCACGTCACTCTAAAATAGTTGCAAGAAAGTATGGGATTAATTTTTTATCCCATACTTCTGAAGTTTATACCGCAAATTTCTTTCTGTAAGTCCCAACAATTTTCCAGCTTGTGTTTGGTTGCCATTGCTTTTCGAGAGAGCATCGACAATTAAATTCTTTTCAAGGGTTTCAACTAATTCAATAAGAGTTCCTTCTTGCAGTTCATTTGTTTTTTCAGCTACAAAACCTTTTATTGATAATGGTAAATCATGTTGTGTAATAGTATTTCCTCTTGCTAAAACAACAGCGCGTTCAATACTGTTTTCCAGTTCTCGTACGTTCCCGGGATATGAGTATTTCATCAAGAAATCAATTGCTTCCTTAGAAACAGAAAAAGCTGCTTTGTTATTTTCTTTTGCATATTTTGTAAGGAAAAATTCTATCAGTGGAAGAATATCCTCTTTTCGTTCGCGAAGTGGGGGGATTTTTATTGCTACTATATTCAGTCGATAAAATAAATCTTCACGGAAAGTTCCGTCTTTTATTTTCTTCTCCAAATTTTGATTTGTTGCCGCAATAATGCGAACATCAATTGGAATAGTTTCTGTGCTGCCGACCCGTTCGATTTGCTGTTCCTGCAGTACACGCAGTAATTTTACTTGCATCGGCAAAGGAACATCGCCAATCTCATCAAGAAAAATCGTTCCCTTGTCCGCTAATTCGAATCGTCCCTTTTTCATTTTATCAGCGCCGGTAAAAGCGCCACGTTCATGCCCGAACAATTCACTTTCCATCAAGTTTTCCGAAAGAGCCGGAATATTAACCGCAATAAAAGCGTGGTTTTTTCTTGGACTTATAAAATGAATTGCTTTCGCCAACACTTCTTTTCCTGTACCGTTTTCTCCGGTAATTAAAACGGTAGCTTTGCTTTCTGCAACGCGCGCTGCAAGACTTATTGCTTCTTCCATCCGCGGGGATTGAGAAATAATTGAAGATATTTTGAACCGTTCTTCGAGTTGTTGTTTTAAATATTGATTTTCTGATTTAAGGTTTTTATTTTCAATTATTCTTTCTAGTAGAAGATCAAGTTCGTCAAGATCAATTGGCTTTGCAAGATAATCATAAGCGCCAAGCCGCATTGCTTTTACGGCATTTTCAACGGTGCCGAATGCGGTAACCATAACAAAACTGATTTCGGGATTAATAATTTTAACGGCTTCCAGAACTTCTATGCCGGTTTTGTCGGGCATTTTAAAATCTGAAATAATAATATCTATCGCGTTGCGTTGTGCAAGACGGATGCCCTCTTCTCCAGAGCCGGCGGTATAAACAGCGTATCCTTTTTTCTTTAAGTAGCCGCTTAGAATTTCCCGCTGCCCCTGTTCGTCGTCAACAATTAATAAGTTAAAATTTTTCATGATCCGGTATTGTAATAGTGAATGTTGTGCCTTGATTTACTTTACTTGCAACATTAATTGTGCCGTTATGTTGATTCACAATTTTCTGTGCAATACTTAACCCTAAACCGTTGCCTTCTTTTTTTGTAGTGAAATACAAATTGAAAATCTTTGAAAGATTCTCTTCGGAAATTCCTTTTCCGTCATCGTGGATTTTGATAAAAATATTCTGATCTTTTTTATCATAAGAAAGAACAACGGATCCATTTTCTTCTACTCCATCAAATGCGTTTTGCAGAAGATTCATCATCGTTTGCTTCATTAATTCCGGGTCAATAGCAAGGGTAAATTCATTTTCAGTGTTTACGCGGAAATGAATACAGCGTTGCTTTGCTTGTTCGTTGAAGAGGAGAGCTATTTCATTGAAAAATTCAGCGGAGTTGATGTTCTTTCTCTGCAAGTCAATTGGTTTAGCGTAATTTAGAAACTGTGTAATTATTTTATTGATTCTGTCAACTTCGGTTTTAAGTACTTTTGTAATATCAAGATATTCGGCACTTCCTTCAACGGGAATAAATTCTCTGTTCAAGCGTTGTGCGATCATACCGATCGCATTTATCGGGTTTCGAATTTCATGTGCAACGCCTGAAGCTAACTCGCCCATTGCCGAAAGTTTTTCATTCCGTTTTTTTTGATCATCTAATAATCGGGCTTCGGTTAAGTCTTTTATCACCAAAGTTGTGTTACCCCCCTCATCATCGTTTTGAGAAACAGTGATAGAAAGATATTTAACTCCAGAGTCGATAGATATTTCCGTTGAAAATTCAGACGCGGTTTTATTCTCTTGGGAATTAAACAATTTTAAAGCTTCAAACAATCCATTGGAGCAGGAAGAAAGAGAAAGATTAAGCACCTCATCTGAAGGCTTTTGAAAAAGTTTTTCCGCTTGTTTGTTAAAAAGTGAAATGTGAAAATTTTTATCAAATACAATTACCGCTTCTCCCATATTTTCTAAAACTGTGCCTGTAAATGTTTTAAATTTACTTAATTCACTCGATACCGATTTAAGGTTTTGCATCGTAAAAACAATACTTAAAACGATAATTGAAATTGCAGCAAGCAAAAAAGAAATAATCACTACTCTACGAACCATTCTGGTTTCTAAGTTTCTAATCTCATCCATCGCTAAGCCGATCCTGAAAATACCGACATTTTCTCCTTCATATCTGAGCTGCTGAATTACTTCATAAACCTTGTTCCCTTTAAAAGTGAATTCCCTGGTAAAAGGTTTATCTATAGTTAATGCTTGCTGAAGAAGTTCATCTTCATATATCGAATTGATTTTGGTGACTCCTTTGCTCGCGGCTATAACGCCATCAGAATCTTGTAATACGATGTAAACAATTCCAGGATTAGAAGCGATGTCTTGTACAATTTTTCCAATACCGATATTTTTTCTAAACTCCAACAAAGAAGCGGCATCAAGATTTATAATGATGGCTCCCTTATTATTTGCTCTTGCAACGGCAACGGCAAACCGTTGTTCTCCGGCAATTCTAGACTCTTTTAATCCGATCACTACTTGATCCGTTTTGCCGGAGAGAAGTTCATTTATTTCCTTAGGACGTCTGGAGCTGTTTTCTCCTTTGCGAAAGAAACCGGGAGAAGGAACTCCGTTTGATAAAACACGCACTCCTTCTGCGTTTAAGATATTTATTCTAAAAAGGGAATTCATTTTAGCGTAAGCGGATAAATCTTTTTCAGTTAATCTACCGGAACTATCAAGGTGGCGGATGAATCTGGCGTTATCTAATAATCGATTGGTGAGCAAATTTTCTATTTCATCCGAAGCATGAAGTGTATTGACGCTCGAAAGGCGAATGGTTTCGATTAGTGATGCCGACTCTCTATCGAGCAGCCGATAGATTTCTTTCCTACTTTCACTTAATTCAAAATATGCCGATGCTATCATCACAATTCCTATAACAAAGGAAATGATGATGATAATTTTCGGATGTAATCTGAATTTATTTTTCATAATCAAAATTAAAAGAAATCTGTTTTACTCATGTTACACAAAACTTTTAGGTATTAACCCCGCCATTCATGGCGGGGAAAGAACAACAACAGACAGTATAGGCTTTAGCCATTATTTACGCTATTAATGGGCTAAAGCCAAAATGTTTTGTCTTATTTTAATCCCCGGCATAAATGCCGGGGTTACTCGATAAAGAAATTGCGTAAGGTGACTATTTAATATAACTACAAATGTTTGATTCAATACCCGGTGTTGAGATTCCAACCTTTTCGACCTTCGTGTCGTATCAAAGCGTCAAGAAAGTCGAACTTCATTTAAACAAATCTAATAACCCTTCATTTCATCCGATATTCAGCTTGTAAATGTTGGCACACCGGTTGTATAAACAACATCGAACTAATTATTATTAACAAAACAAAAGGAGTTAGATCATGAAAACCTTAGCAAAAATTTCATCGGTCTTCGCACTAGTTCTTTTCATCACCGTTTTCTTCACATCTGAAGCCAGCGCGCAGCAATACGGCGGCGGTAAAAAAGCAAACAAAGGATTTGTTGACGTGAACGGCGACGGCATCAATGACAATGCATTAGATGCTGATGGTGACGGAATCCCTAACGGTCAGGATGCAGACTTTGTCCGCCCACAAGACGGCAGCGGAAGCAAAAATATGTTCGGTAAAGGTTCAGGCAAAAAAGGTCTTGGAACCGGTAACGGAACTGGAATTTGCGACGGCACCGGGCTTGGCTCTGGTAATGGATCCGGAACAGGAGTTTGTGACGGAACCGGAAGCGGATCAAACGGCAAAGGCAGAGGAAGAAAATAGTTCTTCGATTTGGGTGGCTGAATAGCCGCCCATTTTTTTTGAAGTTTAAAATTGAAACCTATAATTAGAATTTGAAATACTAAAATGAAAACTTTAATTGCACGGACATCTTTTAATATTCACGATGTGATAACCGCATTCTTTTCAAAATTAAAAGCTAAATTACCTCTTACAGGATGTACAATGGAAAGTGAAAATTCAGTAAGCGATTTAAATTTTAATAATCATAAAAATGTAATCTGTGTTGGTCATGAAGATTTTCCTGATGATACGGATGGCGATTATTTTTCTCCATCAAAATGGTACATTAATTAATATTTTCTTTTGAATCTATTCACAATCAATCTCATCCAAACAAATAAAAAGGAACAGCAATGGAACATCCCCGCAGTAGAAATATTTTAAATGCGGCACTATTAATTTTATCGTTTGTAGCATTGCTAAATGCGAGTTTAATAGGGCAAAACAAGACGGGGACTATCTCCGGAGAAGTTCGTGACGCAGTTACCAAACAACCGCTTCTTTATGCAAACATTTCAATTGTTGGAACGCAATTAGGAACAGTAACGGACGAAAAGGGCTATTTTGTCATTAAAAATATTGTTCCTGAAGTTTATCAATTAAAAATTTCTTATATCGGATACATTTCAACAATTAAAGAAGATATTACGGTTATTCATTCACGCAATACCTCTGTGTTTATAGAGCTTAGACCCTCACAAATTGAAATGAGTGAAGTAAGCGTTACCGGAGGATATTTTCAAAAACCGATTGATCAATCAATAAGTATTCGTTCGCTTACACAACAGGAAATCCGCCGTTCACCAGGTTCTGCTGAAGATATTTTTCGTGTTATGCAATCTTTGCCCGGTGTAGCGAGCGCGGGAGGTAAAAGCGCACAACTTATCGTTAGGGGCGGAAGTCCTGATGAAAATCTGACGTTGCTTGATAACATAGAAATTTATAACCCTATTCACTTTGCCCGTACCGGCGAATCAATGGGAATAGTCAGCATCATAAATCCTTCATTGTTAAAAGGAGTAGATTTTATGACGGGTGGTTTTCCTGCGAAGTATGGAGACAAGATGTCTTCAGTATTTGAAATGTCTCTCGTTGACGGAAATAAAGAGATGTACAATACTGACATCAATGTAAATTTGGGTGGATTTGGCGCAATGGTTGATGGACCTGTGCCTGGAAACGGGACAATGATTTTTTCTGCGCGCCGTGGATTTTTTGATTTACTGACAAGTCTATTGAACAAGCCCGCAGCTCCGCAATATTACGATGCAGTTGCAAAACTTACTTATGATCTTGATGAAAAAAACAGAATTAGTATTGTGGGATTTTATTACCTCGATCAAATTATACGCGAAGGAACTTCCACTACAAAAAAAACGGCTTCCGAAGCGACAAATTTTAAATATGATTATCTAACACGCGATGATTATGGAACTGCGTTTGGAACAAATTGGCGGTATCTTTTTTCTCCAAAAGCATTTTCGCTTACCACCTTATCTTTCTCCGGCAACGGATGGAATACACTTCAAGGAACTGAAACAGACCGGTCTTTGAGTGGTGAGGAAATTCGCGAAAACAGTTTTGATATTAAAAATGAAGTTACACTTAATGTTTTAGCTAATTTAGAACTTAAAGCAGGCGGATATCTTCGTTTTATTGATTCGAAACATACAGCTTGGAAACCCGCCGATACTACGCGTACCGGACAAATTATTCCCGCGTCTTCTATTTCTTTTTTACCTGAAATGAGTAATAAAGTTTCTATCTTTTTACAAAATACATGGAGGCCCTTTGCCAGATTCTCACTTACTTCCGGAGTTCGCTATGATTATTTTTCATTTACAAAAGAAGGAAATGTTAGTCCGCGGATTTCATTTTCATATTACCTGACCGACAAAACATCTTTCAACGCTTCCTTTGGGAAATTTTATCAGACGCCTGCCGCCTATCAAATAGCGCTTGATCCGCTTAATGTTTTATTAAAGAGTAGTCTTGCAACGCACTACATTGTTGGTGTTGATCATCTTTTTGCGGAGGATACAAAATTTACCGTGGAATTATATCACAAAGATTTAACAAATGTTTTTGTAGCAAATGATACCACCGATGTATTAACTAATGCCGGGGAAGGATTTGCGCAGGGAATTGAATTTTCGCTTCAGAAAAAATTTATCGATGGGATTGTGGGAAGCGCTTCATACTCATACGCTGCTTCAAAAAGAAAGGATGCGTCTAATCTCTCTGAATATTATTTTGAATACGACCGCACTCATATTTTTAATTTGCTCGGAGGATTTGAACTTTCTAAAACGTGGCAAATTGGATTTAAGTTTCAGTACGCTTCCGGTAATCCTTATACTCCCGCCACCGGAGTTGCAACAAAAAATGGAATTAATTACGTTATTGATGGAGTTTATAATTCTGCACGGCTGCCTGATTATCATAAGCTTGATATTCGTATTGATAAAAAATTCATTTTTGAAAATTGGACATTAACTGCTTACCTTGATTTATGGAATGTTTATAACCGACAAAACGTTCTCTCTTATTCTTCAAAAGTAGATGCAACCGGAATTATTACCACAACACCGCGGTTTGATTTTGGTATTCTGCCTATTTTGGGTTTGTCAGCGCAATTTTAATCAACAGTTGCAGAAGAAGTTATTTCTTTTGAACGAGAAATGAAATCCGGCAGTTAATTTCAGACAAAAGAGAAAACCTTGCTAAATAAAAGAGCCGCGTTTGTGCGGCTCTTTTTATTTTAAACGATTGAATAAACGATTGCAACGAGATAAAATCCTCTTCTAATAATTCCTTTTTTCTTCTTAAATCTTATAATTTTTTCACCTCAATTTTTCATAAATGGGAAATACTTCAAAAAAAAGTTCACTTATCAATTAAAATGTTTACTGTTAAAGTGGCAAGAAAGTTGATACTGAGTGGTATCAACAATTATGGTATCATTGAATATGGACAAACCAAAATATACGATTAGCACTGCTGCAAAATTAAGTGGAATTTCGATTCACACATTGCGCATGTATGAAAGGGAAGGGTTGATTATTCCTTATAAAAAAAGCAGTAATCAACGTTTGTACACTGATCGCGACCTTGAGAGAGTAAAATGTATTCGTCATACTATAAATGAAGATAAAATCAATATTGAAGGGATTCGCAGAGTCGTCTCACTTATACCTTGCTGGGCGATTGTAAAATGTAATGAAAACAGCAGGAAAACTTGTGAAGCATTTAACGGGCATACAAAACCCTGCTGGATGATCAATCATGAAAATAATTTTTGCACAGGTAAAGATTGTCGTGAGTGCGAAGTTTATCATTCCTTTGGAAGCTGCGAATCGATAAAATCAAAATTAAAAGAATTACTGACTTAATACTGAGGAAACCTAATGAAAAAATTACTCATTCTGGGAGGCGGAACCGCGGGGACAATGATGTTGAACAAACTGAACGGTGTTCTCGACGCAAACGATTGGCAAATTACTATCGTCGATCAATTTGAAACGCATTATTATCAACCGGGATTTTTATTTATCCCTTTCGGAATTTATTCAAAGAAAGATGTCGTTAAACCAAAACGTGATTATTTCCCGACCGGAACAAATGTGGTTATGAGCGAGATTGACAAAATAGAACCAAACGAAAACCGGGTTCTTCTTAAAAACAATCAAGTGCTTACTTATGATGTGCTAATAATTGCAACCGGTTCCAAAATTAGTCCGGATGAAATTGAAGGATTGAAAGATGAACTGTGGTTCAAAAATATTTTTGACTTTTATACGATTGAAGGCGCATGTGCATTGGCGGGATTCTTTAAAAATTGGCAGGGCGGGAAATTAGTTTTAAATATTGCCGAGATGCCTATTAAATGCCCAGTTGCACCACTTGAGTTCGTCTTTTTAGCCGATTGGTACTTTACCGAAAGAGGGATTAGAGATAAAGTTGAAATCCATTTTGTAACGCCCTTGCCCGGCGCATTTACTAAACCGAAAGCCTCTTCAATTTTGGGGGATTTCCTCGACAAGAAAAATATTAAATTAACTTCTGAGTTTAGTATCGCTAAAGTTGATAATGAAAATAAAAAAATTATTTCATGGGATGAAAAAGAAGTTCCCTTTGATGTGCTGGTTTCAATACCGCCTAATATGGGTGATGAAGCAATTGCGCGAAGCGGAATGGGGGATGAGTTTAACTTTATTCCAACGAACAAACACACTTTGCAGTCTGATAATTATAAAAATATTTTCATAATCGGCGATGCAACTAATCTACCGAGTTCAAAAGCCGGTTCCGTCGCTCACTTTGAAGCAGATATTCTTTTTGAAAATATTCTCAGCTATATCAATGGAGAGCCATTGCGCGCTTCATTTGATGGACACGCGAACTGCTTTATTGAATCGGGTTTTGGTAAAGGAATTCTCATCGATTTTAATTATGATACCGAACCCTTGCCCGGCAAATTCCCGCTTCCCGGCGTTGGACCATTCTCACTGCTTGAAGAAACTAAAATGAATCATTACGGAAAAGTTATGTTCCGGTGGATGTATTGGAATCAATTGTTAACCGGAAAAGAATTGCCGATTGAATCAAACATGTCAATGGCGGGGAAAAGAGGATAAATATGGAGCATGAAAAAATTCAAGATCAAATTGATCTTATCAATAAAAAGTTAGATGTAATTCTCGAAGAGATTGAATTACAGCGAAGACACCGCCGGCAGATGGAAGACCTAAAAGATGATTTGACGCGCGTCGGTAAAGACCTTTATGAAACTGCTGTTGTTGAGTTGGAAGAAATGCACGATCAACTTTCATCGCAAGATGTAATGCATCTTGTTAAAAAATTAATGCGTAATGTTAACACGATTACAAAATCTTTTGAGCAGTTAGAAAGCATAAAAGATTTTATGAATGATTTCTCGCCGATCTCAAGAGAAATGGTCTTCGATTTTATGCATAAACTGGATGAGTTTGACCGGAAAGGATATTTCCAATTTTTCGGTGAACTTAATTCGGTGATGGATAATATCGTTACCTCATTTACGCTGGAGGACATTAAAGCCCTTGGTGATAATGTAGTAACAATTTTAAATACGGTGAAGAGTTTAACGCAACCGGATATGCTTCACGCAATAAACAATGCGGTTTCAGTTTATAAAAATCTTGATACAACAATGGAAGAAGAAGTCTCCTTTTTCCAATTAATTAAAGAGATGAATTCACCGGAAGTGCGAAAAGGAATGGCGGTAGGTCTAAAGTTTCTAAAAAATCTTGCCAATCCAAACGGCAGCCAACTAACAAAAACAAACCATAAATAAATTAATTAAGGAAACACAAAATGTCGGAACTAACCTTAGCCCGCGATGCGGATGGGAATTTAGCAAATAAAGCAGATTGGAA
The DNA here is from genome assembly GCA_023231105.1 of Ignavibacteriaceae bacterium. GTDB lineage: Bacteria > Bacteroidota > Ignavibacteria > Ignavibacteriales > Ignavibacteriaceae > UBA1563. Next base: position 4,991 of record JALNWB010000022.1, on the reverse strand, counting down.
TGAAGAAGCTGCTTTAATGCTTGCAAAAGAGGAAGGGATTGAATTATTGAACGAAAGACGGTGGGTGGTAATCAATTTTATGCGAAAAGTATTTGAAGAAAAAGGAGATGCACCGTCGATCAGGCGATTGACAAAAGAAAGCGGCATAAACACAAAAGAATTGTACGAACTCTTTCCCGGTGGTCCCGCTAAAAAAGCCGCTAAAATTGCAGGATTACCTAAACCAAAAGGTTGTATTTAATTATTAAAGGAGAAATGAAAAATGAAAGAACCGATCAAAAAAGTGTCAATAGTTGTTTCCCGTGGTTCGCTTGAAGGCGTTTATCCCGGGCTGATCATGGCAAACGGTGCAAGAATGGAAGGGATTGAAGCTCAATTATTTTTTACCTTCTTTGGGCTGTATGCCGTTCTCGAAAAAAAGATGGACAAATTAAAAGTTGCAACTGTCGGAAATCCCGCAATGTGTGTTCCCGATGCAATGGGTCCAGGTTTACCTACTTGGATGGGCGCAATTCCCGGTATGTCTTGGTATGCCACCTCGATGATGAAAAAAGAAATGGAAAAACTTGATATTCCTCCTGTACGGGAATTTATTGAAATGATCCATGATGCCGGCTGCGAAATATATGGATGCAAAGCTACTGTGGATATGTTTCATCTATCAAAGAAAGATTTTTGTCCTCAAGTTGATGCAGTGATAACCGTTGGTGAGTTTTATGAAAAATCAGCCGGTGCACAAATTATCTTTACATAATTAAAAACCGTCGGCTTCTTATAGCCGACTTTTTTTTATCCTTTTTGGGGAAGGTGAGACAATGATAAAAAAGCAGCCACTAACCCCAGCTTCTTCAGGCTGGGGTTACACAACCACGACACACACCAGCTTTTGCCCAAATATTCTTTAATTTATTTTAATTTCTAAAATCAAAAATCGTTAATCCTTGCCTGCTCCGCCAAGGGCGGTGGTTCATAAATCAATTTCATCCATTCATCAATCGTTCATCTTAATTTATTTTTTCTTATTTTCTCATACACAATTTTACGACACTTGATATGCCTTTAAGTTGGAATGAAATCAAAGAGCGCGCGGTAAACTTTTCCAAAGAATGGGTGGATACTTTTAACGAAGATGCAGATGCAAAACCTTTTCTCGAAGCATTCTTTAATGTCTTCGGAATCAGCAGAAAAAAGGTTGCTACATTTGAATACCGCGTTAAGAAACTTGATGAGCATGACGGCTACATTGACCTCCTCTGGAAAGGAACCATGCTGGTTGAGATGAAAAGTCGGGGAAAAGATTTAACCAAAGCATACCAACAAGCCATCGATTATCTTCAAAAACTTCCGCAGCACGAACTACCACGATACCTACTTGTGTCCGACTTTGAATTATTCCGTCTCTATGATCTTGAAGAAAATTCTTTAACTGAATTCAAGTTTTCTGAATTTGTAACTAACGTACAGCATTTTGGTTTCATAGCCGGTTACCAGAAACATACGTTTAAAGAGGAAGATCCGGTAAATATTAAAGCGGCTGAATTGATGGGGAGACTGCACGACAAACTAAAATCAGTTGGATATGATGGACACAACTTGGAACTCTACTTAGTCCGTTTGCTCTTTTGTCTCTTTGCCGATGATACAACTATTTTTGAAAAAGATATTTTCTTAGATTTCATTACTCAACGTACGAATGAAGACGGAAGCGATCTTGCCCCGCACATAAGTGAATTATTTTTTATACTCAATACTTCAAGAGAGAAACGTCTCAAAAATCTCGACGAACAATTGAACGTATTCCCTTTTGTAAATGGAAAACTTTTTGAAGAATCGCTACCTCCGGCTTCATTTGATAGCGAAATGCGCCGTATCCTTTTAGAATGCTGCAATTTGGATTGGAGTAAAATCTCGCCTGCTATTTTCGGTTCAATGTTTCAAAGCGTTAAGAACCCGGTTGAACGGAGAAATCTCGGCGCACATTACACAAGTGAAAAGAATATTCTAAAACTTATCAAACCGTTATTCTTAGATGAATTATGGTCTGAGTTTGAAACAATTAAGGATAATAAAAACAAGCTGATTGACTTCCACAAGAAAATAAGCAACTTAAAGTTTCTTGATCCCGCATGCGGCTGTGGAAATTTTCTTGTAGTTACTTATCGGGAACTACGTTTCCTCGAAATAGAGATCCTTCGCATGCTTTACAAATACGGCGTGAAGTTTTTAGATGTAAAGGAGATCATTTGGCTTGATGTTGATATGATGTACGGAATTGAGTGTGAAGAATTTCCTGCACGTATTGCTGAAGTTGCCATGTGGTTAATTGATCATCAGATGAACATGGTTATTAGTAATGAGTTTGGACAGTACTTTGTCCGCCTGCCGCTTAAGAAAGCAGCGACAATTGTTCATGGTGACGCGTTAAAAACAGACTGGCAGAGTTTATTAAATCCGGTTAATTCAATAGACGTTTATGCAAAACATACAAACATTTATTTAGTTGAAGAACCTCAGGTAAAGTATAAATCTGTAAATGTCCAAACGGAAACTTTTGAGATTCATAAAGGGGAACAGCCGCAAGACAAAGAAGAAATAAAATTCGATTACATTTTTGGTAATCCGCCATTTATTGGTTCAAAAATGATGAAGCAAAACCAGCGCGATGAAATTGTTAAACAGTTTGACAATGCTGAAGGAAGCGGAGTTCTTGATTATGTTAGTGCTTGGTACATCAAAGCGGCAAAGTATATCCAAAGCACAAAAATCAAAGTGGCATTTGTTTCAACAAATTCGATTGTACAAGGAGAACAGGTAAGTATTCTTTGGGGGCAAATGCTGAATAAGTACAATATCAAAATTCATTTTGCTCACCGCACATTTAAATGGAGCAATGAAGCTAAAGGGAATGCCGCAGTATATTGCGTTATAATTGGTTTTGCTAATTATGATACCGATAAGAAAAGTATTTACGATTACGAAGATATAAAAGGTGAAGCTCACCAAATAAAAGCAAAAAACATCAATCCGTATTTAGTTGATGCAAAAGATTTGTTGATCAATAAAAGTTCAAATCCAATTTGTAATGTGCCGAAAATGAGTTTTGGGAATATGCCTTTAGATGGTGGGCATTTGCTTTTATCAGATAAAGAAAAAAAAGAGTTCATCATAAAAGAACCTAAAGCAAAAAAATATTTGAAACCGTTAATTTCAGCATACGAGTTTCTCAATGGAGAAAAACGATGGTGTTTGTGGCTTGTGGATATTGAACCGCATGAATTAAAATTATTACCAGAAGTTTTGAAACGCGTTGAATTGGTTAGAAAATTTCGGTTAGAAAGTGTAGCACCTTCTACACAAAAATTTGCTGAAACTCCCACTTTATTTCGAGATAGAAAACAACCCAAAACTTACATTTTAATTCCAAGCACAACTTCCGAAAACAGAAAGTATATTCCTTTAGGTTTTTTTGGTAAAGACGATATTGCCAATAATAGCTGCCATACCGTAGCCAATGGCAGATTATATCACTTCGGAATACTAACTTCTGCTATGCATATGGCATGGGTGAAATCAGTTTGTGGTAGATTAGAAAGTCGCTTTCGCTATTCAAAAGATATTGTTTACAACAACTACCCTTGGCCAGAAAATCCAAATACAAAACAGATCAAAACAATTGAAACAGCCGCGCAAAAAGTATTGGATGTGCGGACAAAATTCCCCGATAGTTCGTTAGCAGATTTGTACGATCCAATTACGATGCCGCCAATATTGGTTAAAGCGCACAACGAACTCGACAAAGCCGTTGACCTGGCATATCGTTCACAGCCATTCACCACAGAGGCAAAGCGCATGGAATTTCTCTTTGAACTTTATGAAAAATATACCCAACCTTTAGGTTTTAGTGGAAAGAAAAAAATAAAAAAAACAAACTAACCTCTCCGAGTTTTTCAAAACCTCGTAGGTTTGGATCAAAATCAATTAAGCCTCTAACCAGCCTGTATCAAGCCTCTGACCAGCCATGACATAAATGCTAAAATCCGTTTAATTTTTTGCCACTAACCTTCAACCTTCATCAATCAATAATCTTTGTCTGTTGCCAATTAACCTTAATTGCAAATTATCTATGGTTGGTAATTTGTAATTACTGCTTACTGATAAGTGACAATAAACAGCGATAATTGCTTAAAATCAAGGGTTCTTTTCAAAGAGAACCTTTTTGCTGATAATGGAAATATGCGGAATGGAAGTCGTTATATTATAAATAATATCAACAATACTGAAGTTTTGTTTATGGAACACTATTTGCCAAGAAGAGAATGCAATTAACTAATTAGTTCAAATTAAACATAGAGGATATCTATGAAACGATATGTACGTTTCTTTGTTTTCGCTCTCTTTGCTGCAAGTTTAGCTTTACCGCAAGCGGTACAGGTTAAAAGAGTGGCAAAATCTCCTGCAGATATTAAGCTTACCCCTTGGGTTGGTCCGGTATCAACTGGTTTAAAAGTTCTTGGCAAAGCATCCACAGTATACTTTGTCGCAGACACAACCGGTTCCGGTGCAACAGCCGTAACTTCATTTGCGTGGTCGATCAACTCAAAACCTGGTGGTTCGGTTGCCGCATTTGATACAACAGACAAAATGGAAGCAAGATTAAAACCTGATGTAACGGGACAATACATTGTTCAAGTTTCTGTAAACGGCGGCGCCAAAACTGCTGTTGACACAATTTTTGCAAGCACATTTAGAGGTCAATATGCTACACCTATTAGCTGTGGTATATGCCATAGCGCTACTAATACTGCTTGGGAAGCTACAAGGCATTCCTCAATTTATAAACGCGCAATATCCGGTATGCTGGAAAATACTGCGGAAACTAATTTTATGGGTGTTTATGGCAAGACTTGCGCAGGATGTCATACTACAGGTTATGATGTTAACGCAAATAACGGAAATTTTGGATATACTGCTCACGCAACCGGTTGGGATAC
>JALNWB010000021.1 GCA_023231105.1 Ignavibacteriaceae bacterium | reverse complement strand
AACACTTGCAAAAAGTCCCGCTTTGCTGCCATTGAATTTGTTATTGACCACCAATTCCGGCGAAGTGTATCCTTGCATATCAACAAAGGGATAATAGTGATGATCATACTTGTTCGTTGCGTATTTAAGATCAAAACCAAACTGAATCTGTATATTATCGCTTACTTTGAAATGATTGAGATTCCTGATCGCGAATTCCTGTTCAATTGATTTGTTGGAGTAAACTTTATCATGTGTTCTCACTTCGTTTACGGTGTTGTGCATATCAAAATAATTATGAGAAAGAGAGATATCAGAATAGCCCGATCTTCCCCAAATATTTTGAAGATTTACTCCGAACGTATTTTTCCCGCCGTTATAACCTCCGAAGTAATTATCCTCAAACTTTACTCCTTCTTCATAACTTTGATTGCTTTTATCGATCGAAGTGATATCAAGAATACTCAGTTTCAGGTTATCTGAAAGATCGTAAACAACTTTAGTATGATAATCGGAGTAGGTTGGCACCGGTCCGTTTATTTGTGTTGATGAAAAAATCCAATCAAGATAACTTCTTCTTGCAGAAAAGAGGTAAGAACCTTTTCCGTTATTGATAGGACCTTCAACTTGTCCGCCGAGCGCTTGAAAGCTGGCGTCCAACTGAAAATCAAATTGTTCCCGGTTTCCTTCACGGAAGGTCATTTCCATTACCGAAGAAAGGCGGTCTCCATAATTAACTCCAAATCCACCTGAGTGAAAATTTACGTCTTTAAGAAAATCAATATTGATAACACCTATCGGTCCCTCGGAAGAACCTTGCGTTCCGTAGTGATTGATATTTGGAATCTCGATATTATCTACAAAGAAAGTATTCTCCATCGGGCTTCCGCCGCGAACTATTAAACTGTTCTTCTGGTCGTTAGTTTTTGCCAGACTCGGCAGACCAAAAAGTATTCTGCTTACATCGCCTGCCGCGCCGGGTGATCTTCTAATCTCTTCGGCTGAAAAATTTACAATACTAACCGGTTGTGCCTCAATCTTATTAAAATATCCCGCGCTTACAACCACATCGTCCATTTTGAGCGAACTCTCTATCATTTTCGCTTCAACAAAAGTTATTCTAGCCGGGCGGACGATGATATCGGTTTGAGTAAAAGTTTCATATCCTATGTAGCTATAAACCAACATGTAACTACCGATAGGGAGTTTGGCAATTTCAAAATTTCCATCGGTATCTGATGTTGTTCCTCTGCTTTTATCTTTTACGGCAATGTTAACACCGATAAGAGGGTAGAGCCCTTCAGAAACGATAACTTTTCCTTTAATAGCGCCGGTAGAGGATGTTTCTTGAGCGGAAACGAAAAAAGTGAATAATAAGACGAAAACAAAAACATAATATTTCATTTTAAAAACCATATTTTTTGTGAATGATGGGTGCAAAAATAGGGTCTTTTTAGAGACGAGTCGTTCAATCCAATTGGTTTGAACGTCCAACTTGTGTAAGAGGAGGATTTGCATGGCGGATGGATGTATAAAGGGATGAAAATAAATGAATAGTTGAATATGATCCATTCAACCATTCAAGAGATGATGAAAAAGAAAGCAGCGGACACGAATTGCACAATACTCCCCGCCTTGCGGGGAAATAACACGAACTAAAAAAAGATTTGCGTAAATTCCACAGAACAAAGAATAGGGAAGTGCGGTTCGTGGACGGGGATAAAACTTCTTAGGAACTGGAATCCTCGATAATTTGGATTTTGGAAAAATATTTATTTGAATGGATTGAATAAAACAGACCGCTCCGATGGAGCTGAATATAATTATATCCTTCTAATTGCTACAAACAGTCAGCTCCTACGGAGCCAAAAAATTAAGTAAGAAGCTTGGCAAAGTGTTTATTTTAAATAAAAACAAAATCAGTTCCGTAGGAACAATCTGTTTGTAGAAAGGAAATATTGAGTAAAAATTAGCTCCGTAGGAGCGATCTGTAAAACTGAATATCAGTCCAAAGAAATGATGAGCGAGTTTTGGGGGCAGGGGAAAAAATGGTTTGTGTAAATTCTACAGAACAGAGAACAGGGAGTGCGGTTCGTGTTTAGTTAAAAAGTGACTTATTAATTTAAACGAAAATCGTAGGCAATTTAAAAAACCACACAAATCCAGTCCCGTTAGGGACGGAATATTGGTAGAAAATAAATCATAAAGCGAAATCAAGTCCCATCGGGACGTGATATTTCCGATTAGAATGGGAACCGAATTTAGGATGATTTAAATAGAGGGTTAAATATTTCGTCCCTGACGGGACTTGGGATTTTGTTTGTAATATTTTCTACCAATATTTAATCCCTAACGGGATTAGAATTCATAATCAATATCTCGTTTATGTAAAATGAGCTGCACAATACTACGTATGAATTAATATTGCAGCCGTTATAAAACATATTGTTGAAATTAGAATAGCGATAAACGGAATTTTAAACCAATATTTCTTAGCTAACGTGAGATATGATAATCCTATTAACACCGGTAAAATCGAAAACCAAATTGATGACTGAATTACATCAAAGTACCAGATAGCAAGAGGAATATAAAAACCAGCAACCAACATTGCACCTAAACTATGGCTTGCATTAAAACCGATCCAGGCATTCCAAACCGAAGTCTCGTTAGTAAGAATTGGTGAGGTTCCTTTCATCGCGTTAGTTACGGAAGAATCACGCGCTTCAAATTTGTTTGTGAAAAATGTAAATAACAAATGAACAATTCCGAGATATCCGAAGATTGCAGCGCCGATAATTATTAAAAATTTTTCCATACTTTTTTACCTTTGTATATTATTTATATTTCTGTACAAGATAACACTTTTAAACATGAATCTTTGTTTGAATAAACTCAATCGGGGCTCCGTTCTCTTCAATGAAAGCTACAATATTGCCTTCAGACGGACTGTTCGGCGCGATGATAACCTTGCGATTTTTTATCGCTTCATAAATATTATCTACTTCAAATGCCACGTGAGGTATTGTTTTTACAATTTCGGGAAGATCGCACTCCTTTTCGTACCGCATCCATTCGATACCAAATTCACTTTCCTCATATCCGCCATGATATAACTTGTAGTCCTTGAGATACTTTTCCCCTACGAAGGATTTTGTAGTTGGAATTCCGATATGGTGAAACTTATATTGCATTAAACATTTCTCCTAATTTAATTCATCCGGGGTGTAATATACTTCTCTAAGCAAAAAAGTTCGTTATCCCGATTAATTCTGTATTAACCGTCTGTTTTATTTTAACCCATATTTTTTAATATGTTTATAGGCAAGATACGCCACACCACCGAGTTGCACAGAACCAAGAATTGATCTAAGAGTCTTAAGTTCGTCATCCTTTAACTTTCCGATTTTCCATATTTCCGATACATCAAGATTCTGTTCTATTATGGAGTTAAGATTTGATGATGAACCGAATTTTAAATGAAGAGACTCCGGATAATTGTTATGAACCGTACTAAATGCAAATGGCAGCGAAAGAATAGGAGATGTGATAAATAATTGAGTATTATAAATTGGCGGTTTAACCGGTGTGGAATCTTCTTTTGAGACTTGCTGTAGTCCTTGCCCGCAGATGCTGAACGTAGCTACGAAAGAGAAAATAAATATTTGAATAAATTTCATCATCATAATGTTAGTAATGATTATTTAGACAACCAAACGTAAAAATGTTTCGGGAAATTAGCAAACGGTAAAGAATAATATTGTTACCGGTTGGGGATACCCCTTGTTCTAATTGAGTTTGTTATAATTCTTTGTAGTATATGTCATTTGTGCATCTTCGATAATTTGTACCGTATCACCGTGCACAATAGGTTTGGGATTAAAATAGAGATACGACGGATAGTTATTTACGGAGTCGATTGAGATTTTTACATTATATGTTGCGGTGTCTATTTGTGATATTACCTCGAACAATCCTTTAATTGTTTTATAACTTTTTCGTTCTTCGTATGATAAATGACTATTAGTTGAAATTGTAACCGCTTCAGCAATGGTATCTGCTTTTACATAAAGTTTAACCCAAACACCGCCTTGCGGACAAAAACAACCTAATTGTTGTTCAATCGTGTAATCATGCGAATTATTTTGGTTGACTGAAGTATCGCAACCACAAAACATAAATGTTATTGCAATACAATAAAATAATATTTTCATAATTGTTCCTTATAATAAATTCCACTTTATATTTACGCAACTTGTCGTCTCCAGGTGGAATGCCACACTGAAAACCTTTTACCGCACCTTATTAGCTTCTATTAATTGTAATCATCCAAGTTCAAAAGTAGTTACACCAAATAGCCGGTTGATAGGAAGTTCGGGACATCTCCCTTTGTACATTCTGGCGGTTTCAAATGCTGCGGCCATGTTATAACGCTTTGCTAAATCAACAGCAGCTACATTCACTTCCGGCGTATCTAAGAAAATAGTTTCATTTTTGGACGCATACGATTTTAATGACAAAAATAACTGTTCTGCTAATTCCAGATTGTCTGCAAACAAGGGACCTATCTTATATCCGGATCTACAAAGACGCATTACACCGTAACCAACCAGCTTATTATTCCTTACAATACCAAGCGCTTTAGTCTTGGATTGATTAATCCAACACTTTAGAAATTGCATTCGATCATCGGGAAAGAAAGGTTTATCATATGCGCAAAGCTCATCAAAAGAAATTGTGGACAATTGGACGATCTCCGAATCAGTTGGAAAATCGCCGCCGCCGATTCCCTTAAATCTGATATTTCTATAAGCTAATTTAAAACCGGACTTCATGTAATTGCTCTGTTGAGTAACCACACCATCAAGCCCGATAGTGCGACCTTTGAGGTATTCAAGACCGGCATTCCAAATCTGAATTCCGTAACCCATGCCGCGATATTCCGGTTTAACAATGTAGAAACCAAGGAAGCCAAAGGAATCGCCATATTTAACAACCGAAATCGTGGCAATCGGTTCATCCCCAAGCAATCCGATAAGGAAACCATTTGGATCTGCAGCGTAGAAGCAATCTGCATCATACAATCCCGGATTCCATCCTTCTGTCGCAGCCCAGTCGATCGCGATATCTACTTCTTGCCGGGTCATCACTCTTATGCTGTAGTTACTCTTCCGCACAATTTATCTCCGATCTGCTAATCTCATTGACAACTAACAAACTCATTTTTACAATTAGAAAAAAAATAAATTTTGTTTGGGGAGTAATTATTTTCAGTTTATCGATTTCAGAATATAATAGGAAAGTGCCGAACACTCCGTTTGGTAAGAATTTACTATGTAACACTAACTCAGAAATAAAGCCACCTGTATTCTTAAATATTTGTACGACAAAACTTAGAAATGTTTTTTTAGATAACCAAACTCCGATAAAGGATATTTTAGCAAGTCACCTTACGCAAGACAGTAGGGAGATTCAGAAAGATTTCGGAATCGTTTCACAAACGAATAAAATAAAACTAAACATATGGGCGAATCAGAGAATTGACCCTACATTTTACACCAATTCGTTCCTCTATCGGTCGAAACGGAGTTTCGACCTACATACTTGTGTAAGGTGACTTATTAATTAAAATTTTATGCAATAATCCGGGATAAAATTATTCTTCTAGAAAAAATCGTTTTAGAACTTATAATTAATTAGGTATTTTTGCGACGTTACCTAAATATAATAGGCTATAGTTTGAAATATCTAATAAGTATAAGGTGAAAGTAGATGACAAAATATAAATTCCTTCCATTCATTGTTCTGCTTATAATCGCGATTTCAGGAGCTTTTCTTAATTACAATTATTCGCACATACAGGGCGGTCCTTCCAATCCGGCAGATATTGCCTGGATGTTAACAGCAACTGCTCTGGTTTTATTAATGACTCCCGGGCTCTCATATTTTTACGGTGGAATGGTCAGCTCAAAAAACATAATTTCAACAATGCTGCAGAGCGTTATTGCAATGAGTGTTATCAGTGTTGTTTGGGTTGTGGTCGGATTTAGTCTTTCATTTGGAGACTCCATCGGTGGTATAATCGGAAATCCTTTAACTTATTTTATGTTCCGTGGAGTGGGGGAAAGTACACATCCGACACTTTCACCTACAATTCCGCTTTTGCTTTTTGCTATGTTTCAGTTAAAATTTGCGATCATTACTCCTGCTCTCATTACCGGCTCGTTTGCCGAACGAGTCCACTTCTCGGCATATCTTCTTTTTATGATTCTCTTTACACTTTTTATTTATGCTCCTTTAGCGCATTGGACGTGGCATCCTAACGGGTTCTTACGAAACATGGGCATACTTGATTTTGCCGGAGGAACCGTTGTTCACATGTCTGCAGGATTTGCAGCATTAGCCGGAGCTATCTTTTTAGGAAGAAGACATTCTCACATTAAACAGGAGAAACATGTTCCGGCGAATATTCCATATGTTATTCTGGGCACGGGTTTATTATGGTTTGGTTGGTTTGGTTTTAATGCAGGTTCAGCTCTTGGTGCAAATAGTTTAGCTGCATTAGCTTTTGCTACCACGAATACTGCATCAGCCGCGGCAGCATTATCATGGATATTTTTCGATATTTTGCTTGGTAGAAAACCTTCTGCTTCCGGCGCTAGTATTGGCGCTGTAGTTGGATTGGTAGCTATTACTCCGGCAGCAGGTTATGTCTCAGTTGGGGCAAGTCTTTTTATCGGTGTAATTGCTGCCGTAGTTAGTAACATTGCTGTTACCTGGAAATCCAAAACCAGGTTGGATGATACCCTTGATGTTTTTCCTTGCCACGGATTAGGTGGAATTGTGGGGATGATTTTGACCAGCGTTTTTGCCAAAGATTTGGGTTTAGTACACGGGCAAACTCATACGTTTTACATGCACTTGATCGGATTAGTTATTGTTTCAGTTTTTACTTTTGGCGGATCGTACGTTTTATATAAGATCACGGATCTTCTTATTCCAATTCGTGTATCTAAAGACGAGGAAAAAATTGGACTCGATCTTAGCCAACACGAAGAAAGTATTCACCCGGTTTTTACTGATTCGTTAATTTGATCCTTGTTTCTCTCAATATATCAGAAGTAAAGTTTAGTAAAAAGGATAAAACTTATTGGATATAGCTATTCATTAGTAAAAACTTTTCATTTTAATTATATTTGTAAGAAAAGTAAGATATATTAATCACCCGAAATGACGAGAGGAAGTCTTCGAACCTTCAAAACGTACGAACGGAAAATTAAATGCAAAAGTGCTGGTGCTTAATCAAAGTTATGAACCTTTAACCATTTGCAACATAAAGAAGGCGTTAATTCTACTTTTACTTGGTAAAGCCGAGATCGTTTCAAAAGATCAGAAAAAATTAGTGAGAACAATTCATCGGTCTTTTCCATGGCCAAGTGTAATACGCCTTGCGAGTTATATCTCTGTGCCTTATAAAAAGGTAGTTCTTACGCGTAAAAATATTTTACGTAGAGATGAGTTTAAATGCGCCTACTGTGGAAGAAGTGACATCCCTTTAACTATCGACCACATTATTCCCAAAGCAAAAGGGGGTATAGATAGCTGGGAAAATTTAGTTGCAGCTTGTACAATCTGCAATAATAAAAAAGGAGACAGGTCTCCCCATGATGCTCATATGAAATTGCAGATTAAACCGTTCACACCTAATCATATTCTTTTTATTAAGAATTCCGTTAGAAAACTTGATGAATCGTGGAAACAGTACATGTATTTAAGTTGAAAGTATCAGGTATAAAGTCAAAAGTAAAAACTGAAAGTAAAAAGTTTAAGTAATGAGTAAAAAAAGAATTTTAAGCGGGATGCGCCCTACAGGTAAGTTACATATCGGGCATTATGTTGGGGCATTAGAAAATTGGATCGCCCTTCAAGAAGAATATGATAATTATCATCTTATTGCCGATTATCATGTGTTAACTACAAATCTAAATTCGGATTCCATTTATCAAGATTCAATTGATATGTTGATTGATTGGCTTGCTGCCGGACTCGACCCGGTTAGAAGTCCGATGTTCCGTCAATCTCAAATAAAGGAACACACTGAACTTCATTTGATTTTTTCAATGCTTGTAACGGTAAACAGATTGGAAAGGAATCCAACGGTGAAAGACCAGGTGAGAGACTTAAATATTGAGAATATAATTTATGGACATTTAGGATACCCGGTATTACAGGCGGCTGATATTCTTTTATATAAAGGTGATTTGGTGCCGGTTGGTGAAGATCAAGTTCCTCATATTGAAATAACGAGAGAGATAGCAAGAAAATTTAATAATCAGTACGGAGAAGTTTTCCCGGAACCGGAACCTAAGCTTACGGCTTTTTCACGCCTTTCAGGTTTAGACGGAAATGCGAAGATGAGCAAATCGCTGGGCAACACAATTCTTCTTTCGGATGATGCGGAAACCATCAAAGCTAAATTAAGAAAAGCCGTAACCGATCCTTTGAAAGTAAGAAAAAATGATCCGGGAAGACCGGAAGTCTGCTTAGTTTTTTCTTATCATAAAAAATTTACACCGGGAGAAATACCGGAAATAGAATCCGGCTGTAGAAGCGGCGCTTTAGGTTGTGTTGATTGTAAATTGAAATGCGCTGCAAATATTTCTTCATTTATTTCTCCTATATTAGAGAAGCGAAAATATTATGAAGATCATCTTGACGAAGTAAAAAATATTTTAACCGATGGAGAAAACCGCGCAAAAAAAGTTGCGCATGCAACCATGCAAGAAGTTCATGAAAAAATGAAATTAGGATAGCCTTGTTCAAAATTAAACTAAATCATTTTGAAGGTCCGCTTGATTTGCTTCTCTTTTTTATCAAAAGAGATGAGCTGAATATCTATGACATTCCGATTTCTTATATCACGAAAGAATTTCTCGGGTACGTCAATTTGATTAAAATGCTTGACCTTGAAGTTGCCGGTGATTTCATTTTGATGGCTTCAACATTGATGCATATTAAGGTACGTATGCTTCTTCCAAAAGAAATTGACGAAAAGGGAGAAGAGATCGACCCGCGTTCCGATTTAGTGAACGCATTGTTGGAATATAAACGGTACAAAGAAATGTCTGATGAGTTGGGATTCTTTGAAACTGCCCAGCGAAAAATAAGTTACCGCGGATACTATTCACTCGATCCGAAAGAAGCGCCGCCCGAACTTGACACGCTGTTAAAAAATATTTCTGTTTATGATTTAGCCAAAGCTTTCCGCAAAGCGATAGATAATATTAAAAAGGAATTCGTTCACGAGATAAAAAATATATCGGTTTCAATTGATGAGCAGATTACTTTTGTTTTATCTTTGTTAAGCGATGCAAAAGAAATATCCTTTATGGAACTTATCCGCGATATGCACGAACGTATTAGGATCGTTGTAACGTTTATTGCTCTGTTGGAATTAACAAAAATGGGACAGATCGGAATCAAGGAATCTTTTACTTCAGATGATTTTATAATTTACGGAATTATAACAAATGGATAGTATTTACAATTCGGTTATTGAAGCGCTCATCTTTTCTTCGGATGAACCGTTAAAGATTGATGAGATAATCAAAGCAATAAAAGGAATTGATGGAGAAGAAATTGCTATAACCGGTGAAGATATTGAAGAAACCGTGACACAAATAAATCAGCAATTGGAAGAACAACAAAGACCTTTCAGAATAATGAAGATCGCCGGAGGTTTTTCATTTTCAACAAAACATGAATACGCAAAGTACATCGGCTATCTTTCAACGGAAAAAAGTAAAAGAAGATTAAGTCAATCCGCCCTTGAAACCCTTGCCATTATTGCTTACAAGCAGCCGATAACAAAACCGGAAATTGAAATGATCCGCGGAGTGAACGCCGATTATATTATGAATACGCTGCTTGAGAAAAGTCTTATCTCCATTAACGGAAGAGCAGAAACGGTTGGGCGTCCGTTATTATACGGAACGACGGATGAATTCTTAAAATATTTTGGCTTAAATAAATTAACGGACCTTCCGAAGCCGAGAGAAATTGATGAAATTATGCAAGACGAAGATTTTCTTGATCAGAAAAGAAAAATTATGATGAATGCAATTGAAGAAAATTTAGAACAAGAATTAGAGGAAGAGAATGACACAACAAATCAGACTGAATAAATTTCTTAGCGATTGCGGAATTGCTTCACGAAGAAAAACCGAAGAATTTATTCTTCAAGGCAGAGTTTCAGTGAATGGGAAAACCATCACCACTCTTGCATGCGTTATTAATCCGTTGAAAGATAAAGTTGCTTTAGATGGAGAACTAATTAAGGCAAAGAAATTACTCTATTTTCTTCTGAATAAACCGAAAGGATACATCACTTCAACAAATGACGAAAAAGGAAGAAAAACCGTTGTTGAGTTAATCGATACGAAAGAAAATATTTTCCCGATTGGACGATTGGATTACAATACTACAGGCGTATTGCTTCTAACTAACGACGGAGATTTCTCAAATTTTTTAGCGCATCCTTCAAGTAAAATTCCCCGTGAATACGAAGCAAAACTAAACAAGCCGTTAAAACTTGAAGATGAGCCGAAATTTATAAAAGGTTTTTATATCGATGGGAAAAAAGGAAAGTTTGTCTCTATCGAGATTCATAAAAAAGATCCAACTACGATAAAAGTGGTAACTGTAGAAGGAAGAAATCATTTCGTGAAAAAAATGTTTGCGGCGGCTGGATATTTTGTAAATGCACTTGACAGAAAAGGCTACGGTCCTTTTTCACACAAAAATATTCCTGTAGGTGCATACCGCATAGTTAAAGAAAGTGAAATATCGGAGTTGTACGAAGAGTATGCAAAAAATCATTAAACTTGTTCCAATCGTATTAATTTTTTCATGTATCGGTTTTGCACAAGAAACCAGGATAGATACTGTTCCAAAGTATTCAATTTCAACTGTTGCAGAATTTTCCGAGCAACTCGAAGACATTTTCGAAGATCCGAATTTCAACAATGCTATTTGGGGCGTATCAATACAGTCTTTGGTTACCGGTGAATATTTTTATAAAAAGAATGAAAACAAACTTTTTATGCCTGCCTCTGATCAAAAACTTCTTACCAGCGCTGCGGGATTACTTCTCCTTGGTCCGATGTATAGATTTAAAACGGAAGTTTTTACTACCGGAGTAATTGACGGTTCTATTTTAAATGGTGATTTAATTATCAAAGGTTTTGGCGATCCAACCATTTCCGGAAGATTTAATAACGATGATATGACGAAAATATTCCGTGATTGGGCTGATACTTTATTAGCATTGGGGATTGATGAAATTAATGGAAATATTTTAGGAGATGATAATGCTTTTGATGATATAAGATTAGGCGAAGGTTGGGCATGGGATTATGAATCAGATTGGTTTGCTGCTCCTTCAGGCGCTTTATCATTTAACGATAATTGCATCGATATTGTTGTGAAACCCGGCAAGAGGGGAGACCAGGCTGTTCTTGGTATCACTCCCGATACTAAGTATGCAATTATTCTCAACAAGGTTTTAACCGTAGGAAAAGATTCTGCTACGAATGTAAAAATCTACCGGGAACGGGGAACAAATATTATTTCCGTGTTCGGCTCAATTAGAGAAGGGGATGATTCTTTAAAGGTTTATGCAACAATAAATAATCCTACCCAGTATTTTGTTGTTACGTTAAAAGATATTTTACAGCAAAAAGGGATTTCGGTTTCCGGGTTTGCTTCCGATATGGATGATTTGACTGATCCTCCCGGTTATTCGAAAGCAAAACTTTTGTTCACGCATCACTCTGTATTTCTAAAAGACATTTTAAAAGTACTCAATAAGAACAGTCATAATTTTTATGCCGAACAGTTGCTGAAGACTATCGGCTTTGAAACAAAAGGATATGGAACCGCTGCACGAGGAATTGAAGCTGTTAAATCGGTATTAAATAGTATCGGCATCAACACGGATTATATGGAAATTGTTGATGGTTCCGGCTTATCAAGGTTAAATTTGATTTCTCCTAATCAAATTACCGTGTTATTAAATTATATGTACAAGAGTGATGTTTTCACTTATTTCTATAATTCGCTTCCGGTTGGAGGTGTTGATGGAACGATGGCAAATAGAGTTCGTAAAACCAGGGCGCAAAATAATGTAAGAGCAAAAACCGGATACATTAACGGGGTACGGAGTATTTCAGGATATATTTTTACCGGGGACAAAGAACCGATCGTGTTTTCAATTATTGTGAATAACTTTACTGTGCCTGTGGTTCTTGCTGATAATTTACAGGATTTAATTTGTATTCGTCTTGCAAGTTTTAAAAGGAAATAACGGAGAAAAAATGGAACAACTAATTGTTGAAGATATAAATGAACTTATTAAAAGAAGGTTTGAAGAATTAAATGAACTGAAAACCAAAGGCATAAATGCTTTCGCTTATAGTTTTGAGAGAAACGATTATTCTGAAGAGATAAAAAGTGCATACGAAGAAGGCGTAGAAAAAAATGTTGCTGTTGCCGGAAGAATAATGGCGATACGCAGAATGGGGAAAGCTTCATTTACAACAATTCAAGATGTTAAAGGAAGAATTCAAATCTATTTAAAGCAAGACGAAATCGGTGAAGCTTATGACAATTTTAAACTTTATGATATCGGTGATATAATTGGTGTAAAGGGATTTGTCTTCAAAACACGAACCGGAGAAATTTCTGTTCACTGCCGGGAACTTGTTTTGCTTACTAAATCACTCCGACCAATTCCTATTGCTAAAGAAGTGATTGATGAAAACGGAAATAAAACAGTTCACGATCAATTTGCAGATAAAGAATTGCGCTATAGACAGCGTTATGTAGATTTGATTGTTAATCCGGAAGTGAAAGATGTATTTCAAAAAAGAAGTAAAATTATTTCATTCATCCGCGCTTTTCTTGACAAACAAAATATTCTTGAAGTTGAAACTCCGGTGCTGCAAGCGCTTTACGGCGGAGCTTCTGCACGCCCGTTCGTTACACACCATAATGCATTAGACATTCCTCTTTATCTTCGCATCGCCGATGAACTTTATCTTAAGCGTTTAATCGTTGGCGGCTTTGACGGCGTTTATGAAATTTCCAAAGATTTTCGTAATGAAGGAATGGACAAAACGCATAATCCTGAATTCACAATGATGGAAGTTTATGTTGCTTACAAAGATTACGAATGGATGATGCAGTTTGTTGAAGAAATGATCTCTCAATTATGTTTGCAAGTCTTCGGAAAAACCGAATTTCTATTTGAAGATAAAGTGATTGATTTTAAACCGCCATGGAACCGCGTTTCAATGGTGAAATCAATTAAAGAAAAAACCGGAATTGATGTTCTCTCTGTTGATGATACCGCCTTAACGAACGCCGCAAAGAAATATGGCGTTGCATTAACCGGCAAAGAAAGCCGCGGAAAAATTATCGATGGAATATTTGAAGTTTGTATTCAAGAATCGTTAATCCAACCAACTTTTTTAATTGATTATCCGGTGGAAACTTCTCCATTGGCAAAGAAACACCGTTCGATTGAAGGACTTGTAGAACGGTTTGAAGGCTTTGTTGCCGGAAAAGAAATCTGTAACGCTTTTAGTGAATTGAATGATCCAATCGATCAGAAAGCAAGATTTGAAGATCAAGTAAAAGCACGCGAAGCCGGCGATGATGAAGCTCAAACCTATGATGAAGATTTTATCCGCGCTCTTGAATACGGTATGCCGCCAACTGCAGGTCTGGGAGTTGGAATCGATCGATTAGTAATGTTACTGACGAATCAAGTTTCTATTCGGGATGTCTTGTTTTTCCCGCAAATGAAACCGGAAAAATAGTAATATAAAATGCTAATTCGCACCCGAATTTTTTGCTTAATGGTATTGCTGCCGTTGAGTACTGTTTTTTCTCAAGAGATTGATTCCATTTCTACTTCTTTGAATTTGGAGACAAAATCTCTTCAACTTGAAAAAAGAAATTTTTTGTTGACACCGTTAAGTGAACTTCCCCAAAAGATTGATCCGTTGGAAACTGAAGTAAATTATCCGTTGCTCGGCGGAATTGGAGTTGGATTACTCGGCACCGCTTACGGCGTGCAAGTCTATCAACAAAATGCATGGTGGAAAGATCAACGCACAAAATTTCACTTTGAAAATGATTGGGTATATGCGCTTTGGATTGACAAGATAGGACATTTTTACGGAACCGATTTAATTGCTCATGTCTTTTCTGTAGGATTGGAAGGGGCAAATGTGCAAGCGGAAGCGAATACATGGTATTCCTCTGCACTTGCTTTGTCATTCCAATTATTTGTAGAAGTGCAAGACGGTTTCGGTCCACAATGGGGTTTTAGTCCCGGTGACGCAACATCCGATTTACTAGGAGCTGCATTTCCGATATTGCAATATTATTACCCGTACTTAAATAATTTCAAATTTAAGTTTAGTTACTATCCTGCTGATCTCACAAAAAAAAATCCGAACAGCGGGCAGACCCATATTATAATTGATGATTATGCAGGACAGAAATTTTGGCTATCCTTACGAATGAAGGAAATGTTACCGGAAAGAGTTGCTCAATATTGGCCGGAATATTTGTGTCTTGCTTTGGGAATGGGAGTAAAAAATCTTGACGGCAGCGGCGGCGGACAACGTGATTTTTATCTTGCTTTTGATTTAGATGCAGAAACAATTCCGCTTCATGGAAAATTTTGGCAGTTAGTAAAAAACACGCTTAATTATTTTCACTTTCCAATGCCTGGAATTCGTTTAACACACAAAGTAGTTTTCTTTGGTCTTACTTATTAGGTGATTTTTGAAATACAGCATTATTATTCCTACACTTAACGAAGAGAAACTTTTACCCCAACTTCTTGAACAGTTAACCGGTGGGATTACTCTTTCAAAAAGTGATTATGAAATTATTATTTCCGACGGCGGCAGTAAAGATGAAACAGAAAAAATTGCGAACCGTTTTGGATGCATCTTTATTAAACATGAATCATCTATTAAAGAAAATATTTCCGCAGGAAGAAATAAAGGCGGAATGAAGGCGCAAGGGATGTGGCTGATTTTTCTTAATGCCGATGTACGTCTTGACAATGTTCAAAGCTTTTTTTCATTTTTGGAAGAGAAAGTTTATTCTTCTTCTTTATTTGCAGTTGGCGGTCACGTAAAAGTTTTTCCGGAAGAAGAAATATTTTCCGATAGACTCTTTCATGGATTTTATTATTATTATTTTCACCTATTAAATTTTTTAGGAATGGGAACCGGCAGAGGTGAATGCCAAATTGTAAAAAAAAATGTTTTCCTTCGGCTTAATGGTTATGATGAAAATTTGGCTGCAGGAGAAGACTTTGATTTATTCAAAAGAATAAAAAAAATCGGCAATATTCTGCTTACTGATGATATATTAGTTTATGAATCGCCAAGAAGATTTAGGAGATTCGGGTATTTGCGCGTTTCACTAACTTGGTTTAAAAATTCTATTTCGATAGTACTTATGAAAAAATCAATTTCAAGAGAATGGGAAGAAGTGCGTTGAAAAAGACGTTAACAATTATTTTTCTGCTTTTGCCAATTTTTCTTTACTCGCAGGCGGAGTTTGTTCCGGCATCTCATCCGGTTTATGGATTCCTTGAAAGAATGGATGCGTTGCATCTCATTAAGGAGTATGACTCATTTCAAAAGCCCAAAACTCGAAAAGCTATTGCTGAATATTTACATCAAGTTGAAGCGAATAAAAATCAACTCGACCTAATCGATAAAAATATTTTCAATGATCTCAGATCAGAATTTAACCTGGAACTAAACGGCACAACATCTACATATCAATCAATTATAGATGGTGATAAGTATGATCTTTTTACTCAGAAGGAAAGATTCTTATACTTCAATTCAAGCAAGAAGGGAAATTTGTTCATCAATTTAACCGCCGATGCAGATTTTATTTCCTATAAAAACAATTCTGCTATTCACAGTGCTGGATTGCTCAACGTAGGAGGAATTATCCGCGGAACTCTTATGAATACTTTCGGCTTTTATATTCAAGGCTCAAACGGTTTTGCTTCCGGAATGAAAGAGGCGGCATTACAGAAAAAAGAACTACAATATAATTTCAAATTCAACGAAACAGATAAAGAAACTTTTTTTGATGATAACGAAGGACACCTGTCGCTTGATTTTGATTGGCTCAATATAAAATTTGGAAGAGATCGTTTATTGCTTGGCTATGGTGAGAATAAAGTTATTCTTTCCGACAACAGCCCGAAATTTGATTATTTACAGCTCCAATTCAATTATGGAATTTTTTCATTCTTTTCTTTTCACGGTAAGATGTTAGGTCAAAGCTCTATTATAAATGATACGGTAACTGCCGGAGTTAATTTTATAAAAGAAAAATACATGGCGTATCATCATTTAGGTTTTAATCTTACCGATAATTTTACTTTGGGTGCCGGAGAAATTATTATTTACGGTGATAGACCGTTGGAATTTTCTTATCTCAATCCGTTCAATTTTTATAAATCCGTTGAACACAACAATAGAGACCGGGACAACGCAATGATTTTCTTTGATCTGGAAAATCGTTCCGTTAAAGGATTAAAACTTTTTGCGATGCTCCTTTTAGATGATATTAATTACGGGAAACTTGGAACCGGCTGGTATGGCAATCAAACTTTATGGAATATCGGATTATCATCTTATAATTTGTATAACGTAATTCCCATAGATTTTCATTTTGAATATACCCGTGTTGAACCTTATGTTTTCACGCACCGTCTAACGAATAACAACTTTACAAATTTTGGCTATGGATTGTCTTCGGTAGTTGCACCAAATAGTGAATTGTTCTTTTCAAAAATAAATTATAGATTAACTCATCGATTTGAAGCAGCTTTTTCGTTTAGCTACACAATACATGGAGCAAATTATTTGGATAAACTCGGAAATGTCACTAAAAATATCGGAGGAGATTTCTCCGTAGGGCACCGGGTTGGAGATTCTGAAACAGTAAAATTCCTAGACGGTGTAAAACAAATATTCCGCAAAGCAACTATAGATATTAGTTATGAACCGTATAACGAAATCAAATTATTAGTGCAATATGTATTTACAAATTATTCAAAACAAAAAAACTTAATCCTGTTTAACGATACAAATATTGCTGCAATTTTTTCATTACAAGTAAAACTCTAATAAGGTCAACAATGAATTACAAAAAATATAGAATCCCGTTGATGGTTATCATCTTAACTTCAGGGATCTTACTCGGTACACAAATTCAAAAAGCGCTTGCGGGCGATAACCTCTTTGAAAACGTCAAGAAGTTTAATGATGTTTTAACTCTCACGCAAAAATTTTATGTAGAAGATGTCAACACCGACAAACTTGTTGAATCTGCAATAAACGGAATGCTAAACGAACTCGATCCTCATTCAGTTTATATTCCTGCAAAACAAATGCAGGCAGTTGAAGAAGAATTCCGCGGCGATTTTGAAGGTGTTGGAATTGAATTTCAAGTTGTAAATGATACGTTGACTGTCGTCTCTCCAATTACCGGAGGACCAAGCGAAATATTGGGTATCTTAGCCGGAGACAGAATTGTTAAGATTGATGATAAAGATTGTATCGGCATTACAAATGATGACGTAAGAAAAAAATTACGCGGAAAAGCCGGTTCAAAAGTTAAAGTTTTAGTATTACGGATCGGTGTTAAAGATCCGATGGAATATGAAATCACCCGTGATAAAATTCCACTTTTTTCTGTTGACACACACATCATGCTTGATAAACAAACCGGTTATGTTAGTGTAAGTAGATTTGCAGAAAAAACTACCGAAGAATTACAATCTGCGTTGAATGATTTGCAAAGCAAAGGGATGAAACAGTTAGTTTTAGATTTACGAAACAATCCCGGCGGTTATCTAAATCAAGCTGTACAAATAGCGGATCTATTTATTGACGGCAATAAGAAAATTGTTTACACACGCGGTCGAAGAAAAGATTTCGATGAAGATTTTAATGCTTCAGTCACTTCTCCTTTTGAAAATGTTCCAATAATCGTTTTAGTAAATAGAGGAAGCGCCTCGGCAAGTGAAATCGTTTCGGGCGCTGTTCAAGATTGGGATCGCGGTTTAGTTGTTGGAGAAACTACTTTCGGCAAAGGTTTGGTACAACGTCAATTCCCGCTTAGCGATGGCAGTTCACTTCGCTTAACTATCGCGGATTATTTTACTCCTTCCGGTAGATTAATTCAACGGAAGTATAAAGACAAAGATAAAAAAGATTATTACATGGAAAACATGGATAGGCAAGATGAGAGTGACGGTGAAAATCTGGAACACAAAATAGAACTTGATTCTTTACATCAGAAATCCAAAACAGAAAATGATTCTTTACATCCGACATTCAAAACAAGTAAAGGAAGAATAGTTTATGGCGGCGGTGGAATTACACCAGATTATTTTGTCAAATCAGAAAAGCTGACGGACTACTCTTCAAATTTAATTAGAAAAAATACGTTTTATCTTTTTGCATTAAACTATATTGATCGCCACGGCTCGGATATAAAAAACACATTCGGAGATAATCTTGCAAAGTTTATTTCCTCGTTTGAACTTTCAGATACCGATATGAAATCCTTCATAGAATTTTCAAAAGGGAAGGATGTTAAATTTGTTGAAAAAGATTTCGATACAGAAAAAGATTATATTAGAGCAAGACTGAAGGCAACAATTGCAAGAAATTATTGGAAGAATGAAGGCTGGTATTCATCCTTAATTCCAATGGATAAACAAGTTAAGAAAGCGTTATCTCTTTTTGGCAAAGCAAAAGAATTAGCAAATATAAAATAGAGATGAAATATCGTATTCTTCTTTTTGCCGTTACAAGTTTTATTGTTTTGGAATCGGGTTTTACTTATAAACCTGAAAGGGTGTCATTTACATTCCCAATTGTATCCGAGAGGGAATTACTTGTCGGCGAAGATATTAATTATGTAGTTAGTTATTCTTTTCTCAAACTTGGAGAAGTTCGTTTAAGGATAATCAATAAAAAAGAATATCAAGGGAAAACCATTTATAATACTGTTGCACATATTGATTCGTATTCGGGAATTCCTTTTGTTAATCTCCATCAAATTTATGAGAGTAAAGTAAACACAGATTATTATTCGGAATACTTTAAAGGACTTGTTAAAGAAAAAGAGTTTACCACTTACACTGAATATTTCTTCAATTATCAGGAGAAAACTATTCATGTTAAAAAGGGGAGCGTCTTGCCTTCGGAATTATGGACAGACTCAACTACAACAGCTGATAAAATGTTCCATGACGGACTTTCAATATTCTATTATGCACGAATGAATAACGGACAAAATAAATCTGTTAAAGTACCATGCTTTGTTAAAGAACAAAAAGTTTTTACAAAAATTAATTTTTATGATCGAGTAGATAAAATTTCAATTGATGCGGTTGATCACGACATCGCTTGTACTTACTTAGATGGCGAAACCGACTTTACCAGTGTATATGGGATGACAGGACATTTTGAAGGCTGGTTTTCTAATGATAAAGCTGCCGTTCCTATCTTAGCAAAAATGAAAGTAATTATTGGAAATGTTAATTTGGAATTAAAATCATGGAAGAGACCCGGATGGACTCCACCAAAATACAACAATTAGTAAAAGAAAAAGTTTTTTTTCCGTATCAAGGAATGATGCCGGCAATACACGATTCAGTGTTTTTCGCATCTGGTGCAAAAATTATCGGTGACGTGAAAATTGGTAAAGACTCAAGCGTTTGGTACAATACTGTTATTCGTGGAGATGTCAATTATATCCATATCGGTGAACTAACTAATGTTCAAGATTGCTCGATGCTTCATGTTACAAATGAAACTCAGCCGTTAATTATTGGAGATAAAGTTACGATCGGACATTGCGTTACACTGCATGGGTGTACAGTGCATAATTTAAGTTTAATCGGCATGGGCGCTGTTGTTTTAGATGGAGCAATTGTTGAAGAGTGTAGTGTTGTTGCCGCAGGGGCTGTGGTTCCGCCAAATTTTATCGTGCCCAAAGGAACGCTGGTAGCCGGAGTTCCGTGTAAAGTTATCAGACAACTTACTGAACAGGAGATAAGCGATCTGGAGAAATCAGCTTTACATTACAAAGAATATGCAAAAATTTCGAGTGATTCATTAATTGAATTGAAATAATCATTTATGAATATTTCAAATACAAAAATTGCTATCTTAATTCCGAAAAAAATAGATTTTAACAAACCATTGATAAGAAAAATTATTCTTGCATTAGTTGAAGAGTTGCATTTTTCAATTGCAAGCATTAATGTTTCCTTTGTTGATAGAAAAGAAATTTTAGAACTTAATGGTAAATATCTGAACCATCATTTTTCAACAGATATTTTAACATTTAATTATAGTGGAAGTAATACACAGTTAGACGGTGAAATTATTATTTCATATGAGGATGCAGTTGAAAATGCGTCTCGTTTTCATATCAGCGGACAAGAAGAATATCTCAGGCTCATCATACACGGAATACTTCATCTCCTTGGTTATGATGATCAAATAAAAAATGACAAAATAAAAATGAAAAGAAAAGAAACTTCTTTAGTAAAAAAACTAAACTATTTAATCTTGAATAAAATATGAGAAATAGACTGGCTGAAGTTCTTTCTAAATTACTTGACGGACTTGCAAAAGAAAATTCTTTAGAGCAAGTTGAACTAAAGTTATTAAAAAAGAAAAAATACGATAAAACAGTTGTGGCTACAGCGTATAGCTGGATTTATGACAAAATTAATGCAAACCAGCATGGAAGTAAAACGCACCAATCAATTTCTAGAGGAATGCGTATTTTTTCAGAAGATGAGATGCACGTTATCGGAATGAAGAATTACAATCGCCTTCTGAAATTATATAATATCGGTTTACTTATCGACTCCGATCTTGATGGAATTATGGAACAAATATTTTTCTTCCCTGAATTTCCATTATCGGAAGATGAAATGAATTTTCTTATATTGAACTCCATCATTGATGTAGATAAATTATCAATCCCGGGAAGCAGAAAGCTTCTGTATCTTTCAGATAAAATAAATTAAGCTATTATGAGTAAAAATCTTGTTCTTGTAGAGTCTCCGGCAAAAGCGAAAACGATCAATAAATATTTAGGCAAAAATTACCACGTTGAAGCAACTGTGGGACACATAAAGAATTTACCTAAATCCAAATTAGGTATCGACGTAGAGAATTCTTTTCAACCGCAGTTTGTAACTATTCGCGGCAAAGGTGATCTCTTAAAAAAGATTAAAAGTCTTTCTGCAAAAAGTGACAATATTTTCATCGCAACCGATCCTGACCGCGAAGGTGAAGCGATAGCACAAGACATTGCCGACTTCATAATAATCAAAAAGGGAGGAAAAGTCCACCGAGTTCTTTTTAATGAGATTACCAAAAACGGTGTCCTCAAAGGAATGCAGTCGCCGCGTGAAATTGATACCACATTAGTAGCCTCCCAACGAGCCAGGAGAATAATGGATCGATTGATAGGATATAAAGTAAGTCCGTTTTTATGGAAAGCGGTAATTCAAGAAGCAGGTGTAACGTTATCTGCCGGTAGAGTTCAGTCCGTAGCGCTTCGTCTTATCTGTGAACGTGAAATTGAAATTGGAAAATTTATTGCAATTGAGTATTGGTCAATCTGGGGATTTTTTGAAACAGCTTCGAAAGAAATATTCAAAGCAAAACTCTTCAGCGTTGAAGAAAAAGAAATTAAAACAGCTCCGCACGCAAACATGAGTGAAAAAGAATTAAGTGATTTCCTTAAAAATCATATTCTTTTAAATAATGAAGCTGACACATTAAAATTATTTAGTGAAGTAAAGCAAAAAAATAATTTTGAAATTTCGCGTATTGTAAAAAAACACACGAAGAGAAATCCTTCTCCGCCGTTTATTACCAGCACGTTACAGGCTGAAGCGTCAAAGGCATTACGTTTTCGCGCAAAACAAACGATGGGAATTGCTCAAAAGTTGTATGAAGGAGTTGATTTGGGAAAAGAAGGAACAGTCGGTCTTATCACTTACATGAGAACCGATTCTACTCGTATTTCAGAAGAAATTTTAGTTGATGCAAGAGAATTTATCAAAAATAATTTCGGAGATAATTATTTACCGGTAACGGCAAATCAATATGACAAAAAGAAAAGCGCTAATGTTCAAGATGCGCACGAAGCAATTCGACCAACATCAATGGCATATACACCGGAAAAAGTGAAAGAGTTTTTAGATGATAAATCTTTTAAACTTTATCAATTGATTTGGAAAAGATTTATTGCTTCACAAATGAAACCTGCCGAATTGGAGACTACCGTAATTGAAATTTCCGCAGATGAATTTCTTTTTAAAGCATATGGGCAGGCTCTGCTCTTTAACGGTTTCATGCGTATGTATGTTGAAGTAAATGAGCAGACTTATGATCCTGAATCGGACGATAAAGCTGAAGCGAAGAATGAAACTATTCCCGCCGGATTGGAAAAAAATGATAAACTTTTGTTAGATGATTTGAAAGAAACGCAGCATTTTACAAAAGCTCCGCCGCGATACACTGAAAGTAGTTTAATTAAAGAATTAGAAAGCAAAGGAATAGGCAGACCAAGTACCTTTTCTTCCATTGTAAGCACCGTTGTAGATAGAAATTACGTCTCAGTTGTTGAAAGAAAATTAGCTCCAACCCATCTTGGGGTTAAAGTGAATGACATATTGGTTGCAAACTTTCCAAATATATTTGATGTAAGTTTTACAGCAAAAATGGAAAGCGAATTGGACCAAATAGCGCAAGGTGAAAACGAATTTGTTACAGTGCTCAACGATTTTTACAAACCGTTTTCGGAAACACTTGCTGCTGTTGAAGATAAAATTGAAAAAATTCTATGCGATAAATGCGGTAATGAAATGGCAATAAGATTCAGCCGCTTTGGAAAATATTTAGCATGTACTAATTATCCCGATTGCAAAAACATCAAATCATTTAAAGACTTTTCTCAGGAATCCAAAGAGCCCGAATACACAGGTGATTCTTGTCCCAAATGCAACAACCGTACGATTTACCGGAACGGAAAATTCGGACGATTTATCGGATGCGAAAAATATCCTGATTGTGATTACATAAAAAATATTTCGTTAGGTGTCCCGTGTCCAAAATGTAAAGATGGAGAAGTTGTAGAGAGAAGATCAAAAAGGAATAAAGCGTTTTATGGCTGCACAAAGTATCCCGACTGCGATTTTGTCTCATGGAATAAACCGATAGCAAAAGATTGCCCAAACGGTGATTCAACTTATCTTGAGCACAAGTACTCCGCCAAAAAAGGGAATTATTTAAAGTGCCCGGTTTGTGGTGAAGAAATGGTTGAAGAGCTTGAAGAACAAAATGAAAATGCAGAATAAATCGTTTAAATAATGAGAAATATTATTCAATCATATTTAAAAGAAATAGAATCAACCAGCGGTTATTCTCCTTTAACTATTAAAGCTTATACCGAAGATTTAGAACAGTTTTATTCTTTTTGCGAATCAATTAAGAAGATTGAAATATCATTAATTAGTGAAAGAACAATTAAGCAATATTTAGTACGACTAAATGAATTAGGTTTAGAGAAGTCATCAATATCAAGAAAACTTTCTTCGATTAGAAGATTTTTTTCGTATGCATTTAAGAAAGAGTTTATTAAAAAAAACTTAATTGCTTATATAAAAAATCCAAAAGTTAAAAGAAAATTGCCGGAGGTAATCCCCGAAGATTTATATACGGCATTAATTAAAAGTATATATAACTCTAAAGATAAAAACAATATTTTGCACGCTGCTGTTATTGAAGTTTTGTACGGTTGTTCGCTACGTGTATCTGAGGCCTGCAACCTTTTACTAAAGGATGTTGATTTCTCAGCTTCAATTATTCGTGTTCTTGGAAAAGGAAATAAGACACGTATTGTACCGCTCGGTGAACAATCAAAAAAAATAATTGAAAAATATTTAAGCATTCGGAACACAGAAAAAAAACAAAATTACATTTTCCTTAAATCTGATGGTTCACGCGTTTTATCAAACTACGTTTACCGTTTTGTTAGAAAATATTTAAGTGAGCTTACGGATTTGAAAAAGAAAAGTCCTCATATCTTCCGGCATAGTTCGGCAACACATATGCTAAATCACGGCGCTGATTTAACGGCAATTAAAGAAATTTTAGGTCATTCTAATCTTTCGACAACACAAATTTATACTCAAGTAAGTATTGAACGATTAAAAAACGTATATAAGCAAGCACATCCAAAATCATAAAGAAAAGGAGCTCAATATGAATATCTCTATAACAGCACGAAAATTCAAAGCTCATGAAACTCTGAGAGATTTCATCACCGCGGAGGTTTCAAAAATCGATAAGTTTTATGATAACATTTTAGATGTTGATGTTATCCTAAGCTATCAACCAAATAAGGACACTACAAAAACCTCGGAAATCATAGTTAAAGTCCCCGGACAAATTCTTACTGCAAGTGAAGTATCTGACGATTACAAAAAATCTACAGTTGTTGCTGTTGAAAAAATTCATCGGCAATTAGACAAATTGAAAACGAAAAATAAATCTTACTAACTATGATTCCCATTGATGAAAAAGCAATTTCAAGAACGGCATCAATTGATGTTGATTTCTTTTATACTTATGCAAAGTCAAAATTTAAACTTACCCTGCATTCGGATGAGTCGGGTTTTGACCGCAAAATTAAAGATCAAAATGTACACAGACCCGGTTTAGCCTTAGCCGGGTTTGTCGAACTATTCTCTTACGAGCGTGTACAAATTTTTGGTAATACGGAGATAACGTATCTGAAAAATTTAACGCCTGAAAAGAGAATGAAAGCATTAAAAAAGTTGTTTGAATTTTATATCCCGTGCATTATTCTAACTGATGGAAATCAACCATTTCCTGAAATGAAGTCCTTAGCTATTGAATCACACGTCCCACTTTTCTCGTCACCTCTTTTAACAACAAAATTAACGTATTTAATAAGTGATTTTCTTGATGATCAATTTGCACCGCGAGTTTCCATCCATGGCTCTTTTGTTGATGTCTATGGTGTCGGTATTTTATTTCTTGGGAAATCCGGAGTAGGGAAGAGCGAGGTAGCTTTAGATCTTATTGAAAGAGGGCATAGGTTGGTTGGTGACGATGTTATAATTCTGACTAAAAAAGGAGAAGGGATTCTAATCGGAGCCGGTACTTCACTTGTAAAGCATTTTATGGAAATACGTGGATTAGGCATTTTAGATATCCAAAAAATGTTTGGTGTTAGGGCAATTCGTCATCAAAAAAGATTAGAAGTTATCGTTGAACTTGAGGTATGGAATGAAGAATCAAGTTATACAAGAACCGGACTTGACGAAACCTTAGAAAAAATATTAGATGTTGAAATTCCATTTGTTAAACTGCCGATTTTACCAGGCAAAAATATTACAGTAATATCTGAAGTGATAGCTCTTCACTATTTATTAAAGCATTATGGATATGATGCTGCTGAAGTTTTCAAAAACCGTTTGGAGAAGGCAATTCTGAGCAAAAGTAAGGAAAATCCCGAAAGAGGTGTAAATTATTTTGAACACGACTTTGAATAAAATATTTTTTTTTATTAAATAAGAAAATGTTTGACAAAGAGGGTTGGTTTGTTTATTTTCGCATACAAATTATGAAGAAATTATACTACTTTACACATAAAAATCTGAGATTTACGGAAATCAAAGGACTTAAAACGAAATTCGTCTTTTTGATATCTTTAAGTCTATTAATAATTTCTTTTTTAGGCTTTTATTTAATAAATGAATTCTCACAAGTTAAGACACTTCCTACTAATCCTGCTTTTCAAAATAAAATTGGTTCTCTTTTAAAGAATTATCAAAAAGTAAGTGAGCAGTTAGACAGCTTACTAAAAGTTAATAACGAATTACGAATTGCTGCAAATTTACCGGCAATTTCAAATGAAGAGGCAAAATTAGGTGTTGGTGGTGGCGAGTTCAATCTTTCAATAGATTTTCTGAATTCAAGTGAAAGTAACAGTTTAAAAGAAGCAGATTATTTTGTTGATAAATTATTGAGGAAAATTGAATTCGAGAAGAAAAATATCGATGACATTTCTTTAGCATTAACTAAAAACGAAGAACTTTTTAAGGATATTCCTGCTATAAAACCATGCAATGGATCACTTTCTGCACATGGTTTTGGAATGAGATTTCATCCAATTTTACATGTAAATCGCATGCACAATGGAATTGATATCATTACAAATGTTGGAACTCCGGTTTATGCTTCAGGCGGCGGAGTTATTGATTTTGTCGGTAATAAAAACGGCTTTGGACTTTGTGTTGAAATTGACCATGGATTTGGTTATAGAACGATTTATGGTCATCTGTCGGGAACAAAAGCTAAACAAGGACAGAAAGTTGATCGAAACACTTTAATTGCATTTACGGGAAATTCCGGACTCTCGGCTGGTCCACACCTTCATTATGAAGTGCTGCACGATGGGATAAACCTTGATCCTGAACAATTCTTTTTTGACGATTCACGATTATTTGCTAATAATTAATACTGAGGATTTTAATTTATGATTTGGACTATTGAATTAGCTTCATTTTTAGATGATGCGCCATGGCCAGCTACAAAAGAAGAGCTAATTGATTACTGTGAGAGAATTGGTGCTCCTTTAGAAGTTATTGAAAACCTTAAGGAATTAGAGGATTCTGAAGAACCTTATGAATCTATTGAGGATATTTGGCCAGATTATCCTACTGAAGAAGACTTCTTTTATAATGAAGATGAAATTTAATAAGATGAAATATTATAATCTAAAGGCACAGAATGTGCCTTTTTTTATTTTTTAACGCTATGTGGTCGAATATCATAGGACAGGAATTTGTCAAGAATTCTATAACTCATTTAATGCAAAATAATATTATCCCTCATGGATTAATATTTTTCGGAGATGAGGGCTTTGGCATGGATGCTATTGCTATCCGATTTGCAAACTTAATAACTGAAAATTCTTCTGTAAATGATAACTTCAATGAAAAAATAGAGATTAAATATATTACAGCTTTGCCAAGGGGAAAAAACGAAAATGATTCTGACGGACCTTTGGACAAAATCCCCGGACCGGAATTTGAAAAAATAAAAGGTGAGTTGCTAAAAAAGGGGTTAAATCCTTATTACAAAATTAATATCCCTAATGCTAATGATATAAAAATTAACAGTATACGAAATATACAAAAATATCTTTCCTTAAAACCAAATTCTGCTCAAAAACGTGTCGTAATAATATCAACTGCAGAGTTAATGAATGAAACTTCACAAAATGCATTATTAAAGAATTTGGAAGAACCTCCTGACAACACTTTCTTAATTTTAACTACTAATAATATAAATGCTTTGAGAGAAACGATACGATCACGATGCCAAGAATTTCAATTTGCCCCTTTTACTGAACATGAAATTGAAGAGATATTACAACGCTATTTTGCAAAAACTAATGAAGAAACTCGTATGGTCAATAGGATTGCAGAAGGTTCTTATTTAAAAGCACTAGAATTAATTGAAACGGATGTCAACTTTTTTCTTGAAAAGACAATTTCAATTTTGCGGTTTGGTTTAGCCGGGAAATATTATTCATGTTTAACAGAAATTAATGATTTTATAAAAGAAGAGAAAGAGTTCCAGTTAGTTATTTCATTTATTATTTATTGGTTATACGAGCTGAATTTATCACGAGATCAATTTACTCCATACTATTTTGTTAATTATCGAGACACTATTGATAAATTCAATTCAAAATATGGACATGTAGACATCTCATGGAGTATCAAAGATTGTGAAAATTTACTTTACAAAATCAAAAATACAAATGTAAATCTAAATATTTTAAAATTTCGATTAGTCATGCTCCTTTCATCGATCATAAAAATAAAATAAAAAGATAGGATAATTATGTTAAAAGAGATTTCAGTCATTGGTGGTGGCACGATGGGGAATGGTATTGCTACAGTTTTAGCTCTTAACAACTATTCCGTAAATCTTGTCGAAATGGATCAACCTCGAATTGAAAAAGCAATTTCTTCAATTACTAATAATTTAAGTAGAATGGTCAAGAAAGGGACAATTACGGAAAATATGATGTCCGAATCACTAAACAAGATTACTTCACTGATTGGAATTGAAAGTATTCCCGCATTATCCGATCTTGTTATTGAAGCAATTTATGAAAACAAAGAAGCTAAAA
This sequence comes from Ignavibacteriaceae bacterium, assembly GCA_023231105.1. Lineage (GTDB taxonomy): Bacteria > Bacteroidota > Ignavibacteria > Ignavibacteriales > Ignavibacteriaceae > UBA1563. The sequence goes on along the minus strand of JALNWB010000021.1, from coordinate 9,755 downwards.
TCTCTATTTTTAAAGCATTACAAAGTTTAATAAAACCGGAATGTATATTTTCTACGAATACATCTTCCATTTCTATCACAGAATTAGCAACTTCATGCCGACCTGATAAATTTATCGGGATGCATTTTATGAATCCTGTTCCAATTATGAAATTAGTTGAAATTATCAGAGGATTTTCTACCACCGACGAAACCTTCAAAACTATTTATGATTTAGCCATCAGCATTGGCAAAACACCTTGTGAGGTAAATGATTATCCCGGATTTATTTCTAACCGTATTTTATTACCAATGATAAACGAGGCCATTTTTGCATTGATGGAAGGTGTTGCAACAGCTGAAGACATAGATACCGTCATGAAATTAGGAATGAATCATCCAATGGGACCATTAACGCTTGCAGATTTTATAGGACTTGATGTTTGTCTAGCTATTATGGAGGTTCTTTATAATGGATATAATGATTCAAAATATCGTCCTTGTCCATTACTAAAAAAAATGGTTGCAGCAGGCAAATTAGGGAAAAAAAGTGGTGAAGGATTTTATAAGTATTAAGAACGCACAAATTCAATTACAAAAGCACAGTGCATGATAATGTATATTATGTAAACTTGCATTTATTCTAATTTTTGATAATACTTTGCGATTTCGGTTGAATACTAACAATTATCTCCTTCTCTCCTTCTGCCAGTTCAATTACTTCACCATCCATATGCAGAAATACTTTTTCGTTTGTAGAATATTTTAATAATTTAAATTTGTACGATTCAACTCTTTTATCTAAAATGTGAGTTCCAGTAATTGCTTTTGGTAAAACTTTTAATAATGTAAGTTTTGAAATATTTCTCGCCATACATAAGTTTAAATAACTGTCATCAATTTTTGCTTTTGGATTTAACTTAAATCCTCCACCAGCAGTTTCTGTATTTCCAACAGAAAATAAAAAAACGTGATCCGTGAAATTCACATTTGTTTCATCAATCCTAATTGAACTTTTAGGCGCTTTATATGTAAATAAACTTACAATAACTGAAGCAATATAAAGTAATAATCCATTCAAAACTTTAATTGATTTAATTTTAGAAGCAACAAATGCATCGAATCCAATTCCTAAACTTGAAATAAATTTTTTATCCACTAAAATCACATTATTTTTAGTGACGATTACGTGACCAATGTCACACCTTGTGGAATTATTATTAAGAATATAGTTCTTTAGTGAAAAGTCTTTCGTTAAGGTTCCAATTGTTCGGGCAAAATCATTCCCAGAACCAACCGGAATTACACCTAAGCGCAAATTACCTCCATGATTTATACCGTTTATGATTTCATTTACTGTCCCATCTCCGCCAATACAATAAATAGAGTTTTCATCCATATTTAGTGAATTAGCAATTTCGGTAGCATGGCCGGGATATTGTGTTATTATAACATTATTTAAAGGGATAGAGAGTCTATGAAGAACTTCATGTAAATGGGAAATATATTTATTCCCTCTGCCTTTACCAGCTGAAGGGTTAACAATAAAGAATTTTTTACATTCCATAACACATTGAGTGATTTATTTATTTGTTTATATATAAAAGATTAATTCGATTCAACTAAAGAATTTACGAAAAGTTTACTATCAAAATTTTGCAAATCGTTAATCCCTTCACCTACACCGATATATGGAATTTTTAATTGCAATTCCTTTGCAATTTGAAAGACAATGCCGCCTTTTGCAGTACCATCCAATTTCGTTATAATTAGTCCAGTGAGATCAACAGATTTGGCAAATGACTTTGCCTGTTGAATTGCATTTTGTCCGGTGCTCCCATCAACGACCAAGAATGTTTCGTTTGGTGCATGATCTAAAAGTTTTTTAATCACCCTTTTTATTTTTGACAATTCTTCCATTAAATTTGTCTTTGTATGCAATCTACCGGCTGTATCGATAAGCACAATATCTATTTTCTCGTCAATTGCTTTTTTCACGGTTTCATATACAACTGAGGAGGGATCCGAACCACTCACCTTCTGAACAATACTAACATTCGCTCTTTTAGCCCAAACTTCCAACTGTTCATTTGCCGCGGCTCTAAATGTATCGGCTGCTCCTATAATAACTTTTTGTCCTGACCGATAAAAATTATGAGCCATTTTCCCAATTGTGGTTGTCTTTCCGACACCATTGACCCCAACTACAAGAATTACAAATGGTTTAAATTTTTCAAAATCCGGTTCAAAATCTGTCAGATTCGTTGTACGATTAAGAACTTCGATCAAAGAATCTTTCATTACTTTATGAATGGTTTCCTCATTTCGTTGTGATTCTGTAACCAATTTCTTTTTAACTTCTTCTATGATATTTAACGATAAATCAACACCTATATCTGAAGTAATTAAAATTTCTTCAAGTTCCGAAAAGACTTCTTCATCCAGTTTAACTTTACCGGTTATAGCTTCTGAAATGCGATTAAAAATTGCCGAACGAGTTTTTGATAATCCTGATTTCAGTTTATCAATATTAATATTCTTAAATATGCTCATTATTTTTCTTTTTAATAAATTCTATTCCTCTAATCGCATAAGCAATTAAAGACAAAAATGAAAGGAAGATGATCAAGTAAAAAATAAATAAATAAGGAAAACTATTTTTATCAATGGCGAAACATATCATGAAAACAAAAACCGCAAAGATTGTGACTGTTATTTTCCCAAGAAAGTTGGAAGGCAAAACTTTCCCCAAATATTTGGTTAACAGCATTCCTCCTAAAAATATTAAAAGGTCTCTTCCTATTAGAATGAAAAAGAGTAGTTGAGTAATTTCTCCAATAAGATACAATTTATAAATCAAAACTGCGGCACAAATCTTATCAGCTAATGGGTCAATTATTTTTCCAATTTCAGTTTCCTGGTTAAATTTTCTTGCAAAAAATCCGTCAGCCCAGTCTGAGAATACAACAAATACTCCCACAAGAATTATGACTTTTCTAGTTTCTTGTTCGTGAAAATTATTCAGCAAAAACCAAAATGGAATTGCCATGAAAAGTCTTAAAAGACTTAATCCATTTGAAATTGTAATATCGTTTTTGTTGATTTTCATTTAATTACGGCTAACTTTCCAATTTTATGGCCAAATTCATTTTTATTATTATCCAATTGTTTAATAAGAAATAAATAGACGCCGGTGTTTACAGTATTGCCATTTAAATCTCTAAAATCCCAGTTTAATCCACCATTGCCATCGCTCTCAAATATATGATTAATTTTATTTCCTGACAAAGAATAAATCAATATTTCTGCGTATTGGGGAAGATTTGCAAAAGTGACATTGCCGCCGGATATTTTTGCCGGACTTGGATAAATGAATACATTTTCCAAATCTTCTGCTTTAGCCATTAAGATTACTTCACTTCCTGTTCCTTCTTCAATAGCTAATGAACCATTTATCTTGCTTGAGAAAACATTCTTACAAATCACTTTGTATTCTTTCCCAATTGCGCCGATACGATTTTTAAAATTTAAAATAACACTTTTATCGTCATTTAGCGTAATGCTATTAATTGGATTTGCCGGTTCAACCACGTAGTTACTGCTATTTAGAGCAGAAAGTGCATCAACCGGAAAGTTGAATTGTAAACTGACTTTATACGGTGTTAAGATAGAATGTGCTGTTATATAAAATTTAACTTTGGTTGGTGTTATTTGATAATTAAAACTTATCGTATCAACTGCGATAGGTGAATTGTAAAAATCAAATAAATCTTTTATAACTAATTTGTTCTCCCCTTCTGTAAATTCCTTCGGAATGGTTATGAGATACGAGAAACTTGAGGACGGAGAAACCGAATGCGGATAAATAGTTCCATTGGAAGTTAATAAACCAAAAGATTCCAAATTCTCAACAACCGTTTTTATTTTATTGGAAAACTTTATCTCAACCGAAAGAGAAGAAACTGCTTTGGCTTCAATAATTTTTACAGCTTTGTGATGATACACTTCAATGACATTTGAGAACTGTGATTGCGATGGAGGATTATTTTTTATCACATAATAGTATTTATTATCAAGGGCTACTGTCGTATCGATAAAATGATTAAAGTTAGTTGAACCAATTTGGACGAAATTCGAAACGTCCGAGGTGTTTCCTCGATAAATGCAATGGTTACCGCTTCCACTCCACTTTAGATAGACAGAAGAAGCATCTAAACTATATCCAATTATATCTGTCGGTATATTTTGAGTTGAAAAAACAGAAGTAAGAAATTTTATTTTATCTGCTTTGGGGAACGCAATATCGCCGAATAAATTACTTAATAAATAACCGTTAAAAATAGAATTACTATTTGTGGTTTCATCAAAATAAATAAAATCTGTAGTTGAATTAATTAAGTTCTTTGACAAAATATAACTGTAAGGGAAAGCAAACAGAACTAATCTTGCTTGATTTTCAATATCAACAAATTTTAACGCACTTTGTTTTTTCTGAAATGATGAACCAAACTCTTCCGCTGGGTCAACAAAAGCATTTGAGAATATCAATTTTAATTGAGGATCACTTGGGGTTGAATTATCTAATTTAAATATTTCTAAGATATTAAAACTTGCGATATCAATATTTGGAATTGAATGAACCAATACCGCCAATTCATTTTTACCATCTTTATCAAAATCTCCCACGGCTATTTGGTTAGATGAACTTTCAAAGCCCGTAGAGTATGAAAGATACGGCACAAACTTATTATTTGTGTTCAATTCATAACTAAAAATATCCCCTTCCCTATCAAGAAACCAGAGTTCTGATTTCCCATTTTTGTTTAGATCTGCTATAACGCAATAAGGGGAATTTATTTCATTTTTATAATTGATGACCGGTATCGGTGAGAAGTTCTTTAGTGTCTGTGACAAGATCAAACTTAAATCGCTATTAACTTTATAAATTGAAATCGTAGAATCATCTGTTAATGCACCTATTTCATAAATGGAATCGCCATCAACATCTTGAGCAAAAATGGGCCAGAACATAGATTTATCAAACGATTGCTTATCCTCAAATTTCGTCGAATTCTTTTCTTTCTGTTCCATAATAAATCCATTGCGTGACCACAATGTTAGGATATCTAATTTTCCGTTTTTATTAAAATCACCGATCACTTTTGGAATTCTTTGGTGCAGAGAATCCAATTTAATAAAATTATCAAATTCAAATTTATAAAGTGAAGTATACTCCACGTTACTATTTTCTCTTAAAAAAAGATAATTTGAATTTGTGGTATCAAGTTTAAATGGTGATTCAAATAGATAACCTGGAGGTAGTGAATACGCTCTTTCTTCAAAGCCTTGTAAGTGAAAATAGTCATTGGATTTTAGTAAAAATGGATTCCCATTGTCCATCAATTTGACAAAATTCCCAAGTGGATTTTCAACTTCAAAATAAATTTTATAGTCCGTATTTGGTTCAACAATTCCTTTTGGAATAAATCCATAATGTAATTGTTTAACAAAAAGATTATTGGTTGCAAATCCATCTAATGATACATATTTGTAAGCATCGTTACTATTTGATTTCCGGTAATACATTTTTGCAATTGCCGGAGCGCTTGAATAGAGAGCCGCAACAAAGGTTGGTTTATCTCCATAGTACGCTGAAAAAATCGAAATTAATTCTCCTTTAGGTTGTTTTGTAATTCTACTAAAGTTAATTCTTTCTTCTTTTGTCAATCCGTTAGTTTGATGCAAAACTATTCTTAAAGTAAATACCGTATCTTTTTCTAAGTGAAGATCAATACTGCCGACTTTTTGATTATAAATTTGATTTTTTTGAACACTTGAAATTGTCTTCCAAGAATCGGGATTTAACCCAACACCAAACATTACATCGAAATTATCAAAAAAAGGAGAAAGAACTGTAACGGAAATATTTACTGAATCGTTAGCTGTTGCATAATCTTGTTGTGGATAATCGAATTTTACAATTGAAGGAGCTAAAGTTTTTAACGCTTTATAGACATTTAATCTTCCGGCGCCACTTTTAATATCCCAACCGGGAGAATCGATATCATCACAAGTTGATTTGATTATTTGTTTTATTTCTTCATTTGAAAAAGTTTTTTGTGAAAGGGTTAATCCTGCGGCAGCAGATACAAATGGTGTTGCGGCTGAAGTTCCGTTGAAGGAAGCGTAACTACCTTTTCGTGCTGTAGTGATAATATCAGTTCCAGGTGCAACTAAATCTAAAGTTGATCCGTAATTGGAAGATGAAGAGACATAATCTTCTTGAGTAGAATTCCCCACAGAAATAACTTCGTCATAACTTGAAGGATAATGAAGTTCAGTCGAATTTGAATTTCCTGAGCTTGCAACCATTACAATGTTTTTGGAGTAAGCATAACGAATTACGTCCCGTAAAACATAAGAATAAGAAACATCTCCAAAACTCATGTTTATAACTTTTGCACCATTTTCTATTGCATATAATATAGCCGCTGAAACATCATCTTCTTCACCATAGCCGTCAGGATCGAATGCACGTAAATTCATTACTTTCACTTTAGGTGCTACGCCTGCAATCCCTTTTTCGTTATTTGCTGAAGCGGCAATTATTCCCGTCACAGCAGTTCCATGCGAATAAATATTTTCATCCATGGGAGAATTATCCCATGTTAAATAATCACCGCCGGTAGAATCAAATGGGAAACCGGTTCTATCTGTAAAATCCCATCCTTGATAATCATCAATAAATCCATTACCATCATCATCAATTCCGTTTGATCTTTTATCATTTCCAAACTTATCTAAACCAGTTTCACCTTTATTTATATATAGATTATCAACTAAATCCGGATGCAGATAATCAATGCCGGTATCGATAACGCCAATAATTATTGAATCGTTTCCTTCAGTAATATTCCACGCATTAAATGCATCAATTTTAGTTAATGCCCATTGTTGGCTTATCAAGCTATCATTCGGGACAGAATCAATCTTATAGATAGTTTGTTTTTGTATGTATTCGATGGATGGATATTTTTTTTTGAAAGCGGTCCAAAAATTATTATTTGTATTTGATGGGAAAGAAATTTTTACGATGTTTTTTAGTAATGGAATCTTGTTTGCTTTTCCTTTTGCAAAAGCATTAACTAAAATTGCATTTGAAGGAAGAACTTTATTACCGTAAGCGCTAAAATAAGCTTCTTGAACGGAAAGTTTTAGTAACAATAAATCGGGAGTTTCATGAAATTTTACAAAGTAAACCTCTTGTGAAAATATCTTAAAAACTGTAAAAACAAATAAGATAAATAATGGTTTATTTATTTTCATAAATTTCTTTTTTGAAAGAAGTATCAACTAAAGTTGGGTAATTGCCGGAGAAACAAGCTGTACAAAAATTATTTTTATCTTCTTCATATACCGCTTCCAAAAGTTCTTCAATTGACATGTACTCTACGCTATCTACTCCCAAGTATGCTCTGATTTTTTCAATATCTTTTTTCATTTTAAATGCTATTAATTCTTCAGAAGAAGGAAAATCCATTCCATAAAAACATGGATAAAGAATCAGCGGTGAAGAAATTCTCAAATGAATTTCTTTCGGATTTGCTTCTCTTATCAGATTAACTAATTGCTTTGATGTAGTACCACGAACAATTGAATCATCTACAAGAACAACTGTTTTCCCTTCAATAACTCCTTTAACAACATTAAATTTTATTCGAACTCCGATTTCTCTTTTTTGTTGATGGGGTTGAATAAAGGTTCTTCCGATATAATGACTTCTTATTAAACCAATTTCCAATTTCGATTTTATATTTAGTTTTTCAAGCTCATTTTGGTACCCGATTGCCGCGGTATTTGAGCTATCAGGAACACTAATAACAATAACTTTCTCCCCATCTTTGTCAACCACGGGATGATTTTTAGCTAATATTTTACCCAATCTTCTTCTAACTTTATCAACATTATGACCGAATATTTTTGAATCCGGTCTTGAGAAATAAATATACTCAAAGATGCAATATTTTTTTTGTTCGACTTTTTCATTTAAAAAATAAGATTTTATTTGTCCGGTATTATTTGCTTCATCGTCAATAACAATTACTTCACCGGGTTCAACATCTCTAATATATTCAATAGAATTAATATCAAATGCACAAGTTTCTGAAGCCACAATAAAACATCCGTCTTTTTTCCCAAGCGCTAAAGGACGAAAACCGTAAGGATCCCGCGCAGCAATTAAAGCATTATCGGTAAGAATAGTTAGACAAAAAGCGCCTTCAATTTTATTGAGAGAATCAACAATTTGTTCAACTTGATTATCAAGTTGGCTTCTAGCGATAAGATGTAGAATTATTTCGGTGTCGCTTGTAGTTTGAAAGATAGCTCCTTCATTAATTAAATGTTTCCTGATTTGTTCTGCATTCGTAAGATTTCCATTATGTGCAACTGCTAAATTACCATCCCGATAATTTACCACAAACGGTTGAATATTTTTCCTTGAACCAGAAGCTCCTGTTGTGGAATAACGGTTATGCCCTATCGCGGCGTTTCCAAATAGGATGTTGTCCCAAAGATTGTCATCAGAAAAAACTTCAGAGACTAATCCTTCTCCTTTGACAATATTAAAAACAACCTTATTGTTTTCGTTTAGATTACGAACAAGTATTCCAGTGGCTTCTTGGCCTCTATGCTGAAGCGCGTGCAAACCGTAGTAAGTAATCAGTGAAGCATTTTCGTTGCCCCATATTCCAAATATTCCGCAAAAACTTTTTGGTTTATCCATTTAGTTCCAATACCAATTAAAAGGGCAAAAATAAATTAAATAATGAGTTGTAAAATAATAGGATTTAAAAATAAAAAGGTACAAAAAACTTTGTACCTTTAGAGTCGGAACGACAGGATTTGAACCTGCGACCCCTACCACCCCAAGGTAGTGCGCTACCGGGCTGCGCTACGTTCCGTTATAAAAGTTGAATGATTCTTTCAAGAGAAGATTTAATCTCTAACAATTCTGAAACCGAAATTTCCTTAAACTCATTTGGGTTAATTTTAAGTGTAGCAGTTTCAACAACTTTCTTCACTTCCTGAACAACTTTATTAGAGTGTGTTTCTTTTTCATTTCCCAAATTTGAAAGAATATTCTTAGCCCCTTCAATAGTGTATCTTTTTTCTCTGAGCAAAGATTTTATTTGAAGAATTAATTGAATATCTTTATTAGTAAAAACACGGTTTCCGGCTCGATTTTTCTGCGGCTTTAATTGCTCAAATTCAGTTTCCCAATAACGAAGTACATATTGTTCTACTTCAGTAATTTTACTCACTTCACTTATTGAATAATAAAGCTTCTTAAGGTTAAAATCTTTCATAAGCATCACTTAAAGTTTGTACTAAAAATAATTAATTAGCGCCTAATTACCAATATATTATTGCTCAATTAGTAAAATACTTTAAGAAAATCCTCATTTCTTTCAATTTCAATTTAAAAAATAACAATTTTGTTTAACCACAGAACGGAATTACTCTTTTATCATTATAATTTTTTGCAAAGTAAATACCGCTGCCAGATAACTTATTTCTTTGAAGCCGGAGATATAACCATTGACAGCTTTTGCTGTTATCATCACTTGCCTAAAATCTTCCCTTTGAACCAGTTGAGATAAATGAACTTCTATTTTAGGAATCTTACATTCAACTAAAGCATCATGGATCGCAACAGATGTATGTGCATAACCTCCGGGATTAATTATCAATCCGTCAAAATCTTTTTCAGTATTT
>JALNWB010000020.1 GCA_023231105.1 Ignavibacteriaceae bacterium | reverse complement strand
GCATTTTAACATTTTTAGTTGAGTCTGTAAAATCACATAAATTATCAATTTTAGTTTTAATCAGATCTTTGAAGGGATTATTTACTTTACGATAATCTCTTAATGCGGAGTCAGTAATGATTATTTTGAACTTCACTTAACTTCATCCCATGCAGAAGTTTTCCCCTCATTAGCTTCTGACAAACCTTCGTGTACTTTGAGATAATCTTCATCACTGCTCAATATTTCGTCAGTGGGATCAATGCTGTCGCGATTCTTCAAATACGAGATATAATCAAAAATTGATTTCAATTTTTCGTCATTAAAATAATTAACATCCGAAGTGATCTGTTTTATCATCGATGTTCTTGTCATGTTATGCTCCTAATAATCTCATCGTTAGCTGAAATCTATCTTTTTCTGATAGTAATTTAAATAAAGTTTATTCTTTTTTCAAGATTGAAAGAAAAACTTATATTATAGATAAAGTATTTATTTTTTAATATGTTTAAGAGAGCAAATTCTTTATCCGCTTCGGTGGACAAGTTCCTAATTCGTAATTCCTAATTCCTAATATTGCAGAGCAAAATGGAAACAACAAAAAAGACAACTCTAATTCGCGGACTCTCATTAACCGCCGCTACAATGCTCGTTGCCGGTTCTATGATCGGTTCCGGTATTTTTAGAAAGCCTGCTACAATGGCGGGACAACTCCACTCACCGGAATTGTTAATTCTCGTTTGGGTTGTTGCCGGTCTAATAACTTTCATCGGCGCTTTGGTAAACGCAGAAATTGCGGGAATGATAGACGCTACCGGCGGACAATTTATGTACTTCAAAGAGATGTACGGCGATTTTACCGCCTATCTTTACGGCTGGTCTATCTTAGCGGTAATACAAACCGGAAGTCAGGCGGCAATTGCTTATGTCTTTGCAGAATATCTCGGCTACTTTTTCAAATTCCCGGAGGCATCAAAATATTTGCAGGATATTTCTTTACACATGCCTTTTGTTGGGGCGATTCATCCCTTTGCAGATTTCGGAACAAAAGCAGTTGCCATTCTTTGCATCCTATTTTTAACGGGAGTTAATTACATCGGCGTTGTTTTCGGCGGACTTGTGCAAACGGTAATTACTTTTATAAAGATCGCTTCAATTCTTTTACTATCATTTGTACTTTTGACTTTTGGAAACGGTTCTGCTGCAAACTTCTTTTATAATTTTCATCTTCCCGCAGAAACAAGCGCAAATTTAATTGCAATGATAGGGCTTGCGTTAGCCGGAGCTTTTTGGGCTTACGATGGATGGAACAATGTTACTTTTGTTTCCGGGGAAATAAAAGATCCGCAACGTAACGTTCCCAAAGCTTTGTTATACGGAACATTGATCGTTATTGCGGTTTACGTTTTGATAAATGTAGCTTATCTTTATGTTTTACCCGTTGAAGAGATGAAAAATTATCCTTTGGTTGCTTCTGCCGCCGCTGAAAAAATATTCGGCGGAATGGGAGCTTCAATAATTGCAATCGCAGTTGTTGTTTCTACTTTCGGCGCACTCAATGGTTCTATTCTTTCAACAGCGCGTGTACAGTTTGCAATGGCGCGAACAAAATTATTTTTTGTTTCACTTGGGAAAATTCATCCTAAGTTTGCAACTCCGCATGTTTCACTTGTTGTTCAAGGAGTTTGGTCGTCAGTATTAGTTTTATCCGGTTCGTTCGATACTATTACCGACTATGTTATTTTTGCTTCCTGGTTATTCTATATGCTTGGCGCTTTTGGCGTTTTCGTTCTCCGTAAAAAAATGCCGGATGCAAAACGACCTTACAAAGTTTGGGGTTATCCATATACACCGGCAATTTTTGTCGTCTTTTCGTTTTTGTTTTTAATTAATTCGGTTGTATCGGACACACAAAATGCAGCAATGGGATTAATTCTGATTTTACTCGGGCTCCCCGTTTATGTTTACAGTAAATATTTTCATCATCGTTTTCAGAAAAAGTAAGTATGAATAAAAAAATAATCTTTATCGATGCGATGGCTTTGACGTACAAAGCTTATTTCGCTTTTATATCAAGACCTTTAGTAACAAAAAAAGGTGAACCGACTTCTGCCGTCTTTGGTTTTATTACCCAAATAATAAAAATATTGGAAGATATAAAACCGGCTTACATGTTCGTTGGATTTGATTCAAAAGAAAAAACATTCCGTCACGATAAGTTTGAGGCGTACAAAGCAACCCGCTCCGCAATGCCTGAAGATATGATCCCGCAGATAGGAAGAATAAAAGAAATAATTGAGGCGCTCAATATTCCCGTTTTTATTCTTCCCGGCTATGAAGCCGATGATATTATCGGAACGGCGGTGAAAAAAGCGGAATCTCTCGGTTATGATTCTTTTATGATCACACCCGATAAAGATTACATTCAACTCGTTACTGAAAACGTAAAACTTGTTAAACCGGGAAAGTCGGGTGAAGAGATTGATGTTATTACAAAAGATAAAGTTCTTGAAACGCTTGGTTTTGCACCGGACCGAATGATTGATTACTTATCACTTATTGGCGATGCAAGCGATAACATTCCCGGAGTTAAAGGCATTGGTCCAAAAGCTGCTCCGTTATTGATCGAGAAATATTCAACTCTTGAAAACATTTACGAGCATATTGATGAAGTTGAACCGGCTTCGGTAAAAACAAAACTTATTGCCGGTAAAGAAAATGCTTTCCTTTCAAAAGAACTCGCAACAATTATGACGGATGTTCCGATAGAAATTGATTTTAATAAAACGAAGATCGGCAAACCGGAAATCGAGAAAATAAAATCCATTTTCGATGAACTTGAATTCAAAAATCTTTATGTCCGTTTAAGGAAATTCTTTGGTGAAGAAGAAGTTCTTGAAGCGACTCCCGAAGTTGTAACAGTTCCCAAGAATAAAACTTTTTTAAGTTCAGAAAGCAAATATGTTTTAGTCACTTCAGTGAAAGAAGCTAAAGCTTTAGCCGATGCTCTTTCAAAACAGCCTTTGTTTGTGTTTGATACTGAAACCGATTCTCTCGATTATTTTGAAGCGAAAGTAGCTGGAGTTTCATTCTGTTATGAAAAAGGGAAAGCATTTTTTGTTGCGCTTAATCCTTTTGTACAATCAACGTCGTTGTTTGAGAGAAATTTGGACGATAGACTTTCAGAACATGATTTTGTTTCCATTTTTAAATCCGTTTTTGAAAATGCCGGAATTAAAAAAGTCTGCCAGAATGGTAAGTTCGACATCTCGATAATGCGTTCTCTTGATATTCACGTACGAGGTTTTTACTTTGATACCATGCTCGCAAGTTTTCTTCTCGATCCTGATCAGAAACACGGTATGGATGATCTTGCGGAAAAATATTTACAGTACAAACCTATTCCCCTTTCAGAATTAATTGGCGCAAAGAAAGATGCAAAACAAATATTTGATGTGGAATTAAACAAGTTAAGCGATTACTCTTCCGAAGATGCGGATATTACGTTTCAACTTTATGAAATATTGAAGGAAGAAATTGATAAAAACAATTTGCACAAATTAGCTTACGAAGTTGAGTTCCCTCTTGCCGAAGTATTGGAGGAGATGGAACGTTCCGGCGTAAACATTGATCGTAAAATGCTTGGAATCTTGAGCAAAGAATTAGAAACTTCAATGAATGAGTATTCTGAAAAAATATTTCGTTTGGCTGGCGAAACATTCAACATCAATTCACCAAAACAAATGCAAAAGATTTTGTTTGAAAAACTTCAACTGCAATCTTCCAGAAAAACAAAAACCGGATTTTCAACTGACGCACAAACATTGGAATCTCTTCGAGGCGAACATGAAATAATTGAAAGTATTTTAGATTTCAGACAGGTTGCAAAATTAAAATCAACCTATGCTGATGCTCTTTCCAACTTAATTCACCCCAAAACTGGAAGAGTGCATACTTCATTTAACCAAACAATTGCTTCTACCGGCAGACTTTCAAGTGTCGATCCGAATTTGCAAAACATTCCAATCCGCACTGAACTTGGAAGAGAAATACGGAAAGCTTTTGTTCCGCGCGACAAAAATCATTGTATAATTAGCTGCGATTATAGCCAAATTGAATTGCGCATCATGGCAAGCATGTCAAATGATGAGCGATTGATCGAAGCGTTCAAATATGGAGAAGATATTCATCGACGAACTGCTGCGCTGGTTTTCCAAATTCCTCAAGAAGAAGTTACTCCCGATATGAGAAGAAAAGCTAAAGAAGTTAATTTTGGTATTCTTTATGGGATTGGAGTCTTCGGATTAAAAACCCGTCTGAAGATTTCACAACAGCATGCAAAGGAAATTATCGATACTTATTTCAGTACATTCAAAAATGTAAAAGCGTTTATGGATGCTTCTATCCAATCTGCACGAGAAAAAGGATTTGCAGAAACGTTGCTCGGCAGACGCCGTTTTCTAAAAAATATTAACAGCAAGAATTTCTCACTTCGCAATTTTGAAGAACGCGTTGCTATCAATATGCCTATTCAAGGAACCGCCGCTGATATGATAAAACTTGCAATGATAAATATTCATAACGAACTTGCAAAAAGAAAATACGATACCAAAATGATTCTGCAAGTGCACGATGAGTTAGTGTTTGATGCGCTGAAAGGTGAAACCGATGAAGTTGTTCCACTTGTAAAAGATTTGATGGAAAATGCTCTACCTCTGAATGTTCCAATTCTTGTTGAAACCGGAATTGGCGATAATTGGATTGAGGCACATTAAAATAGAGTTTTCAGTTATCAGTTTTTAGTCAATATAAATTACAGAATTAGAGCTTGTTTATTTTCATAAAGATGAGATATATTTTTGTACTTCTTTAGCCGCGGTATTTCCGCTTTTAATTGCCCCTTCAATTGTTGCGGGTAAACCGGTGTTTGTCCAATCCCCCGCAAGAAAAACATTTTCCAACTTCGTATTAGCAGAAGGACGCTTCAATAAGTTTTCTTTATTTGGAATAAAAGTCGCACGCTTCTCTTTGATGATTTTGTAACGGGAAATGTTTTCTGGATTGATTCCCAAATACGTAAACAATTCAGTACTAATGATTGAGAATAATTCTTCTTGTGATTTTTCAATTAGCTCATCTGCACTACTTGTAACGGTTGTAATATACTCGCCATGATTAAATACCCAATGCAAGCGTGAATCTATGAAAGCGTAGAAAGGTTTTTTTAATTTGTTTTCTTTTAACCATAAATGCAATGTCAATATTGAGGAAGTGCTCAAATCAGTTCTGTCATTTTCTATAATAAAATTTTTCTCATTGATTCTACTAAAAGCATAAGAAGGAATTGCTAAAATAACGGTATCGAAATCATTTATGCTTCCCTTATCGGTTTCAACTACAACCGCTTTATTCTGAGTGACGGAGATTTCTAGGAGCTTTTCGGAAAGAGATAATTCATTTTTACGCACTTTGAGAAAATTTACTGCGGGATCAACAAACGCTTTTGATAAACCAACTTTCGGAATGATCATTGCCGACGCGTCACTTCCATTCAAGAAAATTACTTTCAGAATATCAATAAACATTTTCGCCGAAGCATCTTTTAATTTACTGTTCAAAGCTCCCACAGCAATTATTTCCCAAAATGATTTTATACAATTCCGGCTTTGACTTTGTTCAATTAGCCAATCTTCTACTGAAATGTTTAAATACTTTTCACTCTGAGTAAACGGAAGTTGAACTATTAAAAAAATTATTTTAATTTTGTCTGCAATAGATAAAGCATCGTAATTCAATAATCCGAGAAGCAATCCTAACGGATAAGGAAGTTCTGTAGGTTTTAGCTGATGTTTTATTTTATCTCTGGTTACAAAGTTTATTTCCAACTGCTTCTGAAAACGGAAAAGATTTTCAGTACCAATAAGTTTAATAAATTTAATCGTTTCATAATAACAGCCAAGCAGAAGATGTTGACCATTATCAATTTCATTTCCGCTTTTTTCATCAACAAATGAATAAGCTCTTCCTCCGAATTTTGGTGAGGCTTCGATTAAATGAACGTTAATATTTTGTTTGGCAAGAGAAACGGCGGAAGAGAGTCCTGCTAATCCACCCCCAACAATGAGACATTTTTTCATCTATAAACTAATTTATATTTCGCCCAAACACCAAGTGAAATACCAATTTTTTCAAACGTGCTCACTTGGATATTTTGATTAAACACATCGTACTTCGCTTGAATAATTCTTTCCAACATTCTGAAATAAATATGCTGCATTGCACGGGCGGCAAACATTGAGGCTTTGTCGTCAAGGTCTAAATTGTTCGTTGCTAACTGAAAATATTCATTTGCTCTGTTTGCTTCAAATTCCATCAACGAAATAAAATGTAAATTATACTTTTTATCGAACAAATCAGTTTCACTGTAATGGAATTTTTTTAATTCATTCTGCGGAAGATAAATGCGGTTTTCTCGCACATCTTTATTTACATCGCGCAAAATATTTGTAAGCTGTAACGCTATGCCGAGATTCTCTGCAAAAGATAAAGCTGATTTATTCTTATATCCGAAAATTTCAATACATATTAATCCAACTGTTGAAGCAACACGATAACAATAAAGACGCAAATCTTCAAAAGTTTCGTAACGTTTTTTTTGTAAATCCATTTCCATTCCTTTGATGAGTTCAAAAAAATGTTCAATTGGAATGTGAAATTGTGAAATAGTTCCGGCAAGTTTATTTAACAATTGAAGTTCGGAATTCCCCTTAAAAGCTTTTTCAAATTCGACCCGCCATCTAACTAACTTTTGATATTTAATTTCGTCATTATCCTGCCCTTCGTCAACGATGTCATCAGTCTTACGGCAAAACGCGTAAACATTATTCATCGCCTCACGTTGACTTGCCGGGAGCAAATTAAAAGCATAATAAAAACTGCTTTTACTTTCCTTTGCGATTTGTTTAGCTGAATCGTTTTGCATAGTTGTAGGATTTGAGTAACAATAAAATTATTTCATATTTTTTTAATGAAGGTCTTGTTTTTATAACATTGCATTTTAAGGCTTCAATCTTTTCCAATATTTTTCTTCCGCCGAGAATTGTCCAGACAATTTCAATTTTCAATTTTTTTGGCAAATACTTTAGCAACTCTTCACCATCTAAAAATAAATTTTTTGTCCTTTCAATTTGATATTTCATAACTTCGCAGAATTTAATCCTCAAAGCGGGATCAGTGAAATTTACTTCGTTCAAACCGAATCTTGCCAAATCATTTAAGGGAATATAATTTCTTCCCTTTTGAATGTCAAATTTGAAATCTTGATAAAAGTTCGTCAGTTGAAGCGCCGTACAAATATTATCGGAGAGTTTTAACACTTTTTGATCACGAATATCATGGAGTTCAAGAATTAATCTCCCGATAGGATTAGCGGAATTATCACAATATGCTTGCAGATCAGAATAATCTTGAAACTTATTAAAAAGAATATCGGAGCGGAAAGCTTTAAGCAATTTGAAAAAATATATTTGCGAAAGTTTTCTTTCTTTAATCGTTTCGGCAAGAGCATAATCAAATTTATCCGCGAAGATGCCGTTCAATAAATTCTGTAATCGTTTTTCTAACCATGCAAGTTGTTCTAATCTCTGCTCAACAGAAAATTTCCCTTCATCGGCAATATCATCTGCTGTTCGTGCGAACCAATAAATGATCGCAACATCTTTTCTTAATTTTTTTTGAATTAAAAAAGTGACGACCGGGAAATTTTCATAGTGCTTCTTGGCAAATTGAATTGCCTCTTGATAAGCTAATTGGAGTGTGTTTGGATTTATTTTCATAGAAACTTTGTGCCCGAAAGGGGACTCGAACCCCTACGGAGGATCTCCATTAGACCCTGAACCTAACGCGTCTACCAATTCCGCCATTCGGGCAAATTATTTTCAATTAAAATTTAATAATAAGAATTGTCTTTTCAAACTTATTACCAGCCGGAACCTGATTCTTTTTCCGGCTGAGAAACCGCTGAACCACCATGAAGATTACAATTTTGCGGTTTGTGTAAAACATTTATTAAATCCGATACTTTATTCGGACAACTTTCATTTGCCAAACGTGCATCGCCTCTATCAATTGTTTCTTTACAAAATGTCGCATATTCAACACCGTCAGGCAAAGTAAAATATTCTAATGGAAGATTCAATTGTTTATAAGTTTCAGCCATAAATTTTGCCCAAATAGGCATTGAGGCTCTGGCACCTTGACCATACCATCCATTAAATTTCACGCGTCTATCGTCGAAACCTGTCCAAACGCCGCCGACTAATTGCGGAGTGAAACCGATAAACCAAGCATCGGCAAAATCTTGTGTTGTTCCGGTTTTACCAGCTGCCGGTCTTGAGAAGTACTGCCGCGCTCTTGCGCCGGTTCCATAATTTAGAACGTCTTCCATCATACTTGTAACAATTGCAGCAGTTTGAGGCGAGATCGCTTCACGGAATTCCGGTTTAAATTCGTCTATCAAAATTCCGTTTTTATCTTCAATTCTTAAAATTGAAATTGGAGAAACAAACACTCCTTTATTAGCCAATGTAGCAAAAGCAGATGTCAATTCAAGCGGAGTAACTTCAACGGTGCCCAATGCAATTGATGGAAAAGCAGCAAGCGTTGAATTAATTCCCATTTTATGGGCATACTTAACAACCATATTTGGCGGTGCGATATCTGAAATAGTTAATCTTCCCGCAATAACGTTAACAGAATTTGCTAATGCTTTCCGCAGCGTTATATAACCGCCGTAATCGTTGTCGCTGTTATTCGGAGACCATCCGTTGAAATTGAATTTTTCATTTAATAAAGAGAAAGCCGGGAAATAACCGTTATCAATTGCAGTTGTATAAACCAAAGGTTTAAATGAAGAACCGGGCTGCCGTCTAATTTGTGTAACATGATTTAATCCATATTGAAAATCCTGATCAGTGCCTCCGACTAATGCTCTAATTTCACCACTCTTTGGATCAAGCACAACAAAACCGGTTTGAATAGTACTTTCAACGAGTTTTACCGAATCAATAAAAGCCGCATCATTTATTAATTGATTATATACCATCTGTTTTTGCACTTGCGACACAGCCTCTTTATAAGCAACAGTATTTTTTATCGCTCTATCAATTAACGGTTTTAAAATCGATTTATTGTTATCCCACTTCCAGTTTTTATAAAACAATTCCTGGTATTCCCTGAGATGTTCCGCAACAACCTTGTTAGCAATTTTTTGCATGGACATATTAATTGAAGTATAGATATTTAATCCATCTCTATATAAGTCGTATCCATATTTTTCAGACATGGCAGTCATTTGTTGACGAACATATTCCATAAAATGAGGAGCTTCACTTCTTATTTTAACTTTTCTCCCTTTAGCTAAAATAATTGGTTCTTCTTTATATTTTTCATAAGCGCTTTCGGATAAGTACCCGGCATCCACCATGTTATGCATTACTAAATTTCGGCGGGATAAAGCTCTATCCATTCTTCGTTCCGGGTCATAATTTACTGATGATTTTAGAAGAGCAATAAGCAAAGCTGATTCCGGCACCGTAAGTTCTTTAGCTCTTTTACCGAAATAAATGTTAGCAGCGGTTTCAACTCCATAAGCGCTTTTCCCGAAATAGGAAACATTCAAATAAAGTTCAAGAATTTCTTTCTTCGTAAAATTTCTTTCAATTTGAACCGAGGACAACCACTCCCGAATTTTTCTTGCCGCAGTTTCGACCGGATTTTCATTAACCGCTTTTAAGCTATACAAATTTTTCGCAAGCTGCTGTGTAATAGTGCTTGCTCCTTTGCGGGAAAAAGTTAAAACATTCTTAATCATTTCTTTCCCGAAGCGGATTAAATCAACTCCCCAATGACTGTAGAAATTCCTGTCTTCTGTGGCAATCAATGCATTGATGAGGTGCGGAGGAATGCTGTCAACATTCGTTTCAATTCTATTCTCGATGTAGAATTGTCCGAGTATTTCACCGTCAGCCGTCCAGACTTTACTTGCTAATTGCGGACGCGGATTTTCTAATTCTTCAAGTGAAGGCAATCCCCAAAACACGTAAACTATAAATGCTAAAACGATCGCGGAAATACCGAAGAAAATATACTTGTACTTTTTTATGAATGATATGTATTGATTTTGAGTTTTATTTTTAAAAGATTTTTCCATCCTATAACCAGTCAACTATTTGAAAACTATTATTCTGAAATATTCCGTAACAAGGTTGATCGAGCCACGTTCCCAAATTTATATAATATCCGTCTTTAACTTTTTCCAATTGCCTTTTATGCGAGTGTCCGAATATAACATAATCATAATGTTCTTCCATTTTTTCTTTAGCGGCTTCAAACATACCGTCAATCTCTCCGTAATCTTTTTTTGAAGTATAATCTCTGCTGGACTTACTTGTTTTGCTTGCGAGCGCAATTCCTAAATCAGGATGGACTAACGAATACAATTTTTGAAGATATTTATTCCGCAGAACTTTTTTAAGAATAAGATAACCAATATCGTTTTTTACTAATCCGTCCCCATGCGCCAGAAAAAATTTTTTGCCTTCAATGGTAACTGATATTCCATCGTGATAAAGATGCGCACCAATTTCTTTTTGAAAAAAATCTCGATGAAGAAAATCGTGGTTACCGATGAAGTAATGTAGTTCAACGCCATTCTCGCATAAATCTTGCAACACTGTAAACGTTCTAAAATATCCTTTTTGATAGACGCGTTTGTATTCAAACCAATAATCAAATAAATCACCGATAATATAGAGAGCGCTTGCAGTATCTTTGGCATATTCTAAAAAAGAAACTAATGATCGTTCCCTTTCTTTTTCAATTTCGGGAGCTAAAAGTCCTAAATGAATATCGGAAATAAATAAAACCGGTTTTGACATTTTTACTCGTAAGAATTAAAATCATTAAATTCAACAAGAAGCCAACCTTGCGGATCAAATGCGATGGAATTCATTTTCTTTTTCAGTTTGATCGTTTTTTCAAAATGTTTTTCATCTACTTGAATTATTTCCGAATAATTATCTTCCGGATTATCATATAAAAATTTCACTTCAACCGGGAAGTGATATTCCATATCACCTTTTTGAACTTGTTTAAGATCTAAAACAAGATAATAAATGGAATCTTCATCCTGTTTCGTTTTCCAGCGGTAATTAACAACCGGAACGTTATCCCCTTTGTAAATCCATTGATCAAAAAATTTCGTTAAATCTTTTTTTGAAACCTCATCACATACTTTTTTAAAATCATCGGTTGATGCATTCTTAAATTTATATAAATCAAAATATTGATGAAGGATAGCGAAGAAATTCTCGTCGCCCACTTCCCATCTTAACATATGAAGAATCCATGCCCCCTTTTGGTAAACTTTAGAAGAGAACAAATTATTCCCCGGCTCATAAAGTGTTCCATTAAAATCAGTCCTGAAATTTTTTCGCATATTGGAAAATAGGGCATCTTTACCAAAAACAACTTCATCATATAGCGATTCTGAATAGGTGGCAAAACCTTCATTCAACCAAATATCTTTCCATGTTGCAGGCGAAACGCAATTCCCCCACCATTGATGGGAAGCTTCGTGAACATAAATATCCGTAAACATTTTTGCACCGGTCACAAAATTACTTCCAATCCCGGTAATAGTTGCGTTTTCCATTGCGCCGCTTTGCCAAAGAAATTCAGCAACTCCGTACTTTTCTTTTGCAAAAGGATATTCGCCGAAAAGTTGTGAAAGCACTTTTAATATTTTAGGATGTTCTTCAAAATCTATTTTTGCATCTTCAAAATGATTTGGCAATACATAATATTGAATCGGAACGGTATCACCGGAAGCCGTAACATATTTATCCGCAAAAGTTTTATAATCCGACGAATAGATGGCGGCTGTATATGTCGGCAGCTCGTAATTTGTTCTCCAATGATATGTGGTTCTTCCACTATTATCGAACTTTTCTATAAGCGATCCATTTGAAACTGAAACTTGTGACGAGGTATTCGTTAAATAAAAATCAAAACTGGCTTTATCGGTAAGAATGTCGTTACAGGGAAACCAGGTTGACGCATAAGTTGGTTCACTAATATTATAAATTAAAGATTTCCCGTTTATTTCTCCAAAAACAAAAGAGGATAAACCAAGATTTTTAGGTCTCCCTTCGTAAAAAATCTCGACATAATTTGTATCATTGATAACTTTAGGTTCAACGGTTAGCGATGTTTTGTAATTGGAATAATTTGTAGCGGAACCATTCCACAATACTTTATGGATACGCATGTTATCATAAAAATTAATTTTAAATATTTTTTGATGGGAATCCGTAAAAACAAATTGAAGTGTAACATCTCCTTTGAGTCGTTTTTGTTCAGGGAACAAATCTAACTTAATTGTATAATGAAGAACATCAATTAATTTTTGTTCCGGTGAATTGTAGATATCTTCATCATCACCGGAAAACCATGCCTGATTGATATCATGGTAACTGTCCCTGTTAGAGATCATACTGTTAATTTTTGACGTAAATAAGCCGCCCGATACAACCAGCGAACTCACAAAGAAAAAAAGAGAAAAATATAAAATATTTTTTTTCATAAACTCCATTTGGAAATCATTTAACTGTTGGATGCAATTTAAGATTTTTTTGATTGTTCTGAAAAGAAAAAGCCGCAGCGAATACTGCGGCTTTAAAAGATAGGATTATATTATATTCTTTAGCCTCTCAATTTCATCAGCTAAAGCTGACCGCCCGGCAGCAGTACTCACATCGGCTAAAAATGAAATGTTTAGCATTTTCACATAACTTAGTGAATTTGCAAAATCACCAAGTTGGTAGAAATTTTGCGCCTTTAAAAGGAGTAAATCATTTTTATTAAGTGTAGTTTGATAAGTGAAAACCCAATTAGGTTTAATCACTAGTACAATCTCGGCATAACTATTTGATAGCTGATACTGCTTTCCTGCGTTCAAAGAAAATGCATAACCGGAATTCAAATCAGCATTACATAGCCCTTTATCATAAGCAGTGCTAAAATTGCTTAGTGATAAGCTCACACTGTCAGATTTGAGATAACACCATCCTAATCCCATATAAGCATCACCTTTTGATGCATCCAAAGATTTTGCATCAAGAAATAGATTCTTTGCAGTATCATAGTTGCCCAGCGAATATGCCGCCCAAGCGTCAGTTATTTTTTGTGGATATTGGTCAACCGCATCGGGTTCAGTTGTGGTCTTTTTACATCCAACAAAAGTAAAAAGAAGGGTTGATGTCATAATTAGAAAGACTAAATATTTTTTCATGTTAAATCCTTCAAATAAGTTCAAAGAAAATAATAAATTTTTCATTGCATCCTCCTTTACCTCATTAAGATCATTTTTTTAACTTGAGAGAATTTACTCGTTCGAATTTGGTAAAAATAAATTCCGCTGGAAAGTTGCATACCAAAATCATTCTTAGCTTCCCAAGTAATATTATATGCTCCTGCCAGCTGATATCCATTTACCAACGTTGCTACTTGCTTTCCTAAAATATTATAGATAACTAAATTTACATTATCATTTTCAGGCAAATCATATTGCAGAGTGGTTGTAGGATTAAACGGATTCGGGTAATTTTGTTTTAGTACAAAACTATTTGGAACTCTATTATCTCCTTCAAACGAAGGATCGGCAGCAACTTTAAACTTACCTAATGTCTCTACGAATGCTACTACTTTATTTTCTATAGGATAAACTTGACTGCGGATTGGCATCCATCCACCATCAACTTTCTGATAAATAAATAATTTTGAAACATCCGTAAATTGAGCCGAGTTATAACTTATTTCTAAGTGAAGTTTGTTATTAAAGGCTATGCCAGGGCTGAAAGAATAAACTTGTTCACCATTTTCGTTATCAACTCCACATATAAAAAATATCTCTTCATCAATGGTTTTCGGATTTATTGTAAGCGAAGCTTTTTTATCCAACGAAGAGACTAAAGTAACTGCTTCCGGTTTTGCTAAGATAACATTTATTGTCCGTAAACTATCTTTTGATAAACCGGTTGTAGATGTAATACGTGAGAATATTGAATGTGAAGAGGAAGTTTTGAAAACGTAACTTCCTGAATAAACCGTAGTGGAATTTGCGAGAAGTACCATAGGAACTACGATTGAGTCAAGAGAACTTTTTACGCTTACAAAAGGAGCCCCTTGAATAGACGATTCAGTTGCAACTATAATATTTGCATATTTCGTAGCAGCCGGATTTTGGTGAACGGCAATTGAGAATTTCATGCTTAGGCTTTGTTGATAGATAGTAAATACATAAGCGCTAACTGATGCAACACTCCCCGACTTTACTCTTACTTTGCAATTCGTTGAAGGAGTATTCGGAACTGTCCAACTGTAACTTCCAGCTGATGCTGATGTACTTTCTATTATTGTTTGCCAGTTTGATCCTGCATCTGTTGTGTATTCAAGTTTTACGCTTGTAACATCACTGCTTGACCAAGTTATGTTATGTTGTGTTCCAACTTGCCAACTTTCTCCTCCATTGGGAGAAGTAATTGTAATGGTTGGGTTGCTGCTGCTACTTATCGTAAAAGTATTGCTGCTTACATCATTAACTGTTGAATTTGTTGCATCACTTACCCTAACTTTACATTGCGTTGAAGCAGTATTAGGAATTGTCCATGTATAACTTCCATAGCTTGCCGGTGTGCTTGCAGTTATTGTCGACCAACTTGTTCCGTAGTTAGTTGTGTATTCAAGTTTGACGTTTGTAATACCGCTACTTGTCCAGGTAATATTTTGAGAAGAACTTACTGGCCAGGTTTCTCCTCCTATCGGACTTGTTAAATGGATACTACTAGCTTGTTGGGCAGTTATCAGAAGAGTTAATACTTGAGAATCACCGCTTAAGTTAAGCGATTGATCGAACGCTTTCAACTTGAAGTAGTAGGTTGTGGTTTGATTATTTGGCAACGGCAATCCGGTAATAGTATAATTTGTTTTTCCGGTAACTAACAAAGGAGAATTCCCTTGATCAGCTCCGGTTCCATTCCAATTTCCGGAACTCGTTCCATAATAAAGATAATATCCGCCTAAATCTTTTTCAGAATTTGCATTCCAAGAAAAACTTGCTGAACTATTGCCAATCGCACTTCCACTAAAATTACTTGGAGCATTAGGTGGAACGTTATCAGGGATATTGATCGCTCTGTAAATAATTTTTGTATCTGCGTTTGATGCAGTAATTGTTGCTGTAAAAGTATTAAAACCGGTAGAATCTTTATTTGCATTAATTGAATACTCAACATATTGAGAACCGTTTGCGGGAATATTCCCTAACGAAACAAGATTTGTTCCGGAAGCTAAAGTTAATCCATTCCCTAAAGATAAATTTATTTGAACATTGCTTGCGGAAACAGTTCCGGTATTAAAAATATCATATCGAACTTGAAATGGATTTGGAGTTAAGATTCCGCTTACTATCGTTAATGCCGAAGGCGCAGTTGTTGTAACAGCAAGTGGCGGTAATAAATCTTTATTTGCTCTTAAAAACCTCTGTGCTTTGTTGTTTGATTTATTGGCTTCAACAACAAAATTATTCGGATCTATCTTTACAACTAAATTGTGATATTCAGGCCAAATTGGAATTGTATAATTAAAATCATAATTAGCGTATGATCCGGCTTTTATAGATGCAAGTACTGCATTAGCTACCGGAGTTGCACTACCAATATCCGGATCGCCATCATAAGCTACTACAGGAACATTTTCAGCATCAACTGCTCCTGTGTTTCTGATTGTAAGAGTAACTCGAATAACATCACCGGGGACATAGACACTGTCCGGAACCGAAAAAGCAATATCATCCACCGATAATGTTAAGTCCGGTAATTTGGAAGCGTAGCTTAGCGGCATAAAATCAGCTCCGGCGCCACCATTGCTTTGTAATACAGCTACATTTCCCGTTCCTTCAATCTTGTAAACCATATTTCCAGTTAACGAATTAAAACTATAAACTTCACCATAATTTAAAGTGCCGTTATAAATTTCTGTCGATGAAGGATAAGGGTAAGCTGTATTTAAACCGAGTTGTGTGATTTTTACATTATTATTGTTATCAAAAGAAAAGACACGAACGTTACTTGCTATCGTTGGGACGTAAAAAAGTTTTCCTGCGCCGGTTCCCGTTTCATCAATTGCACGGGTCATATAATAATAACTCCCGGTCCATCCAAAGTAAGGGATATTTGCTGCCGTAACCGGTCCTTGAGAAGAGACTGCCCAGTATGTCGGTGCATAAATTCCTTTAGTATAAACTTGTCCTCTCATTAAAGTTACCGTATCAATAACAGTTCCGTCATCAATATTTTTGATAGTAACTTTATTATTATTCGCATAAGAAGTAATAGTAATACTGTTTACCCAAGATCCTTCATATGCAGAATAGCCATAAAATTCTGTACCGGTAAATGTTCCGTTAGCAGAAGGGACATAATAGTCTTGATCTGTATAAGATAGAGCCGATACTGGTTTCGTCCCGCTTACTTGCAGTGCGGTTTTATAAATGGAAGAGAGCAATCCTGCTTGTCGGAAAGAAAAGTATTTCCCTTTGGCTAATGTACCGGCATAAATAATTTCTTTCGTTTCTAGATTTTTTACCGTAAAACCGGTATTGTCTTCGTAAGCAAAAATGGCAAACTCATCTTGCGCCGATTGATACCCCGACATCATCCACGTGTTCAGTTTCAACGAAACTCCTTTGCCGGCTTCATCAACAGCGAAATAGCCGTTAACATAACTGCTGATAGCATCGCCGACAAGAATCGTAAACGATTTATTTGATACAATCCGGAATATTCCGCTTCCGGGATGTACATTATAAATAGTATCGGCAGACAAGGTTTGTTGATAACTTAAATATCCTGATTGGTCATAGATTTTTACTTGTGTGTCGCTGAAATAAGAAAAGACAGCTAAATCACCAAAGGTATAAACTGTAGTTTGAAATGAATCTGATGCAACTTGTTGAGCAGTGGAAAAAGTTGTTTCCCCTTTTTCCATACTGGTAGTTATTTGAGGTTTGAAATTCGGTGGTGCTCCACCGAAAATTTCTGTTTTCTGTTGAGAATAGATACTTAAGCAGTAAACGAAAGAAAAAAGAATAACTGAGAGAATCCTAATTTTCATAAAATCTCCGTTTAAGTTGTTAAATTATTCAAAGAGCAATGGAAACTTGTAGAAAAGCTAATGAAATGTCAACATCTTTTTTTGATAATATTATTTACTGTGATTACAAACAAGCTAATAGCTTAATAAATTCTGAAGTGATTTTCTAAATCTTTCTTTCTGTAAAAAATTCTTTTCCAAATGATATGAAAATGGTACTGGTGTATCTAAACTGCCGCAACGAATTATTGGCGCATCTAAATATTCAAAACAATATTGAGATATGAGAGCAGCTATTTCAGCCCCGATCCCGCCGGTTAGTGTGTCTTCGTGCAATATTAAAACCTTCCCGGTTTTTCTAACACTTGAATAAATCATTTCTTCATCCAGGGGTAGCAACGTTCGCAAATCAATTATATCTATAGATGGATTTGACAAATCTTTTACAGCTTCCAACGCCCAGTGAACTCCCATTCCATACGTGATAATTGTACATGATGCTCCTTCTCTAACAACACTCCCTTTGCCAATTTCAATTGTGTAATAATCATCCGGAACAAATCCATGCAGCGAACGATAAAGGACTTTATGCTCGAAAAATAAAACAGGATTCGGGTCTTCAATGGAAGCAAGCAATAATCCTTTGGCATCAAATGGATTTGAAGGATAGACAATTTTTAATCCCGGTGTATGAAAAAACCATGCTTCGTTTGACTGTGAATGGAAAGGTCCCGCAGCAACTCCAGCGCCTGTAGGCATGCGAAGAACAACATCTGCTTGTTGACCCCACCGATAATAAATTTTTGCCAGGTTATTCACAACTTGATTAAATCCGCTTGAAATAAAATCTGCAAATTGCATCTCAACAACTGCCTTCCCGCCTCTTATTCCGTATCCAAGAGCGCTGCCAATTACGGCAGATTCGCATAAAGGAGTGTTGCGAACCCGTTCTCTTCCGAATTGATCTACAAAGCCTTTTGTGACTTTGAAGGCTCCGCCATATTCGGCAATATCCTGTCCCATCAAAATTAAGTTTTGATATTTTTCCATTGCCAATTTCAGTCCATCGCTGATCGCATCAATAAATCGTTTTTCACTTTCTTTTTTATTTATAGGAAATGAAACTAAAGAATTATTCTTTGCATAAACGTCATTCAATTCTTCTTCGGAATCAGCAAAAAGAATTTCTTCATCTTCCGCCATATGCCATTCGTGATCGATGAAAACTGAAATTTCTTTTTTAATTCTTACAATTTCATTTGTTGAAAGGATATTTTTCGATAGAAGAAATTGTTCATAATTTAAAATCGGATCTTTTTTCTTCCATTCTTCAATGAGTTGTTTTGGAATGTAGTTTGTCCCCGAAGCTTCTTCATGTCCGCGCATCCTGAATGTTACCGCTTCTAATAAAAACGGTTTTGGATTTTTACGCATTTCATCAGCAATATTTTGAACAGTAGAGTAAACTTCCAAAATATTATTTCCATCAATCCTTTTTGCTTCAATGCCGTAACCGATTCCTTTATCAATCAACTGTTTACATTTAAATTGTTCGTCATTGGGAGTAGATAATCCGTAACCATTATTCTCAATGATAAATATTACCGGCAAATTCCAAACAGCAGCAAGATTCAGTGACTCGTGAAAGTCTCCTTCACTTGTTCCTCCGTCACCGGAAAATACTAACGTAACTTTTTTTGTGTTGTTGAGTAATTCCCATAAAGCAATTCCATCAGCGACAGATAGCTGGGGACCGAGATGAGAAATCATTCCAACAATGTGATGCTCTTTTGAACCAAAATGGAAAGAGCGGTCGCGCCCTTTTGTGAAGCCGTTTTTCTTCCCTTGAAATTGAGAAAATAATTTGTGAAGAGGAATTTTTCGAGTAGTAAATATTCCCAAATTTCTTATTAGCGGAAGAATAAAATCATCATCACGTAAGGCAGATGCCGCTCCGACAGAAATTGCTTCCTGCCCAATACCGGAAAACCATTTTGAAATTTTTCCTTGTCTCAAGAGATTAAGCATTTTTTCTTCAATAAGACGCGGAGTTATCAAATCTTTATAAAGTTGAAGCAGCTTTTCTCCACTAAAAGAAAAACCAGAAAATTCCATAAGTTACTCTAAAAAGTAAATTTGCTTGAGATGTTAAAAAAGAAAATTATATCCTAAAATGAGAAAAGCAGTGAGAATAAAAAATCCAAATCCGATAGTAGTATAGCGAGCCATTAATTTTGTCCCGAGAATAATTGCAATAATTCCTTTAAAAAGAAAATTGGCAAATAAAGCAATCACAATTGAATTAAGAGCTACCAGCGACGGGATACTATTTTTAGCAGAAAGCTGTGCCATCGAAAGAGTAATAGCATCAATGTTGGATAAGCCGGAAATAAAACTAACTAAATAGCTTCCTTTATCACCATAATTTAACTGTGCGAGTTTTGAAAGAAATAATATTAATCCGAAAATTAACCCGAAATAAAGAGCTGATTTTAACTCGAAAGGATTTTTCAGGTCAATCCCCGTTAATTCAATCGCCTTAATTCTTTTCCACATAATAACGCTTAACAAAATTCCTACAATAGTAAAAATCAATATCGGGACAACTGCTAACCTTGCAAGTTCCGTATTAACAACTGCTATTTCCAAAAGAACTTTAGGAAAAACCATTGTTGAAGCTAATAATATTCCGACACTAAAGTTAGAGGAAAGCGAATCGTTCTCCTTGCTTTTCTTAGCAAAAGAAAAAGTTAAAGCGGTGCTTGAAACCAAACCTCCAAAAATTGAAGTAACCGAGATCCCCTTTTTATAACCGACATATTTTGTTAAAACGTATCCGAGAAAACTTATCAGCGCAATGAATATTACCATCATCCAAATCAAGCGAAGATTGATAATGTTATTCGGTCCGAACGAGCGCTCCGGTAACAAAGGGAAAATAATTATAGTAACTATTGATAATTTCAAAACTGCAAATATATCTTCGCCGGTTACCTTTTCAACAAATGAATGAAGTTGAATTTTTAAGGAAAGGAAGACCGCCATGATGACGGCAACGATTGCAGCAATAAGAATAAAATTCCAATAAATCATTGAACCTAAAACAAAAACCATTAAAGCGGAAAGTTCTGTTGTGATACCAATCCTTCCACCGCGCGCCATTGTAAAGTAGGAAAGTCCGACAAGAATCATTACGGAAATAATAAATACAAAATAAAATGCATAATTGAGATACGAAGAAAGCATCGCGGAAATAAAACCATACATTGCGATGAGTGGAAACGTCCTTATACCGGCAAATGATTTCGTTCCCGTATTTCTGGAATGTTCACGTTCCAATCCGATCAACGCCCCAATAAGAATGGCTATTCCCAATTTTTGAATAATGACGAAAAGCTCGTCATACGTAAATTGGTTCTGCATTCCTTTAACAACTTCCGGCAAAAGTTTTAGGCTATCAGTCATTTTAGCTCACATAAACTGTTTTAATATTTACGAATTCCCTTATACCGAATAAGCCAAGTTCTCTGCCGTAACCCGATTGATTAATTCCGCCAAACGGTAAGCGGGGATCAGATTTTACGAATGAGTTTACAAAGCAAGCGCCTGCAAAAAGTTTTTCTTTTGCAATTCGTTCACCTTTGTCTAAGTCTTTTGTGAATACTGCGGCTCCTAAACCAAACACAGTTTTATTAGCCAAACGAATTGCATCATCTTCGTCTTTCGCTTTTATCAAAGGAGCAACCGGTCCAAATATTTCTTCCTTAAAAGCGATATTATTTTCATCAACATTGGTTAGAACGGTTGGAGGATAAAAAGCTCCTTTTCCTTCGGGAATAAAACCGCCGAGCAAAAGTTTAGCTCCTTGTTTAACACTTTGTTCAACTTGACTTTGAAGCTCATTTCTTAAATCGATTCTCGCTTGCGGGCCAAGTGAGTTCGATTCATCAAATGGATTTCCCATTTTTCTTGATTTCATTTCTACAAGAAAAACAGCTTGAAATTGCTCGAATACTTTTTCAACAACAATAAATCTTTTTGCGGCAATGCAGCTTTGACCGCCATTAATCAACCTTGAAGTTACGCATGTTTTTGCTACTTCAATCAGATCGGCATCTTCTAAAATGATGTAAGGATCGCTTCCACCAAGTTCAAGTACTGATTTTTTCAAAACATTTCCTGCAATAGCTGCAACGGATTTACCTGCCGGTGTACTTCCGGTGATAGTTACTGCTTTCACCAAAGGATGTTCGATTACTTGTTTAACTTTTGAAGAAGAGATGATTAAAGTTGAAAATAGATTTTCCGCAAATCCGGCATCTTTAAATATTTTTTCGATGGCAAGAGCAGTTCCGCTGACATTAGATGAGTGTTTTAGTAAGCAAGCATTTCCGGCAAGTAAATTAGGTACTGCAAAACGAAAGACTTGCCAATAAGGGAAATTCCATGGCATTACTGCTAGTATAATTCCCAGCGGTTGAAATGAAACAAAACTTTTTCTTGCATCGGTTAGAATAACTTCGTCGGCTAAAAATTGTTCTGCATTTTCACAATAGTAATTGCAAAGCCAAATACATTTATCTATTTCCGCGCGCGACTGTACAATAGGTTTGCCCATTTCAACGGTCATCAATTTAGAAAATTCTTCCTTTTGCTTTTCTAAAATTGAAGTGGCGTTTAGCATTAGACTAATTTTTTTGTCGAGAGGCACTTCTTTATAGGAATGATAAGCCTTGTCTGCTTTTTCTATACAGCCGATAATTTTTTGATCTGAATATTCTTCATATTCGGTGATAAGTTCTTCCGTCGCGGGATTAATGGAGTAAATCATTTCAATTATTATTTATGATAGTTAATTGACTTGTCCCAAATTAATTTTCTTTTTTCTTAATTACAACAACTGTTTTATCATCATTGTACTCTCCCCCTTCCGAATATTTTACAACCGCTTCAATAAGAAGCGCGGCAATTTCTTTTGATGAACGATGAACATTTTCTGTTAAAATTGTTTCAATTTTCTTTTCACCGAAAGGTTCAAAATTTTTATCTGCGGAGTCTATCATTCCGTCACTGTAAATTAGAAGCACGTCTCCTTTTTCAAAAAGGATGCTGTCCACCGTATAATTTGCTTTTGGCGCCGGACCCAAAACAGGACCGGTTGGGTTTAGATAATATATTTTTTTCTCTTTTATTTTATAAAAGAAAGGCGGATTGTGTCCGGCATTAGCATATAGAAATAAGCCTGATTTATCACTTGACAACTCGCCGTAGAAGAAAGAACTGAATTTATCATCGCTGAAAATTTTATTCACAAGAGTGTTTATTCTTCTCATCAGCGTTACAATTTTTATTTCGAATGTCATCGCCATGCGGATAGCGCCGGAGATGTACATCGCTTCTGCAGCTGCAGCTATTCCTTTACTTGCAGCATCGCCGAGAACAATTCCCAATCGATCTTTGTCATCGCCGATTTCGAGATAATCAAAAAAATCGCCGCCGACAATTTCTGCCGGATAGGTAATTCCGTATAAATCAAAATCAAAGAACGGGTATTCATGCTGCGGAAGAATTGATTTTTGAAGAATACGGGCTTTGTCAATATCAGCCTTTATCGAGCGTTCGCTTTTGGATGAGCGCCATTGCTTCAACTTTGAAGTTACGACCGTAGCAATAATATTCAACGAATATTTGTACTCTGAACTTACGCTTGAACTGTTAAATGCTAAAAGATATTCGTAATATTTTTTCCCATTCAGTTTAACTTTGTTCCCTACGCCGGAAGCATAGTATTTTGCAATTCCTTTTTTCTTCAGAAAATCATTCGTCTCTGATCGCAGAACCGTTCTCTCTTTTTCCAAATTATCAAACAGCGGGTAATCACTTATCGAAAGAATAAAATCAGAATTTATTTTAGATTTCTTCGCAGTTTGATAAACGAGCTCATAGCCTTGTTTTTCTAATGAAAATCTCCAAATTCTTCCACCGAGAATTTGAATATCTTGCTTCTTAACAAGTTCCTGAACAACCGTTACGAGCATATCAATTTCTACTGCAAAGAACTTTGAAGTTATTGTCTCTATTGTTTGATGAAGATCCCGGTAAAACATGATACTCTTTTTTTGTTAGAAAATATTTAGAACGCGACCAGTTAAAAAAATTATTTAGAGTAAAAATCTATCATTTCTTGAATTGCTTTTTTGCAAACGGGACAAAAGTTGTTAACTGATGCCGATTTCATTGAACAATCATAACTTGGACGATATATACCCTTCGCCATATAACCGCCTCCTTCAAACAAACCGACTTTATTTTTATAGGTTGTATCATTTGGAGTTGGAATTGGAATATCTTTGTCAACCATGTTCTTCCATTTAGCATCGAAGTTAACTCTCGTAGTTAAGTTTGCTTCCAACGGTTCGATGTCGGTCGGGTAAAAATCCAAATATGCTGTTGAGCTTGTGTAGTATTCATCCCCGAGGAACGCAAACCCATGTCCAAACTCATGAACAAAGATGTATTCGCTTTTAAAGTTATCAGCTACACAGACGGAATAATGATTGTAAATTGATCCGCCGCCGTATTTGGAGGAGTTCACCAAAATATAGATTTGATCGTATGGCGCATTCGCGGCATAATCGCGCACTGCTTTATAATCGGAAGTCATACAATATCGTTCTTCATCAAAAGTATAAAATGTAGTATTGACGTTCGTCCTTTTCCAAATATTTTGCCCCGGTATGTCGGTTCCGCTTTCTTTCGAAGGAGCTTCTATTCCCCAAATATTAAAGCTTTCTTTATTTTCTTTGTAAGGCGAAGCGTTAAAAAGGTATTGAGCAAATTTATTGCAGTCAGTTTTGAACTTATCCATTTCACCGGCTGTATAACCGTCCGGTATAATTACTATATCAACTTTTTTAGACGGGTCTCCAGAGTAGCTAACCTTGAAATTTGGAAATTCGTTCCTTCTATCTTTTGCGATAAAATAATTTTTTGGATTTACAACCATGGTAAACTTTTTGTGCAACTCATTTCTTCTATCTCTTGAAAATAACGAAACAATGACCGTCTTTTTAGGGAAAGGAAAAACAACTGACTCGTTAAAACTTTTTTTATATAATTTTGCTTCTGCGGTGGTTTGCCATTCCGAGAATAATGTTGAAAAGTACTTTGAATAAAGCACACTATTTGTAGCAGAATCAGCTACCTCAACTTTATACTTACCATAGTTGAACAAATCTAGTAGATGTGTTTGAGATCCGCCCCAATATGGTTCTTCACGCAATTCATCGAATGAATACTCATCACTTGAATTATCGCCGGAATGATAATAATCAATCCTCAACGTTTTGTTTTCAAAATAAGAATCAAATTTGATTTGTCCATTTAAAGAAATGAACAGACTTATAAAAAGTATAAAATATTTCATTTTAGCTCTCATTATTTTTTTGTAATCGAATATCCATTTGGGGGAATGGGATTTCTATTTTCTCTTTTCTAAATTCAATTAAGATCGCTTCTCTTAATTCACTTCCGAGTTTCGCATTATTTTGATAATTTTCCGTAAAAGCTGTCAAGCGATAACTTACTCCTGAATCATCAAATTTAGTTAAAAAAGTATCCGGTGCGGGAGACTTTGCAACTAAAGGATTATTCTCTGCAACAGAAATCAGAATCTTTTTTACTTTGTCAATATCACAATTATAAGAAACCATAACTTCTACAACCACTCGCGAAAGAGCGGAAGGATATGTTAGATTAACAATCCGCGATTTTACAATATCATTGTTTGGAACAATTATAATATTATTATCGAAATCCAGAACCTTTGTACTTCTAACTCCAATTTCAATTACATCACCAACTAAGTCCGGATTAACTTTTATCCTGTCACCGATACGAAAAGGTCTATCGGTCATAATAATAAATCCGGAAATCATATTTGATATTGTTTCCTGGGCGGCTAATGCTATAGCAAGAGAACCTACACCAAGCGAAACTATAAATCCACTGATGTCAATATGAAACTTTGCCAAAACAATAACAAATGCGAGAGCAGTTAAAAGCATTTTGCTTAATTTTTGGAGCAGCGGGAACAAACTTCCGCTTAAATTTTTGTTTTCTCCGGCATCAATCTTTCCTGAATACCAGTTGAACAATATTGTAACTGTTCTGAAACTTACAACTAAAATGATGACGACGATCAATAAAAACAAAGCGTAGTCGGCTCCTATTACGATATCTTCGAAATAAGGATAATAGGTAATTAATTTTTGCGGAGGGTTACCTGACTGTAACGATAACCCGCTTTTGAAAATTCCCAATCCAACAGATAATCCAATCAAAATGATGATCTTGAAGAATGTTGATTTCATTAGCTCAAACATCTGATCATCAATTTTGGCTTTGGAACGTTTAACAATCGGTTTTAATAATTTTCTTAATGTTAGCGAGATCATTTTCCCGAAAACAATTAGAACCGCGGCAACACCAAAACTGATGATGGCGATGTATAGTAAATCGTTGTTAATATTAGTTCGAAAATGCTCTAACAATTTGTTGATCATAAAATTTTTCGCGAACCAGGTTTAATAAATGGAATGTTTTCCTTACACAAAATACAATTTCCCGGCTCATAAGATATGGCATCAAGTGAAACAACGCTTTTTTGAGGCACGCCGAATTGAACTTTTCCTTTGCTCCTATCTACAATGAACCCAACGCCAACGGGAACTGCTTCGCTTTGTTTAATGATGTCGATAACCTCAAAAACAGAACCGCCGGTTGTCACAACATCTTCGCAAACAAGTATCCGCTCCCCTTTTTCAATTGAAAAACCGCGGCGTAAGTTTAATTTTTTATCTTCTCTTTCAGCAAAAATGAACCGCTTATTTAATTGGCGCGCGACTTCTTGCCCAACAACTATTCCGCCGATTGCCGGAGCTATTACCGTATCAATTTCAAAATTTTTATAATGTTCGGCAATTGCGGCACAAATAATATTATTATATTCTGGGTATTGGAGTACTTTTGCACATTGGAAATAAACGTTGCTATGCCTACCGGAAGTCAAAAGAAAATGTCCGTTTAAAAGAGCTTCCGTTTTTTTGAAAATGTTTAGTATTTCTTCTTCCGTTAAATTCTTCATAATATTTCTCCCAGCAACTTCTTTGTAAGGTCTCATTGCAACTTCAACAATGGATTTGGATGTTCATCTATTTCAGGTAAACCAACATACGGAACAAGGTCTTCACTTTCAAACTTTGGTCTTGGTCTTGGTCGTGTAAGATTTATGAACGCAATTTCTTTAAGTTTTTTACTATGAGAAATTTTCATTGGAAAAGATGAATAGTAAAGCGGGCTTAAAGATTTTTCAACTTCACTTTTTTGAAGCAGAAAGATCTTATTCTTATTTAGTGTAGGAGAAATAGTATAAGTGCTTTCCGGCATTCTTTACTTCAACTTTTTCAAATTATAGTTCATCAATAAAGATTTCATTTGTGTAATAGCTACTTCGTTAAGTTTTTTTAAGCGCTCACTTTGCGGTAGTTGTTGTCTTAGTAAAACAGAATTAATGCTTTCAAGATTTGTTAAAACAACTAATTGTTCCAGAGTCGAGTAATCACGTATGTTTCCTTCTTTCTCTGGATTTTGATCTCGCCATTCTTTAGCGGTTATACCAAAGAGCGCAACATTCAACAAATCAGCTTCATTGGCATAAACGAAATTTATTTGCTGTTTTGTAATCACTGTGGGAATTAAGGTTTCTTTAATAGCGTCTGTATGAATACGGTAATTAATTTTTGCAAGGGTGCGTTGAAGATTCCACTCCAAATGTTTAGTCTGGTTCTCTTCGTCTTTGAGTCTTTGAAATTCTTTTATCAGGTAGATCTTAAATTCAGCACTAATCCACATCCCAAACTCAAAGGCAATATCAGGATGTGCATAAGTTCCCCCATATCTACCGGCAGTTGCGTTAAGCCCAATTGCATTTGTTTTCTCCTCCCATTCTTTAACGCTTATCTTGTAATTGTTCAACCCTGCTTGACTTTTAATTATGGCGAATTCGCCATAATTAAAATCGGGATTGTAAACACTCTCCCAAATTCCTAGAAACTCTACAGTGTTTCTATTTCTAAGCCAGTCAGATATAAAAAAATCACCGTCTTTGGCTTTGAGCATATCGGTTAAAGAAATGTAATCATTATTATTTTTCGTAATAATCGAAATCTCGGTTCCTTTTACATTGATGGTTTTATTTTTTGTCTTGCCCATTATTTTTCTGCTTTGTTGATGTGTTGAATAAACAGGGATAACTCTTTGCTTATCTCGGGTAATTCATTTTTGCCTGTACTTCTGCCTGTTGCATCATAACCAATGTCTTCTGCTATTGCCATAAAAATTGGATAATCATCGAGCGCTTGTTGTTTAGCGGTAAAATATTTTTCAGTCATTTCTTCACCAAAGTCATAAATGCTTCTGCCTGAACTTTTTCTTCGGGGTTGTTAAAACTGCGTTTTATATTTTGATGAATGTAAGTGATAAAGTTTCGTTCTTCATCAAATCTCACAAGTCCTTTTTCTATTCCTGTTTCAATTAAATTCATAACCAACCTCTTTTAATAATCTTCCAAAAACTTGTTGATTAATAAAATTGTCATCGGCACCCTGCCTCACCGTCAAGTAGGTTAAAATTTTATTTATTTCAGACATTTATTTTCTTACTTTATTCAGCTAATCGCTTTTTTAAAAGATGAATATATTCTATTTCACTTGGATCTTTACCACGTTGGATTGCGAGATAATAAGAAATCCAATCTGTCAAATAAATTAAATCAAGCAGCCGCTCTTGAAATGATGCTTCAGCGCTTGATAATGAAATTATTTCAACTCCAGCTTTTGTTAGTAATTCGGATGTAATTGTAAATCGTTTTTTAATTTGCGAATGAGTTGTGACTTCTTCAATAAAAACTGCTTTCAACTTTGCAACGCGTTCATCATAAGTTTCCCAACCGATAATTTCGTTATGATTCAATTCCGGAAATGCATTATGGAAAGCGTGCATTTTTGAATTTTCATTTATCTGGCATTTGAATCTATTGCCGACAGATGAAGTTAAATCAGCAGTTGAATAAATTACCGGCAGAAAGCCAACAAGTTTTTCAGCAACTTGAAATGAATAATTATTTTCTGTTGAAAATTCTTCTCCCCTTTTCTTCCAAAGAAGAATTGTTTTATCAATTATTTCTTGTGAAGTGGTAACAAGCCGCAGAGTTTGTAATACTTTAAGCAGACTGAAAAAACTTAATCCTAACGAATAGCGTGGCTGAAAACCTTTTTGAAGAATAACGGTAGGAAGTTTTTCTCGATCAGCAATTTCTTTTACCGTTCCTCCGGTTGTTAAACAAATGATTTGGCATTTTCGTTTCAAAGCTTCATTTAAAACTGAAATTGTTTCTTCCGTATTTCCCGAATACGAAGATGCAAGCAGAAGAGTTGATTCATTAGCATAATTCGGTAAAGAATAATTTCTGTTTACTTGCATCGGAAGTGCAATTTCGTTCTGCAAGAAGTTCACCATTAAGTCGCCGCTAATCGCCGAACCACCCAAACCGCTAACAATTATATTTTTTATTTTTGAAGTGTCAATCCCGGCAAGATCATATTGATTGTTCTTCGCATACTCAATCTGTTGATAAGAATTTTTTAAAACTTCAAATTGATTTTCCGGGTCGTATTTTTTAACTAATTCAGTAATGGTCATAAAATGTTCCTTGTACGTTGAATAAGATTATCTTTAAAGAATTTTTCGATTATTTTTATAATTTCTTCTTCTGACGAAAGATTGAGGCATTCTTCCGCTAATTTTTTTGCTTTGGAATAATCAAGCGCGCGGATTGTTCTTTTGACCGAAGGAATCGCTGAAGGCGAAACGCTTAAGCTATCCAAACCAAGTCCTACAAGCAGTGGAACAGCAAGTGTATCGGCAGCCATTTCACCGCAAATACTAATCATAACTTTCGATTTTTTCCCTTCAAGAACAATATGCGATAACGTTCTAACTACCGAAGGATGAAACTCCTGATAAAGACCGGAGACGTAATCATTCCCTCTATCAACCGCCATTAAATATTGGATAAGATCATTTGTTCCGATGCTGAGGAAATCAACTTCCGCCGCATAATCTCGCGACATAACCGCTGCCGATGGAACCTCAATCATTATTCCAATCTTCATGTGGTTATCAAAAGGAATTTTTCCATGATGAAGTTCTGTCTTGCATTCATCAATTAACAATTTTGTTTTTTTAATTTCCTGTAACGTGGAAACCATCGGGATCATGAAATTAACATTTTTATGGATGCTGGCTCTTAACACCGCTCTTATTTGAACTTTAAAGAGATTTTCGTTTTCCAATAGAAGCCGGACACCGCGTAAACCTAAAAACGGATTGGCTTCCTGTAAATCAAATTGTCTTACTTTATCGCCACCAATATCAAAGGCGCGGATGGTAATACTTTCAGGATATATTCTGTCGGCAAGTTTTGAATAAATTTTTACCTGTTCTTCTTCATCCGGGAATTCACCGATCTCTTCAATTATTTGTTCGGTACGGAATAGACCGATACCTTTTGCCCCATTTGTAATTACAACATCAATTTCACCGCTAACATCAACATTAGCTAAAAGATTTATTTTTCTCCCGTCAAGAGTTTCAGCAGGCTTATCCTTTAATCCC
Organism: Ignavibacteriaceae bacterium; assembly: GCA_023231105.1. GTDB lineage: Bacteria > Bacteroidota > Ignavibacteria > Ignavibacteriales > Ignavibacteriaceae > UBA1563. The sequence goes on along the minus strand of JALNWB010000020.1, from coordinate 8,244 downwards.
TGCAATTCCTGGTTGATCTCAAAAAGATGTTTTATTTTTTCGGAAAAATATTTTATTTGATGTTCATCGGGATTAATAAAAATAATTCCATGAAATCCATCTATTATCAGTAGATCACCATCTTTAATTTTTTCACTTGCATTATGCGTACCAACAACAGCCGGAAGATTTAACGAGCGTGCAATTATCGCCGCATGGGAAGTTAATCCGCCATGATCTGTTACGTATCCGACCGCGGAAGATTTTGTAAAAAGAATAGTATCCGCCGGAGTTAAATTTCCGCTTACAACAATCGCTTCTAAAGGTATTTTTGACTGCCATCTTTTCTTTTGTAGATTTCTGATTATTCGGTTTTTAATATCTTCAATATCAAGCGCACGCTCCTTCATATAATGTTCGGATGCGCCAAACATTAACTGCTGATACTTCGAAATCTCATCATCAACTATAAACTCCGGGAATTTTTTTTCTTGTTTTATTCGTTCCGTAATATTCCCGATCAAGACAGGGTCATCCAAAATCATCAGGTGAGCTTCAAAAATCGACGCACGTACTTCACCCATTTTTTCTTTTGCAAAACCGAAAATTTTTCGTAATTCTTGCTGAGATTTTTCCAGAGCTTCATGGAAGAGAGAAATCGCTTCATCAATTTCCGTTATTTCGTTATGATTGATTTGCAAAACTTCTTTTGCGAATACATAAGCTTTCCCGATAGTAAGTCCGGGAGCCGCAGCAATACCGGTAAGATAATTATCGGAGTGTTTTAATATTTCTTTTAATCCTTTCATAGTTCGTCAAAACCTCCTTGAATGTATCCGCAAATTTCGTCATTCATTTGTTGTTCATCTTCACCTTCAAAGGATAAATGAAGTTCGCTCCCCATTTCTGCGGCTAAAGTCATCACACCAATAATACTTTTGCCGTTAATGTGCAGTCCGTCTTTCGAAATAAAAAATTCCGATTTATACTTTGAAGCAATTTTAACTATTGTTGCTGCGGGACGAGTATGAAGTCCGGCTTTGTTAATTATTTTAACCGTAGTTTCAATCATTATTTTGTTCTCTTAATAAGTGAGTGAGCAAGAAATGTGAAAAGTTGTTTGTCGCTTTCATTTTTTATATAAATTATTTGTTGAAGCGCTTTGCGCGTGTATTTAACAATTTCTTTTTGTGCGTCTTCCAAAACGCCGAGTTTCTGATATAGTTTTTTATAATCATCAACTTCATCGGGTTGAATACCTTTATTCACAATAATTTTTTCAAGTGATACTTTTTCTTTCCCTTTTGCTTTTTCCAATGCTTTTAGAAAAAGGAATGTTTTCTTCCCTTCAATTAAATCTCCGCCGATCTTCTTGCCGAAAGCATTTTCATCGCCAACAATATCAAGAAGATCATCTTGAATTTGAAAAGCGATGCCGAGATTTCTACCATAAAGCGAAAGAGCTTTTATTTCATTAGTTGAACCGCCACCTATCTGTGCGCCAATTGCACAGCACATCTCAGCCATTGCAGCGGTTTTTTTTGTGATCATGATTTTATATTCACTTATTGAAACGGATTTTTTCAACTCAAATTCTTTATCTAAACTTTGTCCTTCACAAACTTCAACTAATCCCTTGGTGAAATATTTTACAACTTCATTTCCCGGAACAATTAAATCTTTTAAAAGATATTCATATGCAACAGCAAGCAATCCATCGCCGGCAAGTATCGCGGTATTCACATCATATTTAATATGAACGGTTAATTTATTCCGGCGTTTGTCGGCATTATCCATAATGTCATCATGCACAAGCGTAAAGTTGTGCAGCATTTCAACCGCTAAAGCAGCGTTGTAAGCCAGTTCATATGTTCCACCGGCTGCTTTTGCAGAAAATAAAACAAGTAGCGGACGCAGTCTTTTCCCTTGATCGGCTAAAATATAATCTGATGGTTCATATAAAGAACGGGGTTTTCTTTTCGCTAAAACTTTTTTCAGTTTTGCATCAATAGTTTTTCTTTCTTTTTCTATTAAAGAATGAAAATCTTTTTCGGAAATCAATAGCAGTCCTTCTTTAAGATTAATTTTTCTTTCCCAAAACTACGCAAATTCTGTGAATCGGTTAGGAACATTATCTGCTTAACATCTTCAAACCAGTCTTTAATAAGTGTGATAACGCCTGCTTGTTGATCCTTTATTAACGTTTGAAGAATTATTCTGGCAGAAGCGGTAAAATCTGCTCCAAGCGCTAAAGCTTTGGCAGCATCAAACGAAGAATTAATACCACCGGAACCGATTAACATAAATTTATTTTTCTTTTTTAATTCGGCAACAGTTTTAATGCAATAGCTTGTGGGCAATCCCCAATCCCAAAAAGGATTTTCGGTTGATTGTTTATTTCGAAGGATTTCAACGCCAGCCCAACTTGTTCCACCGGCGCCGGCAATATCAATTCCGGCAATTCCTAAATCCAATAAAACTTGCGCTGACTTTTTAGAAATTCCCGAACCAACTTCCTTAACAATTATTGGCATCGAAGATTGTTTAACCAACTTTTCCAGTGACTTTTTAATTCCATAAAAATTCGGTTCTCCATTCTTCTGCAAAAGTTCCTGCAACGGATTTAGATGAACAACCAAAACATCCGACTCAACTTTATCAAGAAGATGAAACAACGTCTTAAAAGATTTCATCTTAATAATCTGCGCTCCACCAATATTACCAAGCAGCGGAACAGCTTTGGCAGCTTTGCGGATTTGTTTAAAATGTTCATCATAGTCATTTGTTTCCAATGCAAAACGCAAACTCCCCAAACCCAAAGGGATATTCAAATCGGCAGCAACTTCCGCTAATTGAAGATTAATATTTTCTCCTTCGGTAGTTCCACCCGTCATGCAGGAAATTAGAAATGGATAGGTAACTTTTTTACCGAAAAACTTTTTTGATAAATCTATTTTATCAATTTGCGCTTCGGTAATAGCGGAATGAAGAAAATCGTACTTTTCAAAACCGGAAGTTTTTTCCTTGAATTGAACCGCATCCGTTTTGCATAACTCAAGATGCTCTTTTTTCCTTGAAATAATATGTTTCGATTGCTCTGTCATTAAGAGATTTTGTCTTTCTTTCTTTAAAGATAGAAAAAATATTTTACTTTTCTTTCTTCATTTACGGCGAAATATTGTCTTTCCCTTAAAAACGATTTCTTTAACTGATATTTCTTTCCGGACAGCATTAGTCAAAATTATTTTTTCGGAGTGTTTCAAATCAGATATTGATATTTCCTCTTCCGATACTTCATGTTTTTTAATGAAATAATTTCTATAAACACCGTTTAATATTCCGGAAGAAATTGGAGGAGTTTTCCATTTACCATTGTGGAAGATAAAAATATTTGTAGTTGTGCCTTCAGTCAGGTTGTTTTGTTCATTTAGAAACAAAACTTCATCAAATCCAGCTACTTTATATTTTTGAAGTTCTGTGGTATAAAGCTCTCTATTGGTTGTCTTAAAATACTGAAACGAATTACGAGAATCTATTTTTGTGTCTGAAATAATGACTCTTGCGTTCTCCATCCATTGCTGCGAATTATTTTTTAGTTCGGTTTTTGTAATGGTTAGTTTACCAAATTTATTTACGGATACTTTTATTTTGTAATATTTCTTTTCACGCAAAGAGTCGTAACATTTAGTTAATTCTTTTTGCACTTTTTTGGTATCAAAATAAAACAAAAAATATTCTGCTGAACTTTTAAGTCGGTGTAGATGCTGTTTCAGCAAAAAAGGTTTCCCTTTTTCAAAAATGAGCGAGGTAAATATTTCAAATTCACTCACAGGCTGAGTTAGAAAAGCACCTTTTGATAAGACTTCGTTATACTCTTCATTTGCGTTGCTGCACCAAGTAATCCCGGCGCCAAGACCAATATTTCCAATTTTGTTTGTTTTGTTAAGTTCTACAGTTCTTATTGCGATATTAAAAATACTTTTTTCGGGAAGTAACAATCCGATTGAGCCGGTATAAATTCCGCGTGGAATTTTTTCCAACCGGTGGATAATTTCCATCGTTCTAATTTTCGGAGCGCCGGTAATAGAACCGCATGGAAAAATGCTTTTTATCAAATCAGAAATTTTTGTATGATTCTTCAAAGTACTTTTTATAATTGAAATCATTTGAAAAAGGGATTCATACTTTTCAATTTCAAAAAGCTTTTTAACTGAGACACTATTTTGCTTGCTGATTTTCCCAAGATCATTTCGCAGCAGGTCAACGATCATCAAATTTTCAGCCCGATTTTTTTCACTGAGAAATAATTCCTCCTCCTTTCTCAAATCTTCTTGAATATTTTTCCCACGGTTTGCGGTTCCCTTCATCGGTTTAGCAGTAACTTTATTCCCTTCAAGTTTAAAAAACAACTCCGGTGAAAGCGAAAGAATATTTTTATTAGGAAGATTAATGAACGCTGAATATTCAGCCGACTGCTTCAATAATAAATTGTAAAACAACTTTTCAACACTTCCCTTAAATTGAAATGAAGCCGCTGCAGTTAAATTAACTTGATACGTTTCTCCTTCGGCAATTAGGTTTTTTATATGTTCAACTTTGTTGGTAAAAGAATTTTTAGATTCATTCAACTTAAAATTACCGACATCAACATGTTGCTCTTCCATCCCCCGAAAATCTATATCGGCTGTTTTTATTCTATTAGCATTTCGTTTATTAAAAGTTACAATTAACGAGTTCTCAAGAATTGCTCTTTCATCTTTTTGCGTTAATAATTTTCTTAATCTTCTCTCAAATAAAAATCCCAATTCATAAGGAAGGATAGTATAACCGAAAGAATTGTTTTTGTTGATCTCATCTAAACGGGATAAAAAACCGCCAACTTTTTCCAAATCTTTGATGAAGTGAATTTCCTCCGGCTCAGAAAAGTAATAAGATTCCTCATCACCGCTCTTTAATGGAGAATAGAAGAAAGCGGAGTAAGCCATAGAAGAAACACGGTTTAATATATCTGCTAATTTTATCATAACTTTTTTGTAATTGGAATAGTACAGTCGCAACTTTTAAAAAAAATAATCTCGCAACAATGATTTACAAACAACCTTCATCCTAACAGTCTATAGCCTAACAGCCTACAGCCTTATTGTTCAACAACCTGCTTTATTTACCCTACCCTTGCACGGTATAGAAAAATCAATTAATTTTTGTCTCAAATTACAAAAGAAACTTTCTCTTTATCAAACGGCAAAGGAATTTAACATGAAAAAACCGGCTCTCTCTTTTTGGCAAATTTGGAACATGAGTTTTGGGTTTTTAGGAATTCAATTCGGCTGGGGTTTGCAGATGGCAAACATGAGCGCAATTTATGAATATCTCGGCGCAAAGCCGGATCAAATTCCGATGCTGTGGCTTGCGGCTCCGTTAACGGGATTGCTCATCCAACCAATTATCGGAAATATGAGTGACAGAACCTGGGGAAGATTAGGAAGACGCCGCCCTTACTTTTTAGTTGGCGCTATCCTTAGTTCAATTGCTTTAATTTTGATGCCGAATTCCCCAACGCTTTGGATGGCTGCCGGACTGCTTTGGATACTTGATGCATCCATCAACATCAGCATGGAACCGTTTCGCGCTTTCGTTGCGGATATGCTGCCGGAAGAACAAAGAACACGCGGATTTGCAATGCAGAGTTTGTTTATAGGTCTCGGCGCTGTAATTGCTTCGGCTCTCCCATATTTACTCACAAATGTTTTTCATTTAGTGCAGGATGCAGCTGATAAAAGTTCTATTCCGATAACCGTCCGATATTCATTTTATATGGGCGCGTTTGCATTTATTGCTGCCGTCCTTTGGACGATCTTCAAAACTAAAGAATATCCGCCCGATGATTTGGAAGCTTTTAAACGATTGAAAAAAGAAAAGAAAGGTTTGCTCAAATCCGCTAAAGAAATTTTTGAATCGATTAAAGAGATGCCGCAAACCATGCGTCAACTTGCGTGGGTTCAAGTTTTTACATGGCTCGGACTTTTCTGCATGTGGCTTTACTTCCCCGTTGCAGTTGCAAGAAATGTTTTTGGCGCTCCGGATGAACTTTCTCCTCTTTATAAAGAAGGAATTGAATGGGCGGGACTTTGTTTCGCAATGTATTCAATAATTACTTTTGCGGTTTCTTTTGTTTTGCCAAAACTTGCAGAGTTAACTTCAAGAAAAATTACTCACGGCATTTGTTTAGCACTTGGCGCTTTAGGTTTATTATCAGTCGCGATCATTCATAATAAATTTTTACTTCTTTTCTCAATGACAGGAATCGGAATTGCTTGGGCAAGCATTTTATCGATGCCGTATGCAATTTTAGCGGGACATTTACCCGAAGGAAAAACGGGAGTGTATATGGGAATTTTCAATTTCTTTATTGTACTTCCTGAAATTGCCGCATCTCTTGGTTTCGGTTGGATAATGCTTCATCTCCTTGATAACAATCGCTTAGCTGCAGTTATTATGGGTGGCGCATTTTTACTTATCGCAGCTTTTCTGGTGCAAAGAGTGAATGATGAGTCGGTGGTTAATAGTTAATAACACATGTTTTGCACCAAACTTTTTTTACTATTCGTAGGACAGAATAATATTCTGTCCTACTGTTTTTAAATATTTTAACTTTACGATAAATTTAAAAGGTGAACAATGAAATCAACGCTCCTATTCATCTTCCTCTTATGGATTATCCCTTCTCAATCATTTTCTAAAGATGGAACTCGACTTTCCAATGGAAAACCAGCTTCAACATTTTGGCAGCAGCAAGTTGATTACAACATTGAAGCCGAGTTAATCCCGCAGAAAAAACTTCTTAACGGAAAAGGAATAATTACCTATTCAAACAATTCTCCCGATACGTTGAAATCACTTGTGTGGCATTTATATCAAAATATTTTCCGCAAAGATTCTTCACCAAGAAAAAACAATACGCAAAATTCACGCGCGTATGGAGAAACAAAAGGAATTGAGATTGAAAAAATTTTAATTGATGGGAAAACTGTGCTTCCGCAAATTAATGAAACACTAATGGAAACAGTATTGCCTCAACCGCTTCTCCCAAATTCAAAAATTGAAATCGCTATTGAATGGAATTATGATATTCCTCTTAACCCTTCACTTCGCACCGGAAGCGAGGGGAATGATTTTGGAATTTGCCAATGGTATCCGCAAGTTGCTGTTTACGATGATCAACACGGATGGGATAGAACCCAATACCTTGGCATTGCAGAGTTTTATCTTGAATATGGAAATTGGAATGCAAAATTAACTCTGCCGGCAAATTATATAATCGCTTCAACAGGAACTCTTAAGAACGCAGACGAAATTCTAAGTGCAGAACAATTAAAACGATTTAATTCTCTTTCAAAAGATTCTGTCTCAAAAATAATTTTACCGGTCGAATCCGGCGACACCACTAATGTCGTTAAAGAGAAAAAACGCACATGGCATTTCACCGCGGAAAATATACGCGACTTTGCGTGGGCTGCTTCTCCCGATTTTGTTTGGGACGGAACAAAAACAAAAGACGATGTTAACATCTACGCTTTTTACAAAGCCAAAGACTATCGCGCTTCAATTCCGATGATTATGAGTGACGCTTCAAATTGGGATGAAGGCGCAAAGATGGCAAAACATGCAATCGAATTTTACTCCGCAAGGTATGGTAAATATTCATATCCGCAGGCTACGGTGGTTTCCGGTCCCGTCAGTGGAATGGAATATCCGATGATGATCTTTGCCTCTGAAGGTGACCCTATAACGAATGAATTGGAAATTGTTATCGCGCATGAACTCGGACATGAATGGTATCCGATGATGGTTGGAAGTAACGAAACAAGTCATCCGTTTATGGATGAAGGTTTTACCACATACATCACTTCAAATTGTATTGAAGATTGGTCGGGGAACGACGGTTTGTTTCATAAAGAATTTGTAAAAAAATATTCGTGGTTAAATATTCCGAACAACAATGAACGACAATTTGAACAACGCGTTTATTTGATGGAAGCGCGAGCCAATATTGGTGCATCAATTTTATCACATCCGTATGCAATCCCTCCAGCGGAATACGGTGTAATGGCATACATGAAACCTGGCGCTGTACTGGTAATGCTGCAAGATGTTTTAGGAGTAGAAACGTTCAATGCTGCGATGACGGAATATTACAATCGCTGGAAATATAAACATCCGTATCCGCAAGATTTTTTCAATACGATTGAAGATGTTGCCGGATGC
>JALNWB010000019.1 GCA_023231105.1 Ignavibacteriaceae bacterium | reverse complement strand
TTTGTTGTTATATCCGGTAACAAAACTAGTAAAACTGTTTTCGGTTGATACATCTAAATAATATCCGGTAGCTCCAATAACTGCATTCCAATTCGCTGTAAAACTTGTTTGTGTTATTAATGTTGCTGTTAATGCCGTTGGAGCGTTTGGCAGTATGGTCTGTGAAGCTGGTGAAAATGTCGGATCAAAATCTTGTTGAGAATTATTTGTCAATCTGGTTCTATTTGTTCCATCGGAATTCATCACAAAAATTTCCATGCTATTATATGTTCCACCCGAAGTAGCCATAAAGACAATTTTGTTTCCCTCGTAAGAATACATCGGGGCATCCTCCCAATCAGCAGGAGTATTTGAAAGGTTTGAAACAGCCGAAGTCTGAGGTGTTTGATTAATTGAAAATTTAGCTATATCTGAAATACCGTTTCTCAGCGGATCAAATTTAGAAATTACAAATTGTCCATCTGCAGAAACGCGTGGAAGTTCATCAAAATCAGTTGCGTTGGTAAGTTGAATTACGCTGCCTCCGGCAACCGGAACTTTATAAACTGCTCCTTCCAATTTATCCGGATCGACTCGCTGAAAAACTAACCATTGTCCATCGGGTGTAAAAAATGGTGAATCACCTACAACCGGGCTGCCTGTTTGATCATTCACATATTGTTTATTGCTTCCATCTAAATTCATTGTACATATTACATTTCCTGTTCCCATTACATTACGAAAGAATACAATCTTACTTCCGTCCCAAGAAAATTTTGGTCCGACACATCCATCCGAAACATCATCAGTCAAATTTTTGACATTTGTTCCATCACTATTCATTATGTAAACATCGTTGATCAAATTTGGAGCGGTTCCGCTTGATCTTGAAAAAGCAATATATTTTCCGTCTGGACTAAAATGAGGATTCATGTCTTTCTCACTACTGTTGAGAAGACAGTATTGATTATTCCCATCACTATCCATAATCCAAATGTCCCAATCGTTCGTACTTTCCTGACGAGTGAATGCTATTTTATCATACATAGCGTTTGCAGCGGCGGTACCTGTCCCTTGAATAGTAAAGGTGTAAGGATTTTCATCTGCATCATTATTGGCTATACTTACAATTGCACTTCTTATTCCTGAACTTCCCGGATCAAATGTAATTTGAAAAGTTGTTGAACCTCCAGTTGAAATTGTCGTTGATGGATTTGATAAAACGGAAAAATCTGTTGAGTTTGTTCCGGTGATTTGAACAATCGGATTACCACTCAAAGTTAAGTTTTGATTACCGCTGTTTTCGATTGTGAAAGTTCTTGTGAGAGAACCAACACCAACTGATGTACTTCCAAAATCGGTATAATCTGAAGTGCGTGGTGTTGCATCACCATTCTGAATAGTTTGATCATTTCCTTTGATATTTATTTCAGTACCAGATTGCAGCGCAGGAGAAAATGTAGGATCCCAATCGGCTACACTATTATTTGTGATTCTTGTGTTATTACTTCCATCCGAATTCATTATATATATTTCAGCAGTTTCGGGAGCCATCACTGCCGTATAATAAACAATCTTATCTCCTTCATAAGAATAGCTTGCTGTTCCATCCGGTGTGGTCGGTTGGTTCGTCATATTCAATAAAGTTGTATTATCACTTGGGTTGTGATCAGATGGCATTCGGAATAAATCCCACTCAGTATATCCTCTTTTAAATAAAATGTAATTTCCATCGGCAGAAAATACAGGAGTTTCATCGTTGTAGTTACCATCCGTAAGATCAACAACAGTTCCATCACTGATTTTGACTTTACATATTTTGCATTTGGGCTCAGGTTGTGTGGTGATTAATCTTTGAAATACTATCCATTGCCCATCCGGTGAAAATGCTGGAGAACTATCGTCGCCACTAGTAGAATTAAGTACTGCATGATGACCCGTTCCGTCTGCGTTCATCATCCAGATGTCGCCATTACCTATACCGGCGGTTACATCAAAAGTAATATATTGCCCATCCCAGGAATACTTTGGCGAGAGTGCAGCTTGAGTTATTGAACTGATATCAGTTAGATTAATTTCATTTCTACCATCCGGATCAATTGCTATTATATCACTTTGAATAGGTTGCTGACTGAATAATCTGGCAAAAACAATTCTGGTTCCAAAAGGATTGAAATGCGGATTGGTATCTCGATATATATTCTCGGTAATCTTTTTTTCATTTGTTCCATCACGCTCCATAATCCAGATGTCCCAATCACTTGAACTTTGCGAACGAGTGAATGCTATTTTATTGTAAACCGGTAGTGCAGGTATACTGCCCGTTCCTTGTATCGAAAATAGATAAGGGTTTTCATCTGCATCATTGTTGGCTATACTTACTGTTGCACTTCTTACACCGGAACTTCCAGGATCAAATGTAATTTGAAAAGTTGTCGAACTTCCAGCTGCAATAGTCGCTAATGGATTTGATAAAACGGAAAAATCCGCTGAGTTTGTTCCGGTGATTTGAACAATCGGATTACCACTCAAAGTTAAGTTTTGATTCCCTTTATTTTCGGTTGTGAAAGTTCTTGTTACAGACCCGCCATCAACTAAAGTACTCCCAAAATCAGTATAATTTGAAGTGCTTGGTGTTGCATCGCCGCTCTGAATATCTTGATCATTCCCTTTGATATTTATTTCAGGTCCTGTCGCTTGAGTAAATGGTGCAAAAGAAGGATTGAAATCCGCAACGCTGTTGCTTGTCAATTGTGTTTTATTAGTACCGTCACTATTCATTATCCAAATCTCTGCAGAATTCATGCCGGTTGATGATTGCATCCACGCGATTTTAGTGCCGTCATATGAATACATTGGTGCATCATCCGCAACCGAATTATTTGTAAGATTAGTTAAAGATGAGTTATCTATCCGAAGTTGATAAATTTCCGGGTTCGCGGTTCCCCTCTTGAAAAGAAGATAATTACCGTCTGGCGAATAGACCGGCATTTCATCAAGATTATTTCCATCAGTCAGTTCAGTGATGGTTCCGTCCGAAATTTTATATCTGCATATTTTTGATTTTTGGTTTTGAACGGAGCCGATATATCTTTGAAAGACAATGTACTGTCCGTTTGGAGAGTAACTAGGCCACTCATCGTTGTTACTCCCCGTGATGATTGCTGTTTTATTTGTTCCATCAGCATTCATTATATAAATGTCTTTGTCATCAATCCCCACACTTGAACAATAAACTATTTTAGTTCCGTCCCAATTCCATTTGGGTCTCGATACTTCTGTTTGAATATCAGATGTCAGGTTGGTAAGATTATTTCCATCAGGATCAATCACATAAATATCTCCGGTTGGCGGCATTGCTTGTGTGAACCTGGTGAACACTATTTTATTACCATCGAATCTGAAATGTGGATCGCCATCATTTGATGTGCTGTTATGAATACGAGTTTGATTATTTCCGTCAACATCCATAGTCCATAAATCCCAATCATTTTGACTTTCCTGTCTGCTAAAAACTATTTTGTTATAAACGGCTGAAGAGATTTTGAATTGATAAGACTGAGCACTTAACTGAGGAAACAGCGAGAGGAGGATGAGTGCTAATAAACCTAATTGTAAGTTCTTCATAGCGGCTCCTAAAATAGTATGTATCGTTTGACGATTTGTCCTAAAATATTTTAAAGGACAATCAAAAAATAACGATTCCACCGAATGATTCAAATGATTCAAAATAAATTCAGAACTTTTTCTAAAATAACGAACGAGATGACAAACTTTGTTTCGTTGCTCAATACGACCAAGCCGCTTGAGCACAGCTTTCTTTTATAACAAAGAAAATTAAAATGATAAGAAATCTTGTCTCTTTGTTTTAATAAAAGCTTAGCTCAATGCAAAGGGAAAATAGAATATTTGTCTCTACATTGCAGCCAGAGAAACAGCTTTTTATTTCGCAGTAACTCTATTATATTAATTTTTATCTTTTCACTTTGGCTGAATGTATTACTGACATTATTACGAATTATTCAGAAATGAATATTTAAAGTTGAAGAAAAACATAACTAAAAGAATTCAAAATCGAACAGGCAAATAATATGAATACGAAAAATGCAAATCACATTTATAAAACTTTGTTGAAGTAACCGGAAAAATTTGCTATTTGGATCACCAATAAAGTTGGAACAATTGGTTTTTTCGCTATAATATTTTTTTGGACAATATTGTGGCTGACATGGAATACGCTCGCCCCCACACAAGTTCGTTTTGATCCGTTTCCCGCTTTTGTTTTTTGGTTATTCATTTCAAATATGATACAGATATTTTTAATGCCTTTAATTATGGTTGGACAAAATTTGCAATCCAAGCATTCTGAAATCCATGCCGAAACTGATTTCGAAGTAAACGTAAAAGCTGAAAAAGAAATTGAGGAAATAAAACAAGACATAAAAGAGATAAAAGATTTACTACGAAAAATTTCGTCGAATAAATAAAGATTTTAATATTCTACGATTTTTGTCCTTATCCAAAAAGACTATTTCTATCGCATAGCAAGATCTCGATCCGATTCATAGCAAAAAGCTGAAAAAAAAATTTTATTTTATTTTTAATTTGCCCTATAAAGCAAAAAAGCCGACGATATTATACCGACGACTCTTGCTTTCTTCTCAATTTTTACATGTCACTTTCAACTTGCCCCTTTCACATTTTACTTCTCCTCAACAATCATCCTTCATCATTCCTGCAATCTCCCGAGCGAAGTCGAGGGGCTTCATTCCTTCAATTTTAACTACCGCAGGTAGTCATCATTCATCTCAGCCTTCTGCTAATGAGCCTATGGCTCAAATCCTAAAATCCTCAAAAGAACATAGGGAAAATTGTTCTTTCTGTTTTCGCATAATTCAAACTAATTAGATAGTTCTTATTAATCCCTATTCTGTTGCAAATATTTTCAAGTCTTATTAAATCTTTTTCACTGGCTTTTGACTTAACTTCAAATGCTATTTCCTTATTCAGTATAAAATCAATTTCGGCGCTATTTCTTTTGTTGTAAAATGACAGCTCTCCATATAAACTTAGTTGATTCGCAACCGTATTTTCAAAAAGCTGTCCGTCATTTACTCTACCTATTACATTCAATAATCCGTTATCTGAAAAATATACTTTCTTCCCACCGGCTACTGATCTATCTATACTTGCATTGAATTTCGGATTAAGTTTAATGAAAAATACTCCCTGTAAAAACTCAAGGTAATCATATAATTTAACTCTGTTAATACCTGTCTCGGATGAAAGCTTTGTTATATCAAGCATATTACCGGTTCGCGGAACTAATAATAAGATCAAATCTCTTAATTCCCGTATATCTTTTATATCGGAAAGTAAACGGATATCTTTTTCAAAAAATGAAGCAAATATATTCCGCAAGACTTCTTTTTTTGTTTTTATATCGGAAGTGGTAACAACTTCAGGAAAACCGCCATACTCCATATAATCGGCATAATCATTCTCATACTTTTTAAATTCAAACAAAGAATATTCATTCAATACTTTATCAATATCCTCTTCAGTACCGATATCTTCTTCTTTACGCTTATCCTTGAAAAATAAATATTCCTTAAAACTCATCGTTGGCAGTATAAATAGAAATTTCCGCCCGCTTAATGATTCCGGAAATAAATTTTTCAAATAATAATTAGATGATCCGGTTACTATAAACTTAACTTTATAATTGTCAATTAGATATTTTATTATCTTGGTAATTTCCGGAAGGTTCTGAATCTCATCAATAAATACAAATAAACGTTCCTCTTTTATGTCGCTTTCCTTCAGTAGATTAGCATAGATTGCATCATAATCAATATTTTCAAAATGAAGCATATCCAAAGGATTATCAAAATCAAACCATAATTTCGGAAAGGGAACTTCATCAAATATCTGTTTCATTAAAGTAGTCTTACCAACCTGCCGCATACCGGTTATCACTAATGCGTTTTTATGATCCAGATATTTTATTAGACGATGATAAAGAAATCTTTTTCTCATATTTGTAATTTATTTTTTACAAATTTACGCATATTTGTATTAAATAAAAATCAATCCTTCATTCCTTCAATTTTAACTACCACAGGTAGTCATCAATCCCTTTGGATTTTCTATTTGCGCATTTATGTCCGTCCTTTGGCGGAATTGTTAATTGCAGTTTTAATTCATCTTAGCCGAAGGCTAATGAGCCTATGGCTCAAATCCTTCAATCCTACAATCATAAATCATCAATCCTTCTGTGCCGTCATTCTGGAAGATATAAATATTGAGGCTAATTCATGAGCTTCCTTTTTTAGGGTCTGTACATTTTCAATTAATAATAGTTTTTCGTCAATAATAAATTCCAGCCAAAATTCAGCCTCATCTGATTCTTCTATGACTATGCTTAATTTTGAAATAAAAGAAGCTTTACTTTGCCCTAAACATGCAGCGCGATAATTAGCTGCAACGGAAGTACTGCATCTAATCAATTGACCTTTTAAGTGATTTCCAAGAAATGTATTAGGAAGCATTAAAGCTAATTTGACACAATCATGAGCAAACTTTTTGGTACGCTCTTTTAATTCATTCTTATTCATCTTTGGATTTATTATTTATGATTGATGAATAATCCTCAAATCCTACATTCCTTCAATCATCATTCCTTCAATCTTCAATCCTAAAATCCTCAAATCCAAACGTCTTTAGTCATGATAATTCGCAATTAAGGAAGAAGCCGGTATTTTGAGTTTATTATTAAGAGCTCTTATCATTGATAAACTTAATTTCCTTTTTCTATTTAATATTTCAGAGGCTCTGCTTTTAGACCCTAGTATTGATATCAAGGCTGAATCCTCCAAATTGAGTTGTTCTAACCTAAATTTAATAGCCTCAATCGGATCAGGTAAGTTAATCGGGAAAAATTTCTTTTCATAATCTTCAACCAAGATTGAGAGTAATTCCAGTTCATCATACTCGTCGTTATCTACAGCCAAATCCTTTTGCATTAATTCATAAATTCTGACTAGCGCTTCTTTATATGTTTTTTTTGTCCTTATAGGTTTTATCTGTAAGCTAAAATTTCTATTCATATTTAATTTCCTTAACATTTAGTTTGTCATATTCCTTATGGGTGCCTATCCATACAATAAAAACAATTTTAATTTTATATTCAATATCAACTACTAAACGATACCTATTCCCTTTAATATTAAAGACAACTCTTTTCTTTGTTATTATCGAAGCATTATGATATTGACTCTTTACTTCATTCGGTGAAGACCATGGAGTATTCGATATTTCATCAAACCATGATTTTAATGGTTGCTCAGAATCGGGATATTTTTCCCAAAACTTTATAAGAGTTTTTCTAGCAATAATCCGCATAAGTTATAAGTAAATATATGAATAATTCCCAAATTGGGAAATATCAAACTACGGTTGTATAATTATCATTGCCCCTTCAATCACTTTTTGATTGTCGATTTATGCACGTTCGTCCTTTGGCGGAATTGTTGATTGACGATTGTATTTGTTTTTCTATTCATCATTCTTTCAATCATCTCAGCCTTCTGCTGATGAGCCTCTGGCTCAAATCTTTCATTCCTAAAATCCTTCAATCCCTTCGGATTTTCGATTTGCGCCTGTCCGTCCTTTGGCGGAATTGTTGATTGACGAATAAAAACTTCACTCATCAACCCTCAACCATCACACATCAAAATTCCTTCAATCCTTCAACCTGCCTGCCCCGCTTTGCGGTGGTCCAGTGAAATACAAAGCCACCTGTCCTATGCAGTGCGTCTTTTGCTACCTGTCCCGTAAAATTTGCTTTTTTATTTTACGGAATCTCACTGGACTTCAAGGGATTTAACGGGATCATCCATCCTACTGGGTTTATTCAAAAAGTTCTGTATGAGAACCGCAACGGACAAGAATTAATGTTTCATCTTCAACCTTATAGATCAACAAAAAATCCGGCGCTAAATGGCATTCCCTGCAATCTTTATAATCTCCTTTTAGCGGATGATCGAGAAGTTTTTTATTTAAAGGTTTCCTCTCTGTAAGAGAAATAACAGTTTCTTTTAATTGAAACAATTTCTTTTCATGCTTCTCTATTTTCTTAAAATCTTTCTTAAATCCCTTTGTAAAAACAACGCTTAATTTCAAGATTTCAAATCCAGAAATAAACTATCAATCGAATTATGTTTTATTGAAAACTCCCCTCTCCTCGCTTCTTCAATCGCTAATTTAGTCTCATCGTTAGGAATAGAAAGTGTAAAAGGTAGCCCACGGGTTATTACAACATTTTTATAAAATAATCTCACCGCTTCGGATTCAGTTAAACCGACAATTTCAAAGATTTTTTCCGCTTTTTTCTTTAACGCTGGGTCCAATCTTGCCCTAACCATAGCTGTTTTAATAGCCATTTTATCATCTCCATTTTGTTTCACATTTGTGCCACAAAATAAAATAATTTTCTAAACAAAACAATTCATTTATTCAGTCGCCGGTTCACAGTTTTTAGTTTTCGGTCCGCCCTGCCGGATCAATTTTCAATCTTGTAATCTTGCAATTTTGTGATCTTTGCATTATTCAATCTCCCAAACGAAGTCGAGGAACCTGCCCCATCTTCCATCAAACCTCATCCATCAAAAATTATCAATTCCAAACTCCGCATCACGCTAAAGTGTAACGTAGCTAATCGCAAGTTCAAAGTGGAAAGTCAAAAGTGGAAAGGCGGTAGGCAGAAGGCAAATATAAAATTCAAAGTCCTTTGGCGAAATTGTCGATCCTGTGAAATAATAGTCTCAGAATTCACGGGACAGGTTGTCGAATAATAAAAATCATCATTCCTACTATCTTCATTCCTTCATTCCTACAGTCCTTCAATCCCAAACTCCGCATCACGCTAAAGCGTAACGCTCCACGAAAAAAACATCATAAATGATGTTCTGGTTCAAACGCCAACTGCCGACTGACTACTGACTACTGCTCAACTCTTTCCCCTCCCAAAGTCTCTTATTCTCCCCATCATCCATCATCAATCCTACAATCTCCCGAGCGAAGTCGAGGGGCTTCATTCCTAAAATCCTTCAATTTTAACTACCACAGGTAGTCATCAAATTCCATACTGAAGAGAAACACCAAACGAATGATTCACTCCAAGCTGCCAGGCAGGAGTTCTTGTAACATCTTCATCGGTAACATAAGAATATTGGTAATAAACTTTGCCTATCAAGTCATGAATCAATTCGTACTTAGCTTCTATGCTTAAATCCTTGTAAGTTTTTCGCAGCCCATGCAAAAATGTATCAGACTTCAAATATCTTGGGGCTGTCTTCGACTCTGCACTCCCTTTTCTCACGTAGGTAAAAGCCAACTTCACATCAAAACCGCGAAGTATTCTTTTCTTAAACGAGGCAAACAATTGATCCCCGTTGCTTCCTATCCAATGCCCCAGTTGATAATTGTAGTTTGAATAAAACTGCGCATCATCTCTATGAAAGTAAACAAACGGTTCGATTTTAGTATACTCAAAGACTACTTCGGATTCCTTAATCAAGGGGTTTATTGTCTCTACTCCAATCGTATAGCCAATAGCTTGCGGATTAGATGATTTCTCCAACGAGAGTTCATCAATAAAAAGATCCCCGTAGAATTTCGTTTTGAATTGTGGTATTTTATACCAAAACGAACTGTAAATCTGGGCATTCCCTGCCGCATTGTCAGGAACCGTCAAGTAGTGATCTGCTAACCTGAAAAACATTACCGGGATTAAATAGATAGGCTGAAATCTGTCGCTATAAATAACTGATTCCCCTATAGATAAATTAATATTCTTTGTCAAAGTGAATGAAAACATGTGTGCTGCAATATACTTTGGTACATGCAAAAATGTTTCCCCCCCACTTGTGTTAATCCGTATCGTTGACGAATCTATTACCTGTGAGTTCAACCAGCCGTGCATATAAGAAAACTTGAACCAATCGACAGGAGAAACTTCAATTTTTATTTGCGGAAACGATGGCGCCTTGTCTCCTAATATTAAGTTCCCATTCATCCCGTCACCGTAATAATTAAAATCTTTTCCTACCGTAATACTTCCCCAAGTATTTGATACAGTTACATTTGCATTGACTTCATCGTACTCAAGCGAAGTTGCACTGTTTAGCTTCAAAAATGTGTAACCCGTTTTTTTAGTAAACCTCCTAGTAAGATCAACTGTCTTACCTGTTTCTAAATTGTCTAAAAATATTAAGTCGAATGCTACACTACCGCCAATTGACCCATGTATCGTTGCCCCATTCCATCGGTGTGATAATGCACTGGATGCTATATGCGAATAGGAATGCCCCAAGATTGGATTGACCACCAAAGAGAATTGCGAGTCTTCCCACTCAAATAAATTATACTTGCCGTATTTGTCCACTCCAAAATGATCAAAAAAGAGGAAGTCTGAAGTGGCTTCGTACTTTTTCATATTTTTTCCTAATCTTCCTAATTCCACCGCAAAATCTCTTATATAAAATCGTAATTCCTCTTTTTCTAACAAGGATAACCCTTCTTCCCTTTTATCTAGTAATTCTTTCAGCTTCGATGCTATATATATCCTTGTGAACGGCTTTATCTCATCGTGGAGAGTTAAAAACCCTTCGACGGAAAGCCTGTTTAGGTACTCATAAACACCCTTGTTCACCGGTTCATAATTCACCTGGCCTATAAAAGTGAAAGTAATTGCTATACTGATCAAAATAATTTTTTTTATCACGTCGTTTCTTTCCGAAGCAATTTATTTTACAATTCCGTTATGTAATTTTGGGGTGTTCCCCTTAAACCTTTGCGATGCTCTCCCCAATGCTTATTCCCGGCTATCAGCTCCCAAGCCAGTTCCTTTAATACCCGAATTATTAGTCAAAAAAAGTAAGTACATTAATGTGATG
Organism: Ignavibacteriaceae bacterium; assembly: GCA_023231105.1. Classification (GTDB taxonomy): domain Bacteria; phylum Bacteroidota; class Ignavibacteria; order Ignavibacteriales; family Ignavibacteriaceae; genus UBA1563. The sequence continues at coordinate 27,540 of JALNWB010000019.1, read as the reverse complement.
AAAGCGAAGGATGTAATCCCCACCCACCACCCTTCAAACTGCGCATGGACTAATGCTGCTAGTAAAAACGCTACGGATAGTTTCATAGTCTCCTTTTCTTCTCGCCTTTTGTTTTTCTCTGTAAACCGCTTCAACAAATTTATATAACTCCTGAAATAAAAAATAAGATAAAAGGCTATCCCCACCAAACCAAGCTCTTCGATCATCGCCAAGGCGCTGTTTCCCTTCTCTCTGATAAAATGGCCCCCTTCGTAATGACCTATAAGGGGCTGCAGTGAGGGATCGCTTACTCCAAATCCTAGTCCTGTTATACCCCCATTCTTTGCCGCTTTATAACTCTCTATATACATAGGTAATCGAGTTTCCGTTGCTGAAGCAGAGTTCTTATAAATGATAAAAGTTATTTCTTTTGGGAGTGAGGGAATCAGCAAATACATTATTGCTCCCAACATTAACCCTGCCCCGCTCCACTTCAGTATTTTCCTGTAACCAATGCTTAGAATTCCATAACTTATAAGCAGAACAAAAAGTGACAGAATTACCGAACGCGATGAGCTTAAGAAAATCAGTACAATGCTACCCAAGAAAACTATCAGTCCCATTATCGCTTTTATATATTGCAGTTTCAGTCCTCCAGTTTTTTGATAGTACAAATCGGTTAGATAAAATAATGACCCGGGTAATGTAAAAAGTAAAATCATCGCCGCTGTATTTTGATGCGGAAACACTCCCATAAACCCTAACCCATTTCCTCCGCTCCATCTATTTCCCGGTATCCCAGCTGCCAGTGACCAATACTGCATTGCTGCCGCCAAAGCATTTAATACAAACAATCCCATGAAAAAGTGTTCTCCCTTTTTAGTGCCTTTATTTATAGACGCTGCATACAATCCCATAAGCAAAAGCAAGAGATAACAGCTGCGCTGGAATGTTATTGCCTGCCATTGTGACCACACCGTTGATAGCAGTGCCCATCCTCCGTATAACCAAATAAATACTTCCCCGCCTCTTCTCATTACCCTTTCTTTAAGCTCTCGGTAATTAAGGATGAGTAACATCAGAAAGAGAAAACTTGAAAGATATAGTACCGATGACAGCATAAAGATCGTACGGAGCAGTGCCAGCCCGAGTAATAGAAATAATAAAATCTCGCTCACAAATTGCTTCGGAGTGTTTATTTTTAGTTCCATTCTTCTCCCCTTTTCAGAAGTCCTTTTTTCCCCCTGTAAACAAAAAGTAATACTCCTCCCTTTATTCCAAGCAGCACATAAATATAAACTAACATAGCTATCAGTACCACATTGTAGCTCCCCTTTATTTCATTAAAGAAGAACAACGCAAATGCCCCTGCCGTTACTACCCAGCCTAAATATATCCCGGCAATTAGTTTCTGCACCGCAAAGGGAACAAGCTTAAACAAAAATGCATTCAGTGCAAAATGGAGTAGAGTAAAAATACTGTAGACAGAAAACATCTTCCAAAAGATATCTTTGAAAATTGGTAGTTGTACAAACCCTGGCAATAAACGAGTGTAGCCCGTCATCAGTTCAATTACAAGAACAAAGTATAGCAAGAGCAGTGCTGCGTGCAATATTATCGCCATACTGTAAATCTTCTTCTTGTTTAGTGAAGAGTACGAATATAGAACCCTCTCTATAAAGTTCCCTATATAAAATAGCGGTGCCGTTACTCCCCATGCAAAAGTGTAAGCGTTTGCTGTCTCCAGAGTAAAATAATGAGTAGCCACATATTTATCTGCAAGCAATCCTAAGGATACCGCACTATTAATAATAAAACTTGATATGCTCGCCGAATAAAATTCTTTTATGCTTACACTTGGGGCATTTCCCTTCTCATTAAAAAGATAGACGGTTGTCAGCCCCCAAATCGACGCAGTTATTGGTATAACCCAGGACAAATTTCTATTAGTATAACGATAGAATAACAGTCCCCCGAAAAGCAACAATGTTTGTAGTACGATAATTACAAAATACCTTCTATAATCTCCCTTGAACAGCATCCTAAAGCTCACAATCCCTCCGAGCGCCGTGAAAAAACTGTAAACAATAAATGAAAATGTAGTACTTAGGTTTTGTGTGTTTCCGCCCCCGAAATATAAAATGAACGATGCTAAAATCGTATGCACAAAAAGCAGTCCACTAAGTACTTCTACTCTGAATCCGACTCTTGCAAATGGGAAGTCGAATCCGAATGAAGCAAATAATAGTATAAGTGATGCAGTATAATAATATTGGCTGAAGGCATTAAATTGCACGCCGTTAAGAAGGTACGCTGCTATTACCAAAACGACTTTAACAGATAAGATAGTTGTACCTATAAAAAAGTACCTGTCAGAATCTTTCAGAATTTTCTGAATCATAAAATGGGGATGTATATTTTTGAAGTGCGACATACTCTTATTTTTTACTGTGCGCAACTTGGGTTAAGATGATTAAAATAGCCGGGTTCCGCTCCACTAATTATCTCCATTGGAACAATTCCAATTACTTTTTATGAAATCTCCGTTGACTTTGCAAATGGGAGTTTATCCAAGTAAAAGAAAGCTGATAATAGTAACATCGGTATCATAACAGGTTCAATAGGAACAATAAACCGGAAACTTGAAAAATAAACTGAATGTATAATGGTGCTGACAAGTATAAAAACCGAGGTTGTCATCAGATAACTTACTAATAAAACGTTACGGTTTCGGATACATTTTTTTAGTAGGAGAATGAGGGAAATTATCCATGATAGAAATAACCCAAACCTTATTCCAAAAATAATTTTGATAAACTTATTTTTAATTTCGAATGGATATGGGCCCCATAGTTCATAAAAAGCATTTAATCGCTGTTTAGTGAATTCAACAGGTTTATTAAAAGCAAAATTAATATACGTTTTTGCTGGCTGCTTTATTTCTTCCGATGTGAAATTTCTTAGATCATGGTTAATAGATGAACTCATTCCGTTTATTGCAATCAGTAAATTATAACTTTGGTTAACCGGGAACTTGGTGATACCGATAAAATTCAAAACACCTAGAAATAGTATTATTAGTCCGGCACCTAAAGTAAATTTTTTTAAGCCCGATTTCTCATTTAGGAATAAAAACATGAAGATTAACAATAACGCTGGGAGAAAAGTTGTTCTTACAGCTGCGGCGACGGCTAAAGCTATTCCACTAGTAAAATATTTTTTACTTATAAATAAATAAACCGTAAGGGTCAAAAACAGAGTAGTTATACTTTCAGTTAAAACCATATTTGTAAAATAAATCTGAGTTGGGTAAATGGCAAACAAGAAAAGAACTGCCAAAGCAAAAAGTCTACTAAAGACCTCGAGAGTTATTTTAAATTTATTATTAAAGAGAGAAAGAACATAGAAACTTCTTCCTATTTCCATAGCTGTTTTATATAATATTACTCCTGATAAAATTTGCGCAATAAAATTTATAGCAATTAAAAGGAAATAAAGTAAACTCTTCCCGCCAATTAGAATAGTTAGTACAATTAACATTGGATAACCGTTTGGAAAGGAAGAGACGGGGTTCCCATTTAGTATAGCCTCTGCCTGTGCTATATAATTAAAAGAATCGGGGGTTGTTCGTCCATCCCAGATGAATATGAATAAAACTCTAAGAAGTATTCCGAACAGTGCAAACGACCATAAAAAAAGCTGGTTATGTTTAGCAATATAATTTACTGCCCTATTAAAGCAATATTCTTTCATACAATTCTTATCTGTTTTTTCATGTGTTTATATGTTTCAAGTTAATCTTATCTCTGTCGGATAGGTTCCTTTTGAATAAAGTGCAAGCATCAAGAGGTACGCAAAAACATTAATGATAATATTGCCGTCGTTTTACTTCTATATCCTTGCATCATTCATCCCTGTTGCGATTGCCTCTTGAATAACAGTAAACATGTCTCCTTCATTTTCCGGATCAAAAAACTTAATCTTATTATATCCTCCCCCTTGTGCCGTTTCTTCTTTCTTCACACAGAATTTCCCAATAACATTTCCGTCCGCCGTCTCCTCTCTTGCAACTTGCGTGGCTATCGTTATGTGGTTTGAGCACAGAATAGGTTTGTCTAATAATATCCCTTCATAAAGTGGCACCCCGATCGACTCGACTAACGACGGGTAGATTAGATAGTCCGCTCTCCCATAATACTCTCCTATTTCAGTTCTAGCAATAAAACCATCGTAGACAATAAACGACTCTGAATTGGGAAGCTGCGACAGTGCTTTTAGTATACTATCAGATTCACTCCCATCTTTTCTCCCAATCAAAAACAATTTAACTTTAAATCCTGCTTGCTGCAGCCGAGTAAATACTCTCCCCAAACGGAGATGATTTTTATAATACGTAAGGTGTGCGGGATATAAAAAAATCAGCGGGTTTTCTTTTTCTGTATGAATATCTGATTCAGCGGCTTGTTTTTTAATCTTTACTTTAAATTCTAAAAACTCAATTTCCCCGGTTGGTTTATAATTACTTTCAGATAGATACTTCTGCGAATGCCTGGTAAATATAAATATTTCTTCCGCTTTTTTTATCGAATGAATATAAAACCTCCGTAACAAACCATATTTAATTTTTAATGCAAATGAGTACTGCTTTACAATTCCTTTTTCGAATGGAAGTAGGCTTTGTATCACAATGCTGAAAGGCTTGAAGCCTCCTAAATAATACCCACCTATCGCATACAAATGCTCACATTTTTGTCTCTTCAAAATACTATGAAAAATAAAAATGTGCCATAAAAAGAAATGTATTTTGGAGTGAAACGTTATAGGAATTTGATTTGTCGGACGTGCGGTTATTGGAGGGATAGCTTTGCTGGAGTAATATAGGATTACTTCCCGGTTTGTTGAATATTTGCTGCAAACAGAATCTATTAAACCAGAATAAATAATCATCGCCCCGTCAGATTTTAAGTATGTTGCATCAATAGCTATAGTCATCGATTTTTGTTTTTTTTACTGTTGAGAATTCAAAAGTAGATTATACAATCCAATTCGTTAACAATCCCTGGCTTTTGTGAGAAGTATTGTAAAACTTAATTGGAAAGTGACTTTTAAGAATTAATTTTTGACCGGACTTAAGAAGCAAAAAAACATGGAATGACAAAGAAAACAGTACATAGCAGAGTTTAAGGAACACGTACTTCGGGAACATCTAGAGAATCAAGTATCAATTGGGAAACTGGTAGAGCTATTAATTTGCAATCGAGTTCATCCCTCCTCGCCGAATATGCTTGTCCCCATACTCTGCATCACGATGAAATCTAACGTTCAAAAAAAGGATCATAAATAATCCTCTCCTAAAACTTCATGCTGAATATCGTTTGCTGTTTCTCACGAGCTAAGCCGAAGGACTAAAAATTAAAATAAATAAGTACCAAAGAAAAAATTGGCAATAAAAATGAGCTGAAAAACAAGTAGCGGTTATATTTTAGATTTAAGTTAGAAATTATCTTGTACCATATATAAATGATAAGAGCATAAAAGCTATGCAAACCGATAAAGGCATAATTCCCGACCCCCATAATTTGGTTAAACATAAAGACTAACAAAATTAATGCGATAAGAATCATGTCTAATCCCGAGAACAGGGTCTGGCTCGCAGGTAAGTAATATTTTCTGGACAAAATAAAAAGAATAATTAAACCCACAAGAGAAACAATTGAAACAATAAAAATAATATCGAATAATTCGCTATGAAGATACTTTAGCCTTAAAAATGAATTCGAGAAATACCCTATCATTAAAAAGACAATGAGATTAATAAAAACATAGATATCATTGTATTGATTTGTTTTTCGATAGTTGATTGTTGAAGTTACAAAAAGCATTAGCACAAAAAACATGCTTGTTATTATTATTTTTTTATCAATAGACGAATGCGAAGGAAGTAAATAGAAAATTACAAAAATTGTGCATAACGAAGAAAATAAAAGAAATAGATTGCGGAGTATTGTTGTAGCCCTAACAGAAAAATTAAAGAGTGAATGGTATATTGTCTCTAAATATGAAAAAAGAGAAGTCATGCTAACTATTCTTTTCATTAATAAAAGTAGAACCCCTAAAACAAAAAAGGAAATATATCCAAACATTCGAGAGTAACGGAGGTAAACGAGAGCAATTGTTAAAAATCCAACCGTAAAAGTCAGGATAATAAATACTGTTGATTTTGCTTTTATATTTTGTCCAAGAATAACATGGTGGAGATGATTTTTATCAGGTAAAAATGGATTTTTTTTATCCTTTAGTCTTAGAGCCATAACCTTTAAAGTATCAATTAATGGAACAGCAAGGAGAAGAACCGGGAAAGATAACCTAAGCGTGCCAGGTGTAATATCTACAGAGAAAAGTAAAGTCGAAAGGACAAGAAAGTACCCGATTGTTAACGAGCCGGTATCCCCTAAAAATATTTTTGCTGGAGCTGCATTAAATTTTAGAAAGCCTAATAAAGCTCCAACAATTGAAACTGAAATTACTAACAATAGTTGATTACCAGTTGCATAGGATAGAATTATCAGTACACCAAAAACAAGCAAAGAAAAACCGCTGACTAACCCATCCATTCCATCCATTAAATTAATGCTATTAATAGCACCAAGAACAAAAACAAAGAGTATTACATAATTGATCGGGAAAGGAATTAGCACGCCAAAAAAGCTCATTTGGTCAAACTTGTCTGAAATAAGATAGAGAATGTGGATGACCGCTAGAATCTGAAGCCCAAACTTTACCCGCCATGAAAGACCCTTTATGTCATCAATAATTCCGGCAATTGCAACAAAAATAGAACCAACGATAATAAATCTAACTTGATTTACATTATTAGAATAACTAAATAATGAAACAATCACAATAATATAAATAATTATCCCCCCCATCCTTGGGGTAGCGATTTTATGAATCCTTCTACCCTGATGAGGTTCATCAACAATATTTACTTTTTTGAGATACTCGATCAAATAAGGAGTAGTAAATATCGTTATGATCAAACTTGAGAAAAATATTATTAAATAAAGCACGATGATTAATCTACATTAAAAAAATTATTACTATTAGTTTACTAATTTGGTTAATTTATTATTGGGAAACAATGAGTATGAAAAAGAAGGAAGGCGATGATTGAGTGAATTAGGTACGAGCACCTTTGGGTTTTGGGAAACCCAAGTTAAGCTTTAAGAAGGTTTAGTAGTTTTTCGAACGTAACTTCTTTCGAAAAATTTTCTTCATAATAATTAAATCCATTTCTTCCGATTTCCTGCAATTGATCTGTTTTCATATTGGATAATTTGAGAACATTAAAGGTTAAGGATTTGTGATCTCCGGATGGACACGTCGCGCCACATTGCGCATCATTAATAATGTCTGCCCCTGCCCCATCAAGCATTCCAAGAATTGGTTTTTGCGAAGCCATATACGCTTGTATCTTGGCAGGAATAGTTATTGAAAAAATATAGCTATTTTTTAGTGTTACTAGCATAGCATCTGCCGATTTTATTAATTCAGGAAGTTGCTCAACAGGTAGATTACCTAAAAACTCTACATTTTGAGATAAAGAATTCCTTTCAACTTCTTTTTTCAACCAATCCTTTTTCCGACCATCACCTACAAGTGTCCATTTAATTTTCTTGTTGCTTACGTAAACTTCTTTTATTGTATTAAAAATATTTTCGACATCTTGAGATTCACCTATGTTTCCGGCATACATGACTTTAAAAAAAAAATTTGTACGTCCCTTTAGGGGTAAAGCAGAACTACTGTTTTCGATGTTTGAGATATAGACATCCTCCGCCCAATTAGGAAAGTAAGTAATTTTATTAGTATCTGCACCTTTATCCATCATTGAATGGACAAAACCTTTCGAACTAATCAAAAAATGGTCAGAATTAAGATAAATAAAGTTGACCATTTTATTTAGAATGCGGTATACCAGTTGATTTGTTACTTTGCTTGCTGCTTGAACACTTTCAGGCCATAAATCAAGATTCCAAAAGATAAGCTTTGCTTTTTGTCTTTTTTTTAACAACACAGCTGGTACTCCCAAAAATATTGGGGAAGTATGATGGACTAAAACAAATTCGTATTTTTCGCCAAAGGATAAAAAAAAGGTCTTGATTGATAAAAAAAATGCATATGAGAAATAGTTTAGAAACAATCGGAATGCTTTACCATTTCCACGAGATATCATAGGAATTCTAATAACGGTGACCCCCGCTATCACTTCTTTTCTTTTTTGAAAAATACCATATCCTTTAAAGTATTTTCCAGTAGGATAATTGGGAATACAAGTTAATACCGTTATTTGATAATTTTCTTTTGCTAAAAAAAAAGCAACGTCATTAATTCTGAAATTTTCAGGATAAAAATGATTTGTGAATACTATAACCCGTTTTCCTGCCATACTACCCTTTTAATATAATCAGTATAACTAAGAATTATCCGAACAACTTTTTCTGAAACGTTTGGATTGGAATAGTCTGATACCTGCCGCATAGTCCTTTGCTCCGCTCGTTTTTGCTCTTTAAGAATTTCTAATCCTTGCATTATCCGTTCATGGTTCAAACCGACCATCATCACTGCTGCTTCTTCCATTGCCTCAGGACGTTCATGGGCTTCACGAATATTCAGTGCAGGAAAGTTCATAATTGATGATTCTTCGGAAATTGTTCCGCTGTCCGACAAAACGGCTGTTGCATTTTTTTGGAGACAGTTGTAGTCATGGAATCCCAAAGGTTTCATCAGCTGAATAAGCGGATCAAATTGAATTCCTTTTTCTTTGATCTTATTCTTTGTACGTGGATGAGTTGAAACAATTATTGGCAACCGATATTTTTCGGCAATTAGATTTAGAGATACAACCAGTTTATCGAAATTCCCAGAGTTAATGTTTTCTTCACGATGCGCAGAGACAACAAAATAATGATGAGTGATAAGTGATAAGCGAATGAGTACATCAGAATTGTCGATTTGCGCCATATTAGCATTTAAAACCTCAAACATAGGGCTACCGGTTTTAATAATTCTGTCAGCAGGCAAACCTTCACGTAAAAGATATTCCCGGGCAATATCGCTGTATGTCAGGTTAATATCCGAAATATGATCCACAATTCGCCGGTTAGTTTCTTCGGGTACACGCTGGTCAAAACAGCGGTTTCCTGCTTCCATATGAAAGATAGGAATGTGTCGTTTCTTAGCCGGAATTGCACAGAGGCAGCTGTTTGTATCTCCCAAAACTAAAAAGGCATCGGGATTTACTTCTTCGAGCACTGGATCGATGTTGATGATGATTTGGCCAATTGTAGTACTTGCATTCCCCCCCGCTGCATTCAAAAAGTAGTCGGGTTTTCGAAGTCCAAGATCTTTGAAGAACACTTCATTTAACTCATAATCATAGTTTTGTCCAGTATGAACAAGAATGTGTTCAACACATTCTGTTTCATCAAACTTTTTAATTACTTGAGACAATCGGATGATTTCTGGACGAGTACCGATGACAGTAAGGACTTTGAGTTTTTTCATGTTAATGCTTTGAAGATATTGATTGCAAATTTATTGAACACGGATGACGCTGATTAAACAGATTTACACAGATCACTGGTAATTGGCTGTCTTATATTCGTTCTAATTTATACTTTCTCAAAAAATGTATCCGGATCGTTAGAGTCAAAATGTTCATTGATCCAGAAAATCGTGTATAGTTCTTCGTTCCCTATATTTTTTATATTGTGAGTGTACCAGATAGGCATATCAACAAAAGAAGGCGAATCGCCATCGAGTTCAAAGGATAATACTTTATCAGTACCGATTCGCCTCAATTCTATCAAAGCTTTCCCATTTATTACGGCAAAGCGCTCAGCTTTCCGAGTATGAAAATGGTTCCCGCGAGTAATGTCAGGAACGGTGATTGAAAATGAAACTTGACCGCCGCTGTTAAGTTTCACCGTTTCAACAAAACTTCCGCGCTGATCGGAATTTAATTTCAATTTAAAGGGGAAAAATGTCGAGTGATCAATATAAGTTAGAAAAGTGTTAAATAGATTCCGGTCAAATGAATTATCAATAGTTGGGATCTCACCTTTCTCGAAATAATTTTCCTTATATATCATTAATTTGTGAAGTAACGTGGATACTTTTATTTCTGATGTGTGAGGAACAGAAAACATTTCACACTGTATCCTAGTGTCGGATGAAGAATCACAGTGAGTTTCAATTCTAGCAATAATATGGTTTACCAACTCAGAAACATAAATGAGTTTTATTTCGCCATCCACTTCAATTTTTGGCGTTTCATTATGGATTAGCTGATGACAAAAAGTAGCGATAACAGAATTATAATATGGATTGCCAAAGGGACCAAAAACATTTGGTATCACTAGTCCAGTGAAATTGGCATTGTTACGAGTTGCCCATTTCTCAAGCATCTCACGTCCTTCTCGTTTTGATTTGCCGTACAGGTTATCCCGTTCTTCCTGCGTAGAAGATGAAAAAAGAATGTATGGAGTAGAATTCGTTTTTTCTAACGCTGCTATTAATTGCTTAACCAAACCGATATTAGTTTTGTAGATAACTTGTGGATCATTGTGACGGTTAAGAGCGGCCAGATGAACGATTACATCACATTGGGAAACCCATTCTTCAAGTTTCTTCGTGTCTTGGAAAAAAGCATCTTCAAAAGGGATGCGCGTATATTTTTCAGGGTACAGCCCTAGAGTGTTGTAGAAGTGTGTACCTATAAATCCAGGCTGACCGGTGATTCCTATTCTAAACATAATATTAATCTTTTGAACACTGATGAGACAAATTTACAAAGCTAATCATAGTGCAGCAAGCTGCAAGTATAAAGCATGCCAAGGCTTGCCATGGTTAAAAGTAAAAAACATAAAAAATATTCCACCGGTAGCGGGCAGGCCACGCCGGAGTCGGGCATGCTTGAAATAAAAAACAAAAACTTACATCACAATACTATAGGGCATCTGTTCGATCCGTATTCCATTTCATATTGCCCAAAAATTACTGTCAAACCTATAATCATCAACTTTTGCTTCTTCCAATGAGAGGTTAGAAAAAACGATCAATTGTGAATCAGGCTCAAGGGCTTTGAAACCGTTTGCATGTCCAGGTTGAATAACCAATACTTGAGGGTCGTCTTCGCTGAGAATCTGTCTATTAACTTTTAAATCCCTACCCGGATTATCCCAATTGTCAATTTCCATCCAGCAAATTAAAAACTTTCCTTTAGTAACATAGAAATGTTTTAATTCAATCTTATGCCCCTGCCAGGCTCTGATTACCGATACATCTGGATGTGAGAAAGTATAAAAACGCTTTATTCCTTCGAAATGAAAATCGTTTACAAAGTGGACAGTCCCTCGATTATCTGTAAAAAAATTTCCTTCAATTAGCATAAGTCTTTCCATCCGAACTCTGATGGCACGGGTCGAAAGAATTCACATAGTGAATCCATAATAATCCGAATAATCCTTATTCTACTTATTAATATCTAAATCTATCCGTATCATCTCTAATCTAAGCAACAGCTTTTTAGTCCCTTCAACATCTAAACGGGTGGTGTTATGGGAGGTATAATCTTCTATTTCTGACACTTTTGATTCCCCTTCAGTAAAGTATTTACCATAGTTTAAGTCGCGGTTATCGGCCGGGATACGAAAATAATCGCCCATATCATAAGCTTTAGCCATTTCTTCACGATTTACTAAAGTCTCATAAAGTTTTTCCCCATGCCTTGTCCCGATAATGCGAATATCGTTACTACTGTTGTACAATTCTTTAACTGCAGTAACCAGATCAAGGATTGTAGTAGCTGGAGCCTTTTGAACAAATATGTCCCCATTTTTCCCATTAGTGAAACCGTAAATGGCCAAATCTACAGCATCTTCTAACGTCATCATGAAACGTGTCATATTAGGATCAGTAATAGAGAGTGGTTCCCCTTTTTTGATTTGTTCTATGAATAAAGGGATTACAGAACCGCGTGAAGCCATTACGTTACCATATCGGGTCCCACAAAAAGTAGTCCCACTCCCGTTGAGGTGACGGCTTTTGGCAACCATAACTTTCTCACTAAGAGCTTTACTCATCCCCATGGCATTTATTGGATAGACTGCCTTATCAGTACTCAAAACTATTACGTTCTTTACACCATTTTCAAGTGCACTGTCCAATACATTTTCACAACCAATGACATTAGTGCGAACCGCTTCCATTGGGAAAAACTCACAGGAAGGAACCTGTTTCAGTGCAGCGGCCTGAAATACATAGTCCACATCCCGTATCGCCATATCGACACTACGTTTATCGCGTGTATCGCCTATATAGTATTTTATTTTATCATTGTTGTAAAGTTGCCGCATATCATCCTGTTTTTTTTCATCCCGGCTAAATATCCTAATTTCTTTAATATTGGTATTTAAAAATCTCCTGAGTACAGCATTACCGAAAGAACCGGTACCACCGGTAATAAGAAGGGTTTTGTTTTTGAACATAATAACTTTCAATTTTAAATTTTAATAGGGGGAATTACAATTTTATCATTAGTAAATAATTTTAATAGTCTATAAATGATTTTTTTTAAATTACTCCCTTTAACGTTAAGTTTTACAGTCTTATTGGTTACGATATTTGAACTGTCAATTTTTTTAATATAATCCATGTAAATTTCCAATAGGGTTCCTTTAATGTTAATTATTGTTTGATCGGTATTTCCATCCCATACATTTTTTTCAATTTTTCTTAAAGAAGAAAAATGATAAATTACTAAAGGTTTATTATTTACGTAATAGATGCCATCCTTTTTTCTAAATCTAGAATTTATACAATTCCAAGGGGCCGCATTTATTCCAATGTGATTAATAATTTTATGATTTGGAAATTTATCCGCCCATGTATCTAAAAATATTTGATCTGATAAAAAAGATAAAGGATAACCTGGCTTTCTCGGATACCAAGAGTCTATTTCATTTTTCCATTCATTTAGGCAATTTAATCCTTCCTCATTATTTCGAAAAGAATTGACACCCACATTGTAAGACCCATAATGATTGGAAAAAAACTTAATAATGGGATTTATTCTATGAGGACACATTGTGATAGCGGCTGAACCTATCTCGCCATACAGGATATCTAAGGAATTAAAAATATAAACATCAGCATCGAGGTATAACAAAATATCAATCTGAGGATAATTTTTTAGTATATAGATACATAATTTAGGGGTTAAAGAGAAATAAAATTGTTTTTTGTTCTTAAACTTCTGGATATCTATATTGAAAAAAATATTGTATTCCCTAATAGATATCGGAATTATTTTTTCATCTCTTAACGCCTGCAGATAATCAAAAGTTGCTTGATCTAATGCTAATACATAGAATACAAATTCTTTCGTGTTTTTTTTAATTGACTCATATAAAACCAAACCTCTTGTTAAGAAATTTGAATCAAAATATGTACAAATGTATTTAATGTTAGAATTATTCAACATAATATTGTTCAATAGTTTTTTATTTAAAATTTATTCATGATTTTACAAACTTTGTAAATTTCATCTTCAGTGTTTCCATACGAAATTGGAAGACTCAAAGTAGTAGCATGTATTTCTTCGGATATTGGATATTGTCCCTCAATTATATCTTTCATGCACATTTGTTTGTTAGGAGGAATTGGATAATGTATTTCAGTTTTAATCCCATTTTCTAATAGATATTTTTTTAGTTCATCGTGTCTTGGATGTCGAATATAAATATATGGTAAACATCAAAATAATCTTCATCAACAACAGGAAAAATAAAATCACTTTTCAGATTTTCAATGTATAGTTTTGTTAATTTGCGTTTGTGTTTATTTATTTTATCTAACAACGCTAATTTTATAGACAAAAACCCAGCCTGTATTTCATTAAGCCTTGAATTAAAACCAATATAATCATTCTTATACTTGACTTTAGAGCCATAGTTTCGCAGAGCCTTAAGTTTTTCAGACATCGCAATATAATTAGTAACAATAGCCCCTGCATCCCCTAATGCCCCAAGATTTTTGGTGGGATAAAAACTATACGCCCAAAAATCCCCAAAAGACCCAGCGAACTTTCCTTTGTACCTGGCACCATGAGATTGCGCACAATCTTCAATTATTCGTATATTATATTTTTCAGAAATGGTAAGTATCGGATCCATGTCACAAATTTTGCCATATAAGTGTACTACCATAAGCGCACATGTATGGCTTGTAATTTTTTCTTCTATTTTGCTTGGGTCAATATTATATGTGTTAAGGTATGGCTCAACCAAAATTGGCTTTAATCCATTTTGCACAATTGATAAAATAGTAGCAATATAGGTATTTGAAGGGACAATTACCTCAGATCCGATTGGAAATTCAAAACAACGAAGAGCGAGGCTCAGTGCATCAAGCCCGGATGCAACTCCAATGCAATATTTTAAACCTGTATAGTCAGCAAATTCACTTTCAAAATTTGATACATTGTTTCCTAAAATATACTAGCCTGAGAAAAGTGTTCTTTTAACTGACTTTTCAAAAGCCTTAAAGAAAGGCTTGTTTACTTTTGCTAAATTTTCATATTCAATCATATATAATTATTGTTTGTACGGCTCATAAATATAATCATCATGATTGAAATATTCAGAAGAAAAAACCATTAGAATACAATCTTTAGAGAATAAGTCCATCCAATGATAATCTTCAGGATTTATAATAAGGCATTTGGATGGGGAATTCAACATAAACTCATCAATAGGTAGTGCTTTCCCACTTTGGCTCGTTATTTTACACTCTCCTTGAAGAGCTATTGCCGCCTGAATATTTTTTTTATGTCTATGATGCCCACGTATGGAATCATCAACTCCATATATGTAGAAAACTCTTTTTATTTCAAAGGGTAGCACTTTTTCTATAACAGTAAGATTTCCTCTTGCATCAGTAAAAGTTGTTAGATCAATGATTTGTGCCATTTTTGTAAAATATTTGTTTGAATTTTATAGTGCTAGGATTAGGTTAATACATAATTAATGGCATCAATGAATCCATTAGCCATGTGTTTTATTGTTGTATTGGAATTGTAATATTCGCTTGCATTAATCCCCAAGGCAATATATTTTTCTGGATTCTTATATGCATCTTGAATGATAAACACCAATTCTTCATGAGTGTTATACAATAAGCCATTCTCCTTGTCAATAATATTAAATCGTTCTCCTCCAGTAAATGCGTTTGTTTTTGACACATAAGGAACTCCGTAACCCATACTCTTTAATACAGAAAGTCCGGCTTGGTCTGGAGATATACAAAGTAGTGATCTTGAAAAATACTTAGATAACTCATCCTCATCATATATTGGTCCACGTAAAAAAATCGAATCAGACAGACCTCTTTGTTGAATGATTTTTTTAATATTAGCATATTCCTCGCCTTTCCCAATAATATCCATCGAAAGGAACTTGTCTGTATTACAGTTTGATTTAGCTTCAATAAATGCATTAATCAATTCATATATTTTTTTCTCTTTGTAAAGAGTACCTACAAATAAAATGGTATTTTTTTCTTGATCCTTATCAATTTTAATTGGCAAGACTTCTACGGTATTATGTGCAATAAAAACTTTATCTCTATTTATACTATTCCCCCAGTATTCAATAGGTGTTTTCATATAAAATATAATTGCATCTGATTTATTCAAAATCTTCCCATAGAGTTTATCAACTAAGTCTTTTTTGCGATTCACATTATAACGTCTTGTATATGATGCTCTAATCCCTATTGTCCAAGCTATAACTTTATATTTTCTACGTGTGAAAGGGAGAGAACAATATGAGAGGTAATGTAGGTCAGGCATAAAAATTACAACGTCATATTGCGAACAAAACTTATAAAAATCCCCATAAATAATGAATAATCCTAAAATTTTCTTGTATTTTAATTTTATTATTTTAAATGACACAGCCTCCTTACATTCATTATTAGTTGTAAACGCAACAGTTAATTCTACGTTTTTTGCAATAATGTTATATACAGGAACATTATATAATGAGATTGTTGCTTGTAATAATAATACTTTTTTATTATAATTCATCTTTATTTATTACATTTCCCATTTTTACTATTTTATCTATGATTCTCTCAGCTGCTTTCCCATCCCAAAATTCAGGTATAATCCCCTTTTTCCATTTCCCTGCTATTAGCTTCTCAAAATATGGGCCAATTGCTTTCGGATTAGTTTCTACAAGTTCATTTGTTCCCATTGAGATCGTTTCTGGACGTTCTGTATTATCACGTAAGGTCATACACGGAATCCCCATGACAGCTGTTTCTTCAGTAATACCCCCTGAATCAGTGATAACTGCCATGCAGTGTTCAACAAGGAAATTAAACTCAAGATATCCAAGCGGTTCTATCAAATGAAGATGATGATATGATTTGTCTATTTTTTTTAAGACTTTCGCTGTACGTGGATGCACAGGGAAGATTACTGGTATGTTATTTATATGAATAAAGATTTCATCCAATAATAATTACAAATTACTTTCCTCATCAACATTGGCTGGGCGATGTAAAGTCATCACTATGTATTTTCCGTCTACAAGACCTATTGTATCCCAAAAGTTAGGTTTAACGAAACGATGCCGATGCTTCATTAAAGTATCAATCATTGTGTTTCCTACCCAAAATATCCGTTCATCAGAAATCCCAGTTGTACGTAGATTATTATTGGCAAACTCCGAAGTGGTGAAAAAATAATTAGTAATACTATCAGTAACGATGCGATTGATTTCCTCTGGCATAGTCCAATCGTTCGAGCGTATCCCCGCCTCTATGTGTGCTACTTTTACATGTAACTTTTGAGCACTGATTGAGCACGCCATTGAGGACGTTACATCACCAACTACTATACATAGATCGGGCTTTCCTTTCATTAATAATTTCTCATAGCCTATCATAATAGAGGAAGTTTGTTCAGCCTGAGTATCCCCATTAGCCTCAAGATTAATATCTGGTTCAGGTATGTTCAGTTCTTTAAAAAAGTTGCCGCTCATATTCATGTTATAATGTTGGCCAGTATGAACTAGTCGGTAATTAATATCTTTACCTTCTTTTTGGGCTTTATGAATAGCATCAATTACGGCTGCTATTTTCATGAAGTTTGGCCGTGCGCCCACTATTAAATCAACTTTCATCTGTTTATATTTTCCAACATGTGTTTATAATTTCCATAAAGTTATGAGTTCAAAGTGCGGTAAAACGCCAAGAAGTTAAAATTCATCTATATGCTCAAAGATTATTCATTCTTGTTTTTCCATGATTTTAATCGCTCTTTTGTTGTTGGCTTTATCCCGCGAATATAATCATTCCTTTGTGTGTTTTTCAATTATGGATGTTTCATATTTTAATATTTGTTAGTCAAAAAAACCAGAGGCAATTTATTTCAGTTCTTGTATAGTTGAACCCTGAGCTGCTTTTAAGAATTAAGGGAATACTCTCTTAAGCTATACCACCTTCATTTGAAGATAAGAAATCTTGAAAGAATGGATCTGTCTTAAAATAGCTTCTATAATAGTTTCTTATAGAAGCTAACTGCGATTCATTCTTTTCATTCCCATTGTTAATAGAATCTAGACTATCGGAGCCAAAGTGTATAATAGTTAAATAATGTGAAAAGTAGCTGGTTTTAATAACTTTAGTTCCATTTAACCTGCACATCGTATTGAGCCATATATCATCTGCGGTTGGCGTGAGCAGCATGAAACGCTCTTCATTTAAAACATCTGCATGCAGAGATTTTGGGGGGAAAAGTGTCCCGCCACCAGAACCAAAAAACAAATTCGAATTTTTAACTTCTTCTTTTATTATATTTGGCCAGGTACTATAGGGTGCCAATTTATTATGAACCCACTTTATCTGACTGCAGTATTGTGCTATAACAGCAGATGGATACGATTGTGCATAACGAAACAAATCCTCTATCATTGTTGAACGATAGAAAATATCATCATCAATTAGGAGTATATAATCTTCAGGAAATTCCTTCAACGCATAATAATATTTTTTATGAGATTTAATATCGCCATCAACCAAACGAATATCTAACCCTCTTTTCATCTGATTCAATAATTTGGAAGGGAGATCATATACAGATGGAAATTGATCAACAGAGAGCCAAAGAATAATTTTATCCGGTTTCTGAGTTTGCCTCAATATCGTTTCAATTACCAGCCAAACTCTCTTAATTCGTGCTGGGAATGATGTTAAAGAAACGATTACTTCTGGAGAATTATTCTTATAACCATTACTAACAACTAACAAGTGTTCTATTTTATCCTTGGTCAAAAAAAAGTAAATTGGAGCAATTATATTCAGCGAACTTTTAATTCCAAAGCGCAGAGCCGCATAAAATTTTAGTTTACTTAAAAATTTGTTTCTGTTTTCAATTTTAGTGAATAATCTGTCGAAGAAATCAATCATTTCATCCTCTTTTAACACCTAATCTTTTTTTCTTAGATTTTTTTATATAATTATTTGTCCATTTTTCCATGATGAATGGCTACTAAATATTTTTTCAATTAGACCTTGCCTGAACTTAATTTATTAACGTAACCAGTATTCAACCCAACTCTGTAACTAAAATAATAAATAGCAGCAAAAACTAAAAAGGTAACACTCACATAATGTTCACTTCTGGTGCAAAAGAGTACGATAGTAACTAATGACATTTCATTTAGCAATCTATACTTTGATGAACCATTTTCTTTTGTAAGTCTGAAATGGAGAAAAAAAAAAATAAGTCCTAAAAGGCCTGGTATACCAAATTCCGATAATGTTCTGATAAAAAGAGAACTCCCTCCATCTCTATTTAATTCACCCAACACATTATCTACGCTAAATATCTGAAAAATGAATTTATCATAGTTGGATCGGTGAGTATTTAATCCCGAGCCAATAAAATGATTCTGACTTTGAGAATCAACTGCAATCAAAAAATTTGAAATAACGGCGAAAGTTGTCATGTTATTTGCTTTATAATCGCCTTGGCTCACTGCATTGCTTTGTTGCACCAAATCAATAAACTTATCTCCAACCCCACTTTTATATATTCCAATGACAAGCCCCGAAACTACAAACAACGACAAGGTAAACCTTCGAATATTCTTTGACAGATTTTCCTTAAGTAACATCAATACAGAAAGGATAATACCAAAATAAGCCACCAGTGAGAAGGTAAGTATCATGGCCGCCAGTATTACTATAGCATAATGTTTAGGGATTTCAAATGCCTTTTCTTTTTTCACAAATTTTGCCAGTGAAAGGTAAACTCCTGGAATTAAAATGTATGCAAAGTTAGCGGGTTCTGTCGTCAATCCAATATTTCGGGGAAATATACCAAAAATATTTGGATTAAAGCTAGTACCTCCACCAGAGATGGTTGCTACCCCGGTCAAATAATTCTGAGGTATAATTGATACCCTGAATAAAATGAAAACTGCAATCTGCATTATTGAAAATAATGCAATATAAAAAATTAACTTGAAATATTTTTTAACGAAATCATCTAACGAAAGTCTATAATAGTAAACAAAACTGAATAGTGTAAATGAATATATTACTAGAATGATAAAGTATCTCCAGACTTTCAAATCCGCAAGATTAGAAGTATTTAAAATAAATGTTTGAACTATAATATAAGCATACAGAAACAACAAAAATGAAGTATTTTTATATGTGCAGGAAACTAGTTGTATTATTAATAAAAGAAAAATAAGAATAGTGCTATATTCAAAAGGCAACTCAAAACCCATTAAGTGATAACCAAAACCGTCTAATGCAAATGAAAGCAATAATAACGCAGATTGAACATTATAAATCTTCATGAATACTTATTTGATCCTTTTATAATATACTACAAATTAATTCAGAGCTTGTCATGTAATTATATTTATCAATATAGACCGCCATCATTTTTTTTAAAATAGATATCCTTTCTCCGTTATTATTTAAATACCAATTCAATATCTCTGGTATTTCTCTATAGTTTCTAACTACCGGCAAATTATCTATTCCTTCAAAAACATAATCCATATCTGCAGTCCATTCCATAAGTGGCATAACACCAGAGGATATTGCCTCAGCAATTCTAATATGTAATCCATTTATAAGACCCGCATTCCCGTCAATAGGAACGATTTTTGAATTATTATATAGCTCATTTAGTTTGGCGGAGGGCACATACGGCGAAGGAATAAAACAAGAATTTAACTTAGGGAATAAAGGTAACCATAAATCCCAACTGGTATTGCCATACAAAAAGAAATTACTGTCAGTGAAATAATTCAAAAATAATGCTTTTTTATAACCCCAGGAATTATTATTACTAGTGCCTGCATAAATTGCATCAAAACAATTATCATTATCTGATTTGTTAATTGGATAATATCTTTTTTCTGGCAATGGAAATAAAAAATGATGAATATTTTTTAAACCGGTTTTTTCTAATTGAATTTTCCAATAAGTATCAGGTGATAATATTAAATCAGCGTATTTTAATATTAAAAAATTTGTTTGGCTTGTGTTTGAAAAAAAAGGGCTGTCCCCAAGTATGAATATAATTTTAATTTTTTTTTCTTTTAGCCACCCTAGAATATCTGGAGTTATCATTTCATGATTATATATAATCACAACATCTGGCAAAATTATATTTACCTCATTAACAAACCAGTCATAAATCTTATTGTTAATATGTCTTGCCCATTGGTTACGTATGCCTCGTGTTACTCGAAACATTTGCCCATTCAGGTCAAGTTCCCATTTACTCAAGGCGTTTTTACTATTTAATTTGGTGCATTCTATTCCGGCATATTTAAGAGTTTCTTCTATACTGCTCGAAATTGAGTATCTCTCAGGAATCAATGTTATAGCTCTAGCTTTCATGTCGGGATTTTTAATTTAATAATTATCAGATAAATAAACTTTAATCTTAATATTATGATACTAGGATTTAAGAAGGTGAGAATAAATTTTTTCTACAATGGAACCCCAAATTCAAACTTGCTATAGCAAAAACACGCGAATTTTTAGTACATTTGCTGTGTATTTGTCTCATTAGAAATGAGCTATAATATATCATCCCTGATTTCTTTTGGGCTATCTGTTCCAACTAACAATCCTGTTTTTTCATGTTTAACAATATTCTTAACTGAAGTATAGGGAGTTGTCATAACTGCATTGCCAAAATACATAGTTAAGCCTTAAAATAATACAACATATTGATTGTTAATAATATAGTCTACTGTTTTCCTTTTTAAATCTGCAAGATTTCGTATTTTTATATTGTAAAACTTGCAACTTAAATTTTAGTTAGCCAAGCCAAAAATTAAAAATCAGTCTAGTTTTTTCTTCACTTTAACAGATACTTTGAATCAAAAAACACAATCTTTATATTTAGTTAAACATGGCTGATTGGGTTGTGGATATAAAACATATTCGGAACATATCGGTTGAGAGTGTTGTTGAAAAATGGTCGGAGAATCTTTAATATCAATACTTCTTTGAACAACAGGAGTTTGTTTCTGCTGCAGCATGTAAAGCTTCTGATCTTGTTCATTTTCGTAAACGTATTCGTATGAAAAGATATCCATTTCTGAGGATTAAAAATTATTCAACAATAAAATATGCCATAAATGGATTTGATTGAAATCTTTGTAGCTGAATTGTTTTAGTTCCTACAACTTCTTTTAATGCAATTGTTTCTCCTGGGAAATTATCATGGTTAATTTCATCAAAAGCAACTATACTACCTTTTGTTAGGTGTGGCATAATTGCCTCTAAACATTTCTTGGTAGGCTCATACAAATCGAAATCAAAATATGCAAATGAAATTAGTTTACCATTATTTTTTTTAAGCCAATCGTCGATTGTTTTTGTGGCATCTCCTTTTATCAACTCAAATTTTTGGATGTGATTATAAAGTACAGCTTCTTCTTCATGATATTTCAAAACTTTATCAAGGGTATCTTCATATTTTTCTGATACTCCATAAGACCCTTTAGATATTATATGGTCTTTCCCATCTTTTGAATGTATTGATGGAAAACCTTCAAATGTATCAAAGCCTATTATTTTTCTTGTAAAATTAAAAGGTTCGTATATCGTACGGAATGATTCAAATAATGCCAGATTTTGTCCCCAACGAACGCCAAATTCAATAATTACACCTGGAACATTAATAATTTTCTTATATAGCTCGTGCATGCATAATAATTTTGCTACTTGTTGATGTCTCATAAATAAAGGCAAATTGCCTAAAACATCTACTTCTGGAGAGAAAGGGTAATTTTTAAATAAATTATAAAAATCATCGCGTTTGCTTTTTAAGTTAGTATTTGCTGAAGTGGGTTCTTGTTTCATTATTTTAGGCATTAATTTAAAACTTCAATTTTAGTTTTGGTAATTGTTCTATATTTTATTGTTTGGGGGATTGCTTTGATTTTAAAAGATAATGGATTTGTATTGCAAATAATTATGGATGGATTTCCGCCTCCTCTAGGAATAGTGCAAGATCCCGGATTTATGATATAATGACCATTATTTTCATAAATAAAAGATTTATGGGTATGTCCTAAAGCAAGTATGTCAAAGTTAAATTTATAAAATAACTCCTTTATATTTTCATTGTCCCTGTATATATACTCGTTAAATGGATTTGATGGACTCCCGTGTGCAAGTATAATTCTTAAATTATCAAGTATGATATTTTTTTCTAATGGCACCCCAAACAAAAATGATGTATCCTTTAATTTATATTTTGAACATGTTTCGTATAAATATCCATACCTTTCTTCGTAAGCGTTTGAAGATATCATCGACCTGTTAATATTTGAATATGTTTTTAAAAATTCTGACTCAGAAAGGCTTTTCAAATAATATAGGTCATGGTTTCCAAGTATAAAAGTAAGATTAGATTTTTTAAAAAAACTTAGAACATCTTTCTCTAACGGGATATATCCAAAAATATCTCCAAGAAAAATATAATGATCAAAGGCAGAATCAACTTTTAGATATTCTTCCAAATTTCGGATAGAACCATGTATGTCTGAGAAAAAAAGTATCCGCATTTTACTGTTGACTAAATATAATCTTTAATTTCTGCTCTTGGATGTTCTTGATTTTTATCTAAATAAAACTCCTGAAAAACTCGATAGAATTTTAAGTTGTTTTGTACTTTAGGTTTTGTAAGTTGTTCATCAAAAACAAAATTTCTAATAATCATATCAGGCTCATTAAATCCTGCTATCGCTCTCATAGGAGCAGTTCCTGAAAACCTAGGATTAATTTCAAAAATCTTAGGTTGATTATTTTTATCCATTCGTAATTGAATATTGAGTGGTCCAGTTGAGTTTAAAATTTTTGCAACTTTTTCGCAAAATAAATTTAATTCTGAAGGTTCGCAGATAGTAGCTGAATCCGTATATCCTCCTCCTAATTTTCGTTTCATTACGATGGAGTCAATTACATTAGCATTCTTGTCAGAAATTACGCCAATAGTATATTCATCATTTAAGCTACCTACATATTCCTGAACAACAAAATCAATTTTACGTAATGATAAATATTTTGAGATTAACTTTAACTCTTCTGTATTATGAATAATAAATATATTTTGACTTCCTCTACCGACACGTGGTTTTAATAATACTGGATACTCTAATTTTAACTCATTTTCATTTAATTCACCATCTTTAAAATAATAAGTATATGGTGTTCCTATGGAATGAGAATCTAAAAATTTAAATGTTTCCCATTTATCATTGCAGATGGTAACTGCCTCATAATTGTTTACTATGGGGTATATTCCTTCTTTAACAAAGTCACCATATCTAGCAGCAAGAGCACGAGCCTCCCAAGTTGGGCCAGGAATGATTACTTTATAATTATTTTGTTTGCAAAGTTCTATGAGCTTATCCACAAAACAATCATTTTCAGGTGTATAATTAAACAATGAGTAATTTGCCACTCTGTATAAATGCGCAGATTCCATTGTAAATTCAATCATATTTATATTTTCATATTCCGCAAGACGCAGCGCTTTTATTAAACCTTCCGTTACACCTCCTCCTTTTCCTCCTATTACGACAATTGGTACTTTCTTAATCATAAGATAAAAAATTTTTTAATGAATTAATTTCTTCGTTCCAGCCAATATTGTTTTTGAAGAAATTGGCATAAATGATTTCAGCAATTTTTTTAGGGTCTTCTAAATATTGAGTAAATATTTTTGAATAATCATATCCTTGGAGTGAATGCTTTAATAAGCTTTCTTGGAGCTTATTTTGCATGTCTGTTTTAAGCCCTGCAGGATAAAAAGATGTGGCTTTTACTTTAATATTGCTGTATATGTTGTATTCTATATTTAAAGAAGACGTTAAGTAATCCAAGTATGCTTTTGCTAAACCATACATAAATAAGCCCGGAATGTTTGATTTACTAATGCCAGATGAAATATTCAAAATATAAACATTACTGTTTGTATATGTTTGTACTGCTTGTAAAAACTCCTTGATTACAATTAGATTGCTAGTTATATTTATATTTATGTTTTCTACAATTGAGTTTTCATCAAGATCCTGGATTTTATCAATCGGTTCTATTACAGATAAGTTATTTATGAAATATACATTTTCTGAATAGGTAATCTTATTGAAGAAATCTTTTGTGTTTATTGCAAAATTAACTTCAGAATAGTCGCATCCCCAAATTTGAATTGAACTTTCAAAACTCTCCAATTTCCCAATTCTATTAGTGTCACGAACTAAACAAAATATCTTTGTTTCGTTTTGCTTAATTAATTCCTTAACCATTGCTAATCCTAATCCTCGAGATGTTCCATTAAGAATAAATGTTTTCATATTTTGTTTTGAATGTGCTTTTTAATGGAAGCAACAATATATTCTATTTCTCCAACAGTCACTTTACCAAACATTGGTAAAGTGATTTCATTATCAGCAACATATTCTGTATTTGGTAAATTACACTGTAAATCTTTGTAGATAGAAAAACGATGTGCTGCTGGATAATGAATACTAGTTTGAATTCCATCTTCTTGCAATTTGGCTCTTAACAAATCACGTTTTTCTGCCGTTGAATCTTTTAGAACTATTGGAAAAATATAGTTTGATACAAATGCTGAATGATTCTTAAATGGAATAATTATTTGTTCAATATTTTCCAGACATTCAATATATTTTTCCCTTAACAAAGCTCGTTTATCTAAATCGGATTTTAATTTTTTCAATTGAACAATACCTATTGATGCCCTTATATCATCTAATCTATAGTTATAACCGAACTCTAAAACATCATAAACGGTTGTATGACCTTTTGATCTTTCAAAAGAAAGAGATGTCATACCGTGAGATCGTAAAAGTTTAGCTTTGTTATAATACTCTTCATTATTTGTTACAAGCATTCCTCCTTCACCAGTACTTAAATTTTTGTTTGAGAAAAAACTAAAGCATGAAATATCCCCAAATGTGCCTAATTTTTTCCCTTGATATTCTGAAAGTGGCCCATGGCAAGCATCTTCTATTATTTTAAGGTTATGTTTCTGAGCAATCCCCATAATCTTTTCCATATCGCAAGGAAATCCCCCAAAATGAACCACAATGATCGCTTTTGTTTTTGGAGTAATTGCTTGCTCTATAGCTTCAGGTGAAATATTTATATCCTCATAGCTTTGTATATCGCAAAATACAGGCTTAGCATTCACATATTTTATTGCATTTACTGAAGCTACAAAGGTTAAAGATGGCACAATAACTTCATCATCATCCTTTATGCCGAGCAAACGAAGCGCCAAATGAAGTGAGACAGTGCAATTAGAAACAGTTAAAGCATATTTTGCATCAAGACTTTCTGCAAATAACTTTTCAAATTCATCACACCGAGGTCCTGTTGAAATCCATTTGGAGCGTAAAGTATCTATTACTGCTTTTTCTTCTTCTTCCCCATAATTTAAATCAAATAAAGGTATTTTGTATGACATAATATTATTATTAAATGTTATTATATTTTATTGAATCAGGATTAGAAAGAATACCATTTTTAATAATAGAATAAATTTCTTCTAATCCCATTGGAACTGTCCAGGAGATTTTAAAACCCAAAATATTTGTGATTTTGCTGAAATCAACCCGATAGTCTCTTGGATCTACATTTCTTTGAACATATTTTATTTTTGCATTAGGAATAATTTTAATTATTTCATCTGCAATCATTTTCTTCTGATAGTTTTCATTAGTATCACCAACACCAAAGACATTGTTAGCTACTTTGCTTTCTTCGCTTTCAAGAACAATAACACAAGCGCCTGCTAAGTCGGCCACATGACAATAGGGTCTCCAGAATTGTTCTCCAAAGATAACCAATTCCCTTCCAAGTGCCACTTCTCGCATAAATTCATTGACTGTAAGGTCAAAACGCATTCTGGAGGATAAACCATACACAGTCGCAAATCGTAAAGCAGTAGCAATAAAATCGGATCTTTTTTTGCTTTCTAATATGTATTTTTCAAATTTAACTTTAAGTTCTGCATACAATGAAACTGGTCGTAATGGTGATTCTTCATTTAAAAAATCATGACCTTCCATTTTCCCATAATTACTACAAGTTGATGCAAAAACAAATCGCTTAACAGAAGGTGTGTCCTGACAAATATCGAATAGTAACTTTGAACCCTCCCAATTGGTTGCTAATGCAACATCAGATTGAGCCGCACAAGCAGGGTCTCCAACAATGGCAGCAAGATGAACAACAGCATCAACATCTTTTATCGCATTACGAATGTCGGCTTCTTTTCTGATATCGCCTTTTATAAATTCAAGGTTCTTATGACTATAAACATCAATAAGAGCTTCGCCTCCAAAGTTTAAAACATCAAAAGCCCGAACTGTATAGTTTTTTGCTAAAAGTTGACGTGTTAATACAGAACCAATATATCCGGCAGCTCCGGTTACTAAAATTCGCTTCATAATTATTTATCTTTTAAATGAGTATTATATTCTGTTTGTGCTTTTTCGTAATCATTTATCCTTCCAATGTCTAACCAATATTCTTTTAAGTCATATTTTAGAATGGGTAAATTATTTGCTATCATTTTTTTTATTAAGGTATCCATACCGAAATATTCATTTTCAGGAATAATGGAAAAAATTTCGGGCTTCATCACATAGATACCAGCAAGAATATAAGAAATAATATCCGGTTTCTCTTCAATGTCTGTAACAAAGTCTCTATTAAAAGAAATATTTCCAAAAGCATAAGGAGTAATTTCTTTTTTAATAGAGATAGTTAACATAGAATCGCGATTTATTGCGAAGTCATATAAATCTTTAAAATTAATAGCACTTAATATATCTCCATTCATTACTATAAATGGTTCTGTTAGTTTATCCTTAAGCAATATTAACGGTCCGGCAGTGCCAAGAGGTTTATCTTCTT
>JALNWB010000018.1 GCA_023231105.1 Ignavibacteriaceae bacterium | reverse complement strand
GAGCTTTCTCTTAAATTGACGAAAGTAGAATCCCAGTTTTGATCGAAACTGATTTTTGCATCATCCATAAGATTTTTTAATCCTGCTGAACCTTGTTTTAAGTTAACGATAGCCGAATCGAAATTTTTAGCTAAAGATTGATCCATTAATAATCTTCCTATCGTTCCTTTTCCTGTTTGAATGCCGGTGGTGATCACCGAAAGATCTTTTGTGATTTGGGATGTATTATCAATAGTTGTTTTTAGGGAGAGCAGAACTTCGTCCAGATTAATGGGTTGGACTGTTTTAATAATATCGTTGTTTTGAATTACTTTTTCTAAACCGGGTCCGGGATTAATAATTAAAATTTTATTTCCCATAAGTCCTTCGGAGCCAATACTTGCAATAGCATCCTTCTTAATAAACTTTCGAGTGCTTTCATCAACAACTATTTCTACTCTCACAGAAGTATCACTTACTATATCAATATTTTCTATAGTCCCAACTGTTATTCCTGCGAATCGAACGTTACTTCCCGCTTGAAGTCCGGCGACATCACTAAATACTCCGCTTATGTGAAAAGTGCTTCTGAATAATTGCTGCCGTTCACCGATAAAATATATTCCAACGATGAATACCGCTATGCCAAGGGAAACAAATATTCCCAGTCTGATTTTATTAGTTGTGTTCTGTTTCATTTTATCTGCTCAAATAGTTTTCTAATTTTTTTTATTCAAAAAATGACCGCACCCAAGGGTCTTCTGATTTTACAAGCTCAGCATAAGAACCTTCTGCTGCGCATACCCCATCTTTGATAACGATGATGCGGTTTGCCGTTAGTTTGGCGCATTCTCTATCGTGTGTAATGATGATGGATGAAGTATGATATTTCTTCTGTACTTCCAGAATGAGGTTGCTTATTTCTTTTGATGTTATCGGATCAAGCCCGGTTGAAGGTTCATCGTAAAGCATGATTTCAGGTTTTAAGATTAACGTTCGTGCCAGACCCAATCTTTTACGCATGCCTCCGGAAAGTTCTGAAGGTGTCATATCAATAGTGTCGGAGAGTCCAACATTCTCCAACGCTTCTTTTACAAGTTCATCCATTTCTTTTTTCGAGACTTTAGTCACTTGTCTTCTTAACGGGAATTCGAGATTTTCTCTCACCGTCATCGAATCATAAAGTGCGCCGCTTTGAAAAAGAAAACCAATCTTTCTGTGTAGTTCGGTTAACTCTTTAGCTTTGAGTTCAGAAATATCTTGCCCAAATAATAAGAGTTTTCCATCATCAATTTCCATCAAACCAACGATACATTTTATTAGTACGGATTTACCGGTTCCCGATTTTCCAAGAATAACAAGGTTCTCCCCTTTGTTCATCACTAAATTAATATCCAGCAGCACCTCCTTATCTCCAAAAGATTTCTTAAGATGCTGCATTTCTACTACAACAGAACTTGTCTGCTTATTATCATCTTTTGTTTCTATGGTGGATGTTTCAATTGTCATTCTGTTCATTGCTCAATTTTAATTTTGCATCAGACTTGTAATTTGTACGGCTATCATATCAATGATAAAAACCATTAATGATGCGAATACGACTGCTGAGTTTGCGGCTTTACCAACACCTTCGGTTCCTTTATTTGAATTATATCCTTTGTAGCATCCTATAAGTCCGATCGCAAATCCGAAGAAAAAAGTTTTAATGAAAGCGGGAAAGAGATCTTTAAATTCTAGACTTTGAAATATTTGTGAATAAAATAAATACGAACTGACATTCCCTTTTAGATTTACGGCAATATATGAGCCGAATAACCCGACGGCATCGGAGAAGGCTACCAATATGGGTAGCATCAATGTAGCGGATAGTACTCTTGTTACTACAAGATATTTAAATGGATTAGTGTGCGATACCTGCATCGCGTCAATTTGTTCGGTTACATTCATTGATGCAAGTTCTGCTCCGATTCCCGATCCAACTTTTCCGGCAAAGATCAACGCGGTTATTACGGGACCTATTTCCCGGATGATTGAAATCGCTACCATCACCGGCAACAGCGATTCTGCTCCAAACTTTGCCAGTGTGGGTCTTGATTGAACCGTAAGCACAAGTCCGATAATAAAACTTGTAACAGCTACCAAAGAAAGAGACTTGTACCCGATAAGGAAAGACTGTTTCATCAGTTCATTAAACTCATACGGCGGTTTAAATACTTCTTTGAAAAAGCGTACAGTAAAAATTGTAAGCGAATAGACTTCTAAGAAGAATTTATCTACTACCGTATTAGAAACAATTTCGGGAATATTTTTCGGAACAGTTTCTTCTTCCTGTTTTCGATTTTGGAAATGCTCTAAAATTATTTTTTCCATAAAGTGACGTCTTTAAGATTTACTCTAAATTGACATGTTATGATATGAAGAAGCGTGAGTTGGTTCAATCGGGCAAAGGGATGAAAAATGGACTACATCTTATGGGTGGATTAACTTAGGTTTTTAGAGAGTCGTTAGTAATAATATGTTAATGATAATTAAATATCGAACAAGGAATGATGAATTTCGAAACGAATGTAATTTGAATTTCATCCGCCGCGGCGGATCATCATTCGAAATTCTTTGTTCGATATTCATTATTCGTTTTCCCTTTCAGTTTTTTTTTCAAAGGGGAAAAAAGGTAGGCTCTTACATTAATATTCGTGTAAGATTTAGCAGGAAAAAACAAATAGATTTAAGAATAACGATCAACAATATTTGATTTGCGATGTTGTTTTAAAACTTCTTAATTCTTAAATCGTTAATCCTTTCCACCGCAGCGGACTGAAATCAGATTTGGTTCTGGCTCGTTCAGGCGGGGTAATTCTTAGTTGATCAATGAGGTATTATCCATTGCAGTTTTGTAATCTTCAGAAAGATGGGCGTGTTTTGCAATTTGCACGCGAGTATGAAGCGCTAATTTTTCGAGGATATTATGGACGTGACTCTTTACTGTGTAGGTTGAGAGATGAAGCTTTTGTGCTATCTCTTTATTAGTAGAACCATCTGCAATCAGTTCAACCACTTGCCTCTCGCGTTTTGTCATACGAACCGATTCAACGATTTCAGTTGGTTTGTATCCGTTAACTGCATGTTCAATGATTTGAGAAAAAAGTGAGCCGGTTAAATTGGGTGGTAAAACTTGAGCGCCCTGAAAAACTGATCGAATCGTTTTATAAAATTCCGTAACGTTTGCATCTTTAAGGATAAATCCTGAAACTCCAGCCTGGACAAATTCAAAAACATCTGCCTGCAGCGGCACAAGATCCATCACTATTATTTTGGTATCCTGAAAATCCTTCTTAATTAATTTTACAACTTGCAAACTGTTTTGACTTCTTAAACCAAGATCAAGAAGCACTATATTGGGATTAAGCTTGCTCATCATCAGTACTATGTTTTCTCCATTACCGACAGTGGCAACAACGTGCATATCAGCTTGCGTTTTGAGCATTAATGCAATGCCATCACGCAGAAGTCTATTATCTTCAATAAGC
This sequence comes from Ignavibacteriaceae bacterium, assembly GCA_023231105.1. Lineage (GTDB taxonomy): Bacteria > Bacteroidota > Ignavibacteria > Ignavibacteriales > Ignavibacteriaceae > UBA1563. The sequence continues at coordinate 35,023 of JALNWB010000018.1, read as the reverse complement.
AGTATCTTGATTTTTTTCATTTCCTCTCCAAAGTTCCAAAACAAAAATTATAATTCAAGTTAGATCTTCATGCTAAGGGAATTATTTCACATACAATGCTGTGCAAAAGTAATTTAAAAACAAATTCCGTGCAACATCAGTTGATAATATATTTATGAAATTGTTTTGTTGCGTATTATCAGCTCACATCATATTTCAATTTACATTTTACTTTCTAATGAGAGATGATTTTAATTTCAAAATCATTTAACTGTAAAAGTATAAATCGCCCCATCCTTCAGATGCGCCACTTCCGTCATAAGCATATTTTTACGCAGTTCGTCAATTGTAAAAAGGTAAGTGCGACTAGAATTATCAAACCAGATGAGACATACGTTTTCCCCATTTAACCAATCTTCCCTTTGATTCGGAGGGACATTAAAAAGTTGAGGAGAGTTGTAAAACTTTTTGGCAGGACTACATTTAGTTTTTAAATTTGTCAGAAGATAAACAGCTTCCGGTTCGTTACTATATAACGTATAACTTTTCCCCAACAGCTTATGCTGATTAAGATATTCGATAGTTTCGTTTTTCCTCCATGAGTCAGAGTTGAAACCCCATCCGGATAGCTCTTTATACGCTTCAATAATGTGTATCGTGTTCGTGAACGGGTATCTTAGCAACAATACTATACCAACCATAAAGAGAACAGCGACTAATTTTATATGGAAAAACTTTATGAGCCAACTGAGAATTTTGTCGAAGATAAAAAATAAAATGAAAATTGCAGGAATATAAATTGGAGAAAGTAGTCTATCGGATATTTTGTCGTATGCTGTAGTTGTTGATGAAACAACAATAATCCCGGTATAGAATAAAATGAAGAGCAGACATGGACCAATTAATTTTATTGCTTCCCTGTTAGAAATTTTTACCGGTGCTATTCCGAATAATATCCAGGTTGACACGATTATAAAAATAAAAATGAAATAGATACCGGTTGAATTTAATGGCAAATACCAGGGAAGAACCGTGTTGTAAAAAAAACTAAAATTTTCAAATAGAGTGTATGAAGATGCTGCTCTTAATCCAACAAGAGTTCCCGAAATAAAATAATTTCTTATAATCCAAATAGTGATCGGAGAAAGAGTGATAAGCATGAAAATAAGTGAATGCCAAAACTTTTCTTTATTATTATTCTTCGTCCAGAGAAGAATACATATTATCCCTGTTAAAATCATAATGATACCGGTGTAACGGGTAAGACAAGCCAAAGCAGCCGAGGTAGAGAAAAGGAACAAGGAAACAAAGTCCTGCTTCGTTTGATATTTTTCAAGATAATATAGAAAGAGAAGTATTAGAAAAATAAAAAGGAGTTCAGACAAAACCATAAAAGAAGCTTGAACAAGCGCATTTGAAATTAGAATCGATACCGTTCCTAAAAATATTAACGCAAATGAATTCAAGTACCGTAATAATAGTAATCCGGATAAATAAATTATGAGCCCGAAAAGAACTGCGTTAACATAACCCGCCGATATTTGCGGGTCTATTAATATTATTTTTTTTATTGCAGCAAGCATGATTGGATAGAGCGGGGGCTGAACAACTAAATGTAACCCATTATAAGTAAGAAAGCCGTGACCATCAGCCAAATTTCTTGCGGCAGATATGTAAGCGGCAGAATCGGGTGTCATCCCTGCGCCGTAACGACTTGTAAGGAGTATGATAATACTTGCCCCGATGAGACCTAATATTCCAAGGGCTATTTGTTTAAATAGGTTTCTATATTTTAATTGCATCCCAAAATGAATCAATTTCAAGGCATAACTTTTAAGTGAATTTAAATGAAGAATTACTTTAAAATCAAAGTAGGAATATTTTTTTTTGCGATCAACTTATTATCCATCGTACTTTTTCAATTAATTCAATTGCAATCTAATTTGAATAGTATCCACGAACTTTTGCAGCAATTTGTGGATCGGTCATCTTGTCAACCGTCTCAAGGTTAACTACTCGTGCATTTTGTTTTTCACTCTCAAGACGTTTTTTGAACTCAACCTTAGCTTCACCAGGTCCAATTATCAGGATAGATTCCGCATCTCTAATAAACGAGATTACCTCATCATAGTATTTGTTGAGATGATTAGTAAACCGATTGTCGTGAATGTCCTCTTCGGAGTTCTTTTGAGCTCCACCTGAAAATCGCACATGTTTCTCAATGTTCGATTGAATTGATTTAATTTCTTCCAGATCGCCTGTTAAACTTACAATAACTACTTTACTGTGGTCAATCCACAAACCGACTTTTCTTTTCATTTTATCTCCGTCAATAAAAAAGTTTTTTAATATTTTTTTACACCAATCAATTCAGTTTGCTTTCAGTCTGAACTACTTCTTTTTATCGGATAGAAAAACAACTCCACCGATTACCATTATTCCTATCCCAATAAATGGTGACCAATTTGCCGTATGTTCTTTATCCTTTGTTATCTGAATACTACCTATGTCCACAACTTTTTCTCTTGTTACATAATTAAATCCAGTATAGAGAGTCATTACCAACCCTATTACGATTATGATGAGACCTATTGTTTTTGCATTCATGGTTTTGATCCTTCCTTAATTTGCTAAATAAATTTTGTTTGAAGTATTTTTTTTGCTTCTTCCGCTTGAGTATTGGGAACCATCAATGGTACTCCGTCAGCCCGTTTTACGAACGGTAAAAATATACCGCCGACTTGTTTAAGTATGTTTGCGTTTATGCCTGCTTCCCGGAGCTCTCTCTTTGCAATTATGGCATATAACTCATTTTCAAAAATTCCAATAACTATTTTGTTGTCATTCATAATTCTTTAGATCCCCATGTTTGCTAATGTATTTGCTATGTAATTCACATCTTCTACTAATTTGGGATGTGATACTTCAAAACCTTTCACAGAAGCCGACAACCCATCAACCGCAAGTTTGAGAAGGTCCGGATTTTTTTCTTTTCTCATTGCTTCATGTGTTGAGCGCTCCATAAATCCGGCTATACTCTCTGCATGTTCAGTTTGTTCTTCCGTAAACTTCATCATTTCGGGTTTCAGCGTCGCCAGCAGATCAAGAAGTTCGGTTTTATTTTTTTCGGTGAGAGAATTGTTTGTCCGAATCTTCTCTTCAATTTTTTCAATTGTATTTTGTACCATCTCTTTACCTTTCAGATTTAATAATAGTATTCCGCGCTAATTCAGGTATCACCAAATCGGCGATATCATTTTGAACAGCTCCAATTGAATTCCGTTCAGGAGAGTTACTTGTAGCGCTCCAAATCATTCGTTCTTCGTTCATAATCGCCCAAATATCTATTGCGCGGCGGTCAATTATTTGAGACTCAACACATCCCGGATGTTGAATATTATAATAATATACATCATAGTTTTTTCGAAAAATATTATATCGTAATAGTTGTTCTGTTGTAACAGAACTCTCCACATAATGCGTTTCCCTTTCCTTATGAAGAAGACGGGTCACTAAGATGCCATCGAATCCTTTTTCTTGAACGGTCTCAACAACTTGATTTTTATCCGATAACGCATCCGGAAACAAATGGTAAGATGATGTTGCATTAACACCATGCTTGGAAAGTTCACCAACAAAAGCATCCTCCCATATTCGCCGCTGAACAGAATCTTTTATTATAGCGATGATTAGAATTTTCTTCAGTGGAGATTTATGGTATGAAGGATCATTCCATACATCAACAAGTGCGAATGATGAACAACTTTCTATCGGTATCATTAAGCAATATAATGCTATTGCCATGATCAATTTCTTGTACAATTTCATTGTGGATTACTCAATTCTTTCAATTGTATTTTGGACCATCTTTTTACTTCCCGGATTTAATAATAGAATTCCGCGCTAATTCAGGTATCACCAGATCGGCGATATCGTTTTGAACGTCTTCTACTGAATTCCGTTCAGGAGAGTTACTCGTAGCGCTCCAAATCATTCGTTCATCGTTCCTGATCACCCAAACATCTATTGCACGGCGGTCAATAATTTGAGACTCAACATATCCCGGATGTTCAACTTCATGAGAATATAAGTCATATCTTTTTCGATAATTATTATATCGATATTCTTGTACTGTAGTAACAGAACTTTGAACATAATCAGTTTTTGTTTCAGCGAGAAGAAGACGGGTCACCAGAATTCCATCGAATCCTTTTTCTTGAACAGTTTGAATAACTTGATTTGTATCCGGTAAGGCATCCGGGAACAGATTGTAAGATGCTGTTGCTTGAACACCATTCTTGGAAAGCTCACCAACAAAAGCATCTTCCCAAATTCGCCGCTGAACAGGATCTTTTCTTATAGCGATGATTAGAATCTTCTTCAATGGAGATTCATGATATGAAGGGTCATTCCATACATCAACAAGTTTGGATGATGAACAACTTTCTATCAAAATCACTAAGCAACCTAATGTTGCAACTATGATAAATTTCTTATAAAGTTCCATTGTGTATCTCTTGTATTAAATGTGATTCATATAATTATTTTCTCTTTGATTAATTTGAAAGTATAACCTTAAGAGTTTTTTCTTCAGCAGCATTTCCGAATGTATCGTACGCTTTCATGATCTCATTTAGAGCAAACCGGTGGGTGATCAACTTCTCCGGTCGTAATTTTCCTGATAGAACTGTTTTCAGCAACATTGGTATGGTTACCGTATCTACAAGACGAGTTGTAATAGTAATGTTACTTGACCATAACTTCTCGAGATGTAGTTCAACACTTTTTCCGTGAACACCGATGTTTGCTATATGTCCGCCTGCCGCAATGATTGATTGACAGATATTAAACGTAGCAGATGTCCCCACGGCTTCAATAGCAACATCAACACCTTTCCCATTTGTCAATTTCATTATTTCTTCAACAGCATTCTCAGCAACAAGCTTAGTTGCTCCAAATGTTTTTGCAACTTTTAACCGGTTATCATCTAAATCAATCATAATAATCTCAGCCGGAGAATAGAATTGTGCCGTGAGAAGAGTTGCAAGCCCAATTGGTCCTGCACCAACAATTGCAACATTATCTCCCGGTTTGATTTGTCCTTTAAGAACTCCGCATTCAAATCCTGTCGGCAAAATATCACTCAACATTACAATCGCTTCTTCATCCACACCAACCGGGATATGATAAAGACTGGTATCGGCATGAGGTATTCTAACATATTCCGCTTGTGTTCCATCGATCAAATGACCAAGGATCCAACCGCCGGTTTCGCAATGTGAATACATTCCTATTTTACAGGCGTCACAAATTCCACAAGATGTTATACAAGAGATCAGCACTTTGTTGCCAACTTTAAAATTTGAAACCGCCGAACCAACTTCTTCAACAACTCCAATTCCTTCATGCCCAAGGATGAGTCCATCAACCACTTCAGGAACATCCCCTTTCATGATATGAAGATCAGTTCCACATAGAGTTGTTTTTGTTATTCTGATAATTGCATCCGTTGAATTCTTAATTGTAGGTTTAGGTTTTTCTTCCCATCCACGTTTGCCTGGTCCGTGATATACTAATGCTTTCATAATTTCCTTTTCCTCTTAATAAAATAAATGGCTGATTGCTTACTATTCTTTTTTCGAAAATAGTACCCAGCCTAATAAAACACTTACAATAAATGCGACAATCGTTGGAACCCACATCCAACTGATGTTGTTAAAGAAACCGTTGTTATTCATCCCGTTATTCATCCCATGATTCATTCCGGTGCAGAACATTGTCATCGAAATCGCTCCACCGCAAAAGAGGAGGAAAACTACTACTACAATGATAAACGCAAGGACGAGGGGCGTATTGGTTTTTGTGTTCATAAAATTCATCTCCAATTCTTCATATAAACAAATTGAAATTAACTTGTCATTATTAAGCTACTTAGAGATTCGTGGGATTTCAATCGACCAAAGGGATGAAAAAGGAACTACATCCTTTCGGTGAGAGGAAAGGATAAATATAAAATGAATTAATGAAAAATAATTTTGTGTCAATTGGGAGTTAAAACAATTAGAAAAATGGAAATGAAGAAGATTGGCTTTTCATTTCCATTTAATTTTTATTCGATAAAAGTTTATTTGGCAAATAATTCTTATTTGCTGCTCTTCGGAATATCGTGTTTAATTTTGTTCCACATTTCTGAGAAGTCGGATTTGCTGGAATCAAAAGTCGGACTTTCAGAATTATGACATTCTTTGCATAAGGCAACACGTTCTTCATCTGTTTTAAACACTCTAAGACCATTTTTTTCAGCAACTTTTATATCTTTCATAACTTTAAGACTTTTAAAGTCTGCTCCGGCTCCATGGCAGGTCTCACATTGTACGCCATCTTCCATTTTGAATTTTGCTGTTTTTAATGAGGCATTAATATTGTATCCACTAACGTGACATTTTAAACAGGCTTCACTTAATATTGCGTTTGTTGATAATCCTTTTGCTTTAGCAATACTATCTGCCGCCGCTGTTTTTAAAGTTTCATAGGCTTTGGAATGACCACTTGCTTTCCAGATAACAATTTGTTCACCTTGTTTTTCAGATTTGTGGCACATGCCGCAAGTCTCAGCGCCTACAAATGAATGGCTGACAAGAGAATCCTGTGCCATTAATGCTGGAGCTGCGAACAAAATAAATATAACTGCAATTTTCTTAAACATTTTTTCTCCTTCTGTTTTGTTTAATTAGATTAAAATAACATAGCGTAATACTATTCTTCTGAATTGGATTTTTCTTTCTGGCGGGTATTCATTACTCCGCCGAATTTTTAAGTTCAGATTCTGGTTGTTCACTTTTGTTATTCCTTTGGTCGCGTTGACGTCCGAGGATGGTGTCAATCATACCTATTAATTTATCAATAGCACCATCGAGTGCCATGTTCAATGTGTCAGCATGCTCTGTAACAACGATGGGTTTACGACCTTCGAGATGTGCTTCTATCATGCAGCGTTTGTCGTTCTTTCCTTTTTTATCACCGTCTTCATCTTTTAGATGGACTTCCACTTTACTAATGTGATCACTCACTCTACTTAATGAACTCTCAATTATGTTGCTGAATTTAGAAATTAGAGCTTCATTACCCTGGATATTATGGCCTGTATTTATTTGAATATTCATTTTATTCCTTTTTTTATTGTTAATTATGTTATAACTATAAACTGAGTCTACTAATTGGAAATATCCAATTCCCAGATTGTTTTTACCAACTTGTCATCATTTTATTTTTAGAAGCCGGGCATTAACAGCTACAATTACCGTACTTACCGACATCAACACTGCACCAAGTGCAGGACTTAAAACAATCCCTGCTGAAAACAAAACTCCCGCAGCAAGAGGAATTGCTATTACATTATATCCGGTAGCCCAGATTAAATTCTGAACCATTTTACTATAAGTTGCTTTTGAAAATTTTATTAGTGTAACAACATCTTTCGGGTTACTTCTTACAAGAATTATATCAGCAGTTTCAACAGCTACATCCGTTCCTGTACCTATAGCAATCCCAATATCAGCCTGTGCCAGTGCAGGGGCATCGTTCACACCGTCGCCGGTCATCGCCACAATCATTCCGCGGCTCTGCACTTCTTTTACTTTCTCTGCTTTTTTGCCGGGTAGCACTTCGGCAAAATAATCATCGAGTCCCAACTCATCTGCAACCCATTTTGCAACCTGCTTGTTATCTCCTGTAAGCATCATCGTTTTTATCCCTAACTCTTTAAGTTGTTTTATTGCCTCTTTGGATTCATCGCGGATAATATCGCCTAATGCAATTGCGCCGGTTAGTTTATTATCAACAAGGACAAAAACAACAGTTTTACCCTGAGCAGATAATTTTTCAATCTTATCTTTTCCTTGTAATTCAATTTTATTTTCTTGTAGATAACCCGGGCTAACAACTTTGACATCTTTACCATTTACTTTACCTTCGGCACCTTTGCCGGGAATTGAATTGAAATCTTTCAACTGATATTTATCTTCGGAGGAACTTACAATTCCATGTGCAATCGGATGCTCTGATTCGGATTCGACAGCTGCTGCATATTTTAATATTTCTTTTTCATCATATTTATTATCAAAAGAAAATGTTTCAGTTACGCCGAATTCACCCTTTGTTAATGTCCCGGTTTTATCAAAAATAATTGCCTGAATATTTCTTGCCTCTTCAAATGCATTTCTATTTCTAATTAGTAACCCGCTCTTTGCAGAAAGTGCTGTTGAAACTGCAACAACAAGAGGAATTGCCAGACCGAGAGCATGAGGACATGTAATTACCATTACAGTTACAGTTCTGGATAATGCAAAGTTGAAACTTTGTCCTGTAAATACAAGCCATACAAACATTGTTAACGCACCGGAGGTAATTGCAACAATAGTTAACCAGAACGCAGCTTTGTTGGCAAAGTTTTGAGTTTCGGATTTACTTTCCTGTGCTTCTTTAACCATCTTCACAACCTGTGAAAGAAAAGTTTCATCACCAATTTTCTCAACTTCAATTTTTATTGAGCCCTCGCCGTTTATTGATCCGCCGACTACATTATCACCTTCACCTTTAGAAACAGGTTTGGATTCGCCGGTAATCATTGCTTCATTTATGGAACTTTTACCTTCAAAGATTTTTCCATCTGCAGGAATTTTTTCGCCGGGTTTTATTAATAATTTAGCTTCGTGCTTAAGTTCGGAAACCGGCACATCAGTAACATTTCCGGCGTCATCAATTTTATGAGCTTCATCCGGCATAAGTTTGGCAAGTTCTTCAAGAGCTTTTGAAGCACCCATTATTGATTTCATTTCTATCCAATGACCGAGAAGCATAATATCAATCAAGGTTGCAAGCTCCCAAAAGAAGACTTCTCCTTTAACTCCGAACACAACAGCGCTGCTGTAGAAATATGCAACTGAAATTGCAAGTGCTATTAACGTCATCATTCCGGGCTGCTTCTTTTTCAATTCATCAACGAGTCCTTTTAAAAAAGGCCAGCCGCCGTAGAAAAATGTAAAAGATGATAGCGCAAACAAAACATAGATATCTCCACTGAAGCGAAAAACTTCTTTGAGTCCAAGAAATTGCCGGACCAGAGGTGAGAGAAGTAGGATTGGAATTGTGATTATTAATGAAATCCAGAATCTTCTCTTGAAGTCTTCAATAGTGTGCCCCTCGTGTTCTGAATGGTTATGTCCGCTATGCTCATCTTTTTTATGATTCATCTTTTCATGAGAACTTTGATCATTATGTTTTGTATGATCCATTTCTGAATGTTTGTCATGATCCATATTTTGTGAGCTATGGTTATAATCTTGATGTTCGTTTTCCATTAGGTATTCCTATTTTTCTCATCGTTTTCTCAATCCACGGAATTCATTAGTTGATTCAATGATTTAAGATAGTCCATTCCACCAATATCTGGAGCTTGAAAAACGACCAAGAGCGAACACTTCTGCGCGGTAAATAGACAAAACTGAAGTTCTTCAATTTTCTCTTGAAGTTTCTTTATTCCCTGTATCGAAGATATTTTCCATATATATTTTTTGAAAATGAGGAATCTAATTTCGATCAAATTTTTCATACCTTTAATTAACCTTCATCCGCTGAAGAATGGCATAGGCAGCTACTGACGCCGATTCCGGGCTTGTCCCAAATTTTAATGATTTCATCAGAGTTTCGAGCAAATCGTTGAGTCCATCTTCTTTCTGATTCAGTAAAACATGATGCACTCCTTGACGCAGTGAAATGGAATCCGGTTTGCTTTTAATCAATTCGCGGAACAATGCCGGCCATGCCTCTTTTTTGAATTTCCGTAAAACTTCGGCGGCAACCCATGCAACATCTATATCGCGGTCTTCAAGTGCTTTCACTAAAGAAGAAATTGCTCTGACATCACCTATTGCACCAAGTGTCTTGGCTGCTTCCCATCGGAGATGATCCAACTTAGAATTCCGCAAAACTCTTGTGAGTGATGGAACTACAATTTTACCCATTGCAACTAAAGCCTTTCTAGCTTTCTTTCGAATTACCCCATCCTTATCTGCTAGCAAGTCCAGTAAGGATTTTATATCTGTTCGTTTTAACTTTTGTTTGCTCATGGTTTTTCTCGTAAAGTATTGTTGCGCCGCTATTGTGATTTATAGTTTTCAACTTGAAATCTTCTTCTTCAAATTTACTATTGATATTTTCGAGTAATTGTTCAACTTTATTAAAATTCTTTCTACAGCGAATTATGCTCATCAAGCCAGTTAAGCATTTCTTTAATGCTACCGGTGGCTAAAGCAATGCATGTATCGGCTGCACCATAATATAAATTGATTGTATCGCCATCCGGATCAATAGTGCATCCGCATGGAAACACGACATTTCCAACGTCACCGCGCTGCTCATAAGGTTCTTCGGGAGCAAAGATCCATTCGTTACCGCGCTTAAGGCAAATCTCAGGTTTGTTCAAATCAAATAGAGCGAGACCTAATCTATAAATGCAACCGCCGCATGATAGTTTCACACCATGGTAAATTACCAACCAACCTTCAGGCGTTTCAATTGGCGGGGGTGAAAGACCAATTCTATTTGCATCCCACCACGCACCTTTCCGGGCATTCATCATTAAAATATGTTTTCCCCAATTTTTCAAGTCCGGTGAGTACGAAATCCACATGTGCGCTCTCGGTGCGCTGACAGGACGATGAATCATTGCCCAGTTACCGTCAATTCGTTTTGGTAAAAGAGCTGCATCTTTATCTTCAGGTGGCATGATGACACCATAACGCTCAAAACTTTTGAAATCTTCTGTGAGCGCCATAGCAACCCCGGGACCATCGCGTGTATATGCCGTAAAAACAACAACATATTTCTTTAATTCCGTGACAAAAGTAATACGAGGGTCTTCAATGCCCCATAATTCTTCTGGAAAATTTTCCACATCAGGCAATAAAGCTGGCTGCGCGTCAATCTGCCAACCGTCTATACCATTTACGGAACGGGCAGCACAAAAGTGAGAAAGTCCTCTCCGGTCTTCCACGCGACACAGAAGCAATGTTGTTCCATCAGATAGTAATGTGGCGCCTGCATTGAATACAGTGTTTATAGGATATGGCCAATTATCGGCTCTAAGAATCGGATTTAGTTTATTCCGGTGAAGAAGTTCGGTGTGCTGATTGTTCATTTTAATATTACCTTCATAGATAAATGTGCTTGTTCAGCTAAGCGCAACTCCAACAATGATTGGAGAAAAGCCAAAGTTGATTCCGAACCTTGATTCTCGTTTAGTCGGTCCGAATGTAAACCGTCTCGACAACCACCTGTTGTTGGATCGTAAATGGAAAGATTTAAATCGTTACGTCCGAGGAACCATTCAAATGCTCGTCGAGCTTCTTTGTTCCAAAATTTGTCACCAGTAATCCTGAAGGCTTCAAGACAAGCCGATACCATTGCTTGTGCCTCTACCGGTTGTTGATCAAAACGTGCTCGCTCACTACCATAATGATAAAAACCGTTAGATCCGATCGGCACAAAATGACCTGCACCAGCGCGGTTCAAATCGGCAAGCCAATTTAGTGACTCCAGCCCGGCAGTGGTCATAGCTTCGTTAGGAATAGATTTTCCGCATGTGAGTAAAGCATGCGGAAGTGCAGCGTTGCAATAGGAAAGTGATTTTTCGTACCATCGCCATTCATCACTACGATTATTTTGATATAATGTTAGAAGGCGTTCTGCTAATTCATTCTGTACACGGCTCACCCGGCTGTCACCGGCAAATTTTTGTAAATATTCATCGATACCGATGAGAGTAAATGCCCAGGCACGTGGACTGGTAGTTAAGAGAATAGCTGGGAGAGCTTGTTCAAACAACCAGCCAGCCAAACCTTTTAGTACCAGTGCATTAGAATGATTCAATACAGTTCCTAACGCCAAAAGAGTGCGACCCTGACTATCGTCCGAACCCTTCTCTTCCAACCAATTACGTTGGTAATCCATAAAATTCCGGAATTGCCCGTTCTCAGCATTAAATGCGAACCCGAGGAATGCAAGATAGCGGGAAGCTAAGTCCAGACTCTTGTTGTTACCCAGTTTATCTAAGAGAATGCTTACTAAAAGAGCTCGTGCATTGTCGTCGGTCGTATAGCCGTGGGAATAATTAGGCACGGTAAAAAGGGAATGTTGTAAAATGCCGGTATAATCCGTTAGATGATTTAAGTGATCAAGTTTTAGTGGAGGTAATTCGCCCGGATATTTATCGAGCGCTTTAGCTATAAATCCCGGTGGGATATAATGACGGCGCTCCACCCGAGCACGTTCAAAACTTTCCATATATCGTTGCGCCACTTCGGACCATATCATTTTACGACCAAACATATAAGCACGCTTACGCATCGCGTGGCGTTCGGATTCGTTGTCCAGTAGTTTGATCACTTGCTCTGCTAAAGCCGAAGGATCGCTGAAAGGAACCAGCATCCCGCGACCTTCGGAAAGGATCTCTTGAGCATACCAATATGGTGTTGAAATAATGGCTTTCCCGGCTCCTAAAGTATAAGCCAACGTTCCGGATACTATCTGTGCCTCGTTGAGATAAGGTGTAATATAAATATCTGCAGCACTTATAAATTCAACAAGTTCTTCCAAACTGACAAAACGGTTGTAAAAGATAACATTACTTTCCACACCTTTCTGTTGAGCCAGCCATTGCAAAGACAAGCGGTAAGTTTCACCTTCATTTTGAATAACATGAGGATGGGTTGCTCCAACAACGATATAAACAATGTCGGGATAACGGGCAACAATTTCGGGTAAAGCAGAAATGACAGTTTCGATTCCTTTATTTGACGAGAGTAACCCAAAACTGAGTAATACAGTCTTGCCTTCGACTCCAAATAAGTCTTTGTTGAAACTCGGATCAACGAACGGAACATCAGGAATGCCGTGCGGAATCAGATCAATCTTTTCCGGCGACACATTATAAATTTTTTGTAAAAATTCAGACCCGCGTTCGCTCATAACCACCAAACGATCAGATAATGCTGCAACTTCTTCCAATACCCGCCGCTGGTCATGGTCAGGGGTTTTTAATATGGTGTGCAAAGTTGTAACGATCGGCATGCGTAATCCGCGCAAAAGTGCCAGGATGTGGCTTCCTGCTTTCCCGCCGAATATACCATACTCGAATTGCAGGCAAACCAGATCAACGTCATTGATATTTAAAAAATCCGAGGCTCTCAAGTAAGAATTAATATCTTTTTCTGTGAGTTCAAATCGAACCCGCGTTGGATATGCATAACCGGTTACTACATCGTTGACAGGCATTGCGATGCATGTTGTTCCACTGTATTGCGTAGCGATGGCTTCACACAGATCAGTTGTAAATGTTGCAATTCCGCATTGGCGCGGTGAATAATTTCCAACAAATGCAATTCGGTTGATAGTACGTCCTGTTAAACTTTGTTTCAAGATCAAGATTTCCTTTTGAATTTTTCGTATCATCATAAAAGGTTCGCATAGGTTTTTATTTGCAAAGCAACATTATATCCTCTAAATGATTTGGGGATTCTATTTTTCATCTCTGTATTAAACACTTTCTTCATTTTATAAATTAAAATTGAAATATGAACAGTATGTTTTATCTCTTCTATTTTTTAAATCAATAAATTAGTATCCTTTACTTTATTATTGATCTATGATGAAATTACTTTTTAGTCTCTAATTTTTTTGCTGCCTTTTCAGCAGTTTTAACTTTTTCATCTGCTGATTTTTTATCGGTAATTACTTTTTCTTCGGCAGCTATTTTCTCCGCTGCAACTTTCTTTTTTGCAAGTTGTTTGTCTGCTTTAACTTTGGTATCTGCTGCTTTTTTCGCATCATCTGTTTTTTTAACGGCAGTTTGTTTGTCTGTTTCAACCTTTCCGGCAGCAGTTTGTTCAGCAGTTGTTTCGATTTTTTTTGCTGCTGCTTTTTTGTCGGTTATTACTTTTTCTTTAGCTGTAACTTTGTCAGCCGCAACTTTCTTTTTTGCAAGTTGTTTATCTGTTTCAACTTTAGTAGTAGCCGCTTCTTTAGCATCATCCGTTTTTTTAACAGCTTTTTGTTCGGCGGACTCAACCTTCCCGGCAGCAGTCTCTTTCGCTATTTCGATTTTTTTCTTTGCAATTTTTTTAGCATCCTCTGTTTTTTTTACGGCAGTTTGTTTGTCGGCTTTAACCTTATCGGCAGCAATTTGTTTGGCTGTTTCGATTTTCTTCTCCGCTACTTGATTAGTAGTTTCTATTTTCTTTTGCGACTGCACTTGTGAAAATAAAATTACCGGAAAAGCGACCATCATAATTAATGCAATTAACTTTTTCATTATCTAACTCCTTTTAAGTGATTAGTCTTTTATTCAAAATGGCTTCTTAGCATCCATGCCATTTTTTCGTGTCGTTCCATTAGTCCTGTCATAAAGTCGGCAGTGCCAAGGTCTTTAAATTCATCGCTAACAATAGTGATATCTTTACGTAACGAGCAAATGATAGATTCGTGATCTTGGAGCAATGTTTGTATGACATGATTCTGATCACCGAAATCATCATTTTGTTCAACTAACCGCGCAACCTTTAAAAAGTTTTTGAGCGAGCCCAGAGCAAAGTGTCCGAGTGCTCGAACTCTTTCAGCAGCATCATCAATTATAATGTCTAAAGAGCCATATTGACTTTTAAAAAACTTGTGAAGTTCGCTGAAATTATTCCCTTGAATATTCCAGTGCGCATTACGTGTTTTAGTATAGAGTAAATATTCGTCAGCTAACAAGATGTTAAGTAGTGTTGCAACTTCTTTCATATTCTCATTTGAGATTTCAATATTTGGTTTCATTTTATTCTTGGTTCTTGGTTTTTGGTCGTTTCATATTTAAAGTAATTTGAATTCATAAATGTTTTTAAGAATCATTATCAAGTTCTTCGTCTGCTTCTTTCAATTGAGGATAAAGTATCAGTGAGTAAATGATATTAACTATCATTAGCATGCAGAAAATAATTAGTACAAATGTTGAAAATTCCATGATTCACTCTTGTTTCTTGGTTGTTATAAAAATATAATCAGGTCACTATATTATCAGTCGTTTTCAGATCGATTGATTAGTTGTAAATAATTCTAATAAAAGCTATTGGATACTTTTCTGAAATGGGATCCGTAAATCGTGAACTGTATCGCTAAAGAAAATAACTGCGGCTTGCGGAATAACGACCAGAAAAATAATTTCCAGTAATAAATTCTTTCTTCGCCAATCACACCCAATTTGAACATGGATTTAAACAGTGCGACTATATAATTCGGATTAAGGTGAAAAACTTTCTTCTGCTTCGGTTCAAAATCTTTTATGAAACGCATAACACGTTCATAATAATATTTAGGCGAATAGATAGTATTTAAAATTTTCTTGTACCCATCAAGAAGTTCCCCGGAATTCATCCGTGGAATAAAATTAATTGAGAAATCAGTATTGTTTCCGGTAAAATGGGTTAACATTCTTCCTTCATTAAGAAGTCTTTTTTGAAGTTTTGTTCCCTGAGGCGCATTTAATAATCCGACCATAGCTGTTACAATACCACTTTCCTGAATAAAGTTTGTAAGCTTATCAAATATTGTCGGCGGGTCGTTATCAAATCCTACAATAAATCCTCCTTGAACCTCCAGTCCTGCATACTGAATTTTCTTCACACTCGTAATCAGATCACGGTTTCTATTCTGAGTTTTATTACACTCTACCAGACTCTCTTCGTTCGGAGTTTCGATGCCGACGAACACAGCCTCAAATCCTGCTTTAACCATAAGCTGCATCAACATATCATCATCGGCGAGGTTAATTGATACTTCCGTGTTAAAGTAAAAAGGATGTTTTCTTTTCTCATTCCACTCAACAATTGCAGGTAGAATTTCTTTTTTCAATTTTACTTTGTTGCCGATAAAATTATCATCAACAAAGAAAACCGGGCCACGCCACCCGGTAAAATATAATGCATCTAATTCACCTATCACTTGATCTTTTGTTTTAGTTCTGGGTTTTCTTCCGTAAAGAACCGTGATATCACAAAAGTCACAATCAAAAGGACAACCGCGTGAATATTGCACATTCATGGATGTGTAGTTATTCATCGATACAAGATCCCAAACGGGTAAAGGAGTGGTGGTAATATCCGCCCAATCTTCAGACGTGTATAGTTGTTTCGCTTTCCCTTCGCTCAGGTCATTTAAAAACTGAGGTAGAGTTATTTCGGCTTCATTCAGAACAAGATGGTCAATATTTAGGTACCCTTCGGGATGGCTGGTAAATAAAGGACCACCAGCTACAATTTTTGCATTTAATTTTTTACATTTTTCGATTACTTGATTTGCCGATTCACTTTGGATCGACATGGCGCTGATGAAAACATAATCCGCCCAAAGAATGTCTTTATCGGTAAGATTACTTGCATTCATATCAACTAATTTTTTATTCCATTCTTTTGGAAGCATCGAAGCGACCGTCAATAAACCCAAAGGAGGAAAACTTGCTTTCTTTGATACAAATTTCAGCGCATGCTTAAAACTCCAAAACGTATCAGGATACATTGGGTAAACCATTAATATCTTCATTAACGAAACCTTACGAATAATTCTTTAAAAATCAGTTTTATAGTTGAGAAGAATAATTGCACAAAAACATAAATCGTTCTTTTGTTTAAGGGTTTTGTTCGCTTGAATTTCTTTTCAACCACATAATCAATTTTGTGTTTTAACCGGATAACAAATTTTTCTTCCGTAGAAGAAATGCTGACAAGTATCATTTTTCTATCTCAAGAGATTATTTGGTTTTATTTCGGTTGCATTATCACCAGTTACGCGGTAGTAATCAATCGGTCAAAGGGATGAAAAAGGGATTAGCTCTTTGGTCTGCTTTTTAAGATTATTTTCAAGAAAAAGCAAAACGGATTTGACGAGAAAATATGAACAACTTACTATTTTTCAACTAAATCAATCCAGAGTTCAAACATCTATAATATTTTTAATTGATCTCTTTCCAATTTAGATTTTACGAGAGATTCGACTGCTTCTTTAAGCACGCTATTCTGAACCGGTTTTGTAAGAAAAATATCCACGCCGGATTCAAGCGCTGAATGCCGTGTCTTAGCCAGCGCATGAGCGCTTAAACAAAGTATAGGAGTATCATTATAAAATTTGCCTTCCTTAATTTCTTTTGTTAATTCTAGACCATTCTTCACTCCTTTTAACGATATATCCATTATTATTATGTCGAATTTCGTACCGCTGTATTTTTCGTAATAGTCATCTCCGGATTCACAGAAATCAATCTCAAAATCACTCTTAAAAATCATTCTCAGTAGATTTCTGGAGAGAACATCATCTTCTACGATAAGCATTTTATTCACTTTTGTGCCTCTGAAACTTTTTTATCAAAAATAATCCTAAATGCTGACCCAACATTTTTTTCACTTTCAACTTCGATCGTTGCATTGTTCAATTCACAATATTTTTTCACTAGGGTTAATCCAAGTCCATTACCTTCATAACTTCTTGTGTAACCCTGTTCTTCTTGAACGAAGGGTTCAAACATTATTGGTAGAAATGCTTTGCTCATTCCAATTCCGGTATCTTTTACCTCAACAAAAATATTGCCCGATATATTTTTCCCTAAATGAATTTCGACTTGCCCTTTATTTGTGTACTTAACTGCATTATCTATCAAGTTGGCAAAGATTTGAATAACACTGTAAACATCAACTGTTACATTCGTCTCTTTTTCTTTACAAGTATAGCTAAACTGTATTCCTTTCTGTTTGGCTGAAAGTTGATACTCCAAAAACAATTTATAAAGTATCTCAGAATTGAGATCAACTTTTACAAGATGCGGTTTATAACCGCAAGTTTGTAATTCCGCCGCGTTAAGTATCAAATCTACGGTCCTAATCATTCTTGCTGAAGCAAGATTAATACCGGCAAAGCAGTTACGAGTATCGGCATCCATCTTATTACCAAATAAATCATTTAGATAATCAGCACTTCCAACTATCGCATTAAGAGGGGTTCTGATCTCGTGTGACATTTGCGCAAGGAATTCTGTTTTTAATTTATCGGATTGTTCTGCTTTTTCTTTTGCGATCATTAATTCTTCTAATATATGTTTTCGTTCGGTGATATCCCTAGAGACTCCAAAAGTACCGAAGACCTTTCCGTTAATATCTCTGAGAGGTACCTTAGTAGTTGAAACCCAAGTCATTCTGCCATCTGGCCACGTTTCTTTTTCTTCCAAATCCACAACCGGCTTACCTGTTTTCATGATTTCCAATTCAGCATCATATGCTGAACGGGCATGTTCATCAGTAAAGAAGTCAAAGTCTGTCTTGCCTATGGCTTCAGCGGGATCGCTAAGACCAAAAATATTTGCGTGGGCTTTACTAATTCGGATAAAACGGTTTTCGGAATCTTTGATGTAGATATGATCAGTAGTGTTATCCATAAGTGCCTTTAACAAATTTCGTTCATAGGTCAACGCCTCCTCTGCACGTTTGCGCTCAGTTATATCAATAACCTGTGTAATAAAAAACTGCGGTTGATGATTTACATTCCGGACTAATGAAGTAGAGACGTAAACCCAAATTATCTGCTTATCTTTTCTTACATAGCGTTTCTCAAATGATGTACTATCAATTTCACCATCTAGCATTTTTTTAAATTCATCTAAACCAATAGATAAATCATCAACATGGGTGATATCGGAAAAAGTAAAACTCTTTAATTCATCTTCTTCATAACCTATCATTTCTTTAAAAACTTTATTAATTTTTTGGAATTTCCCATCGGTTCCAACAATGCAAATACCGGTAGCAGCATAATCAAATGAATGCCGGAATAGTTCTTCGCTTTCTCGCAATTTCTCTTCCATCTGCTTACGTTCAGTAATGTTGGCTGAAAAAGCCGTTGCTCCAATGATCTCCTTCTTATCGTTATAGATTGGATTGTATCGTGTTTCATAATGGTATCGTTCCAAGTCTCCGTATTCCGCAACGGTAGCATGGCTGAATCCATTCAATGCCTTGTCATAATTGATCTTTGCTTTTCTTCTATCATCATCATTGGTAATGCAGTCAAGAAGATTCACCCCTATCTTCAAATCTTTTCCATAAGCAGTTCTCACAAAATTTTCATGGACGGAATTATAATAGAGATAGTTATAATTCTTATCTATCGAAAGGATGATCATGTCTTTTGGACTCTCAATACTGGCTTGCAGAAGAATCTGAGTTTCTCGTATTTTTTCTTCCGTCCGTTTGCGCTCGGTAATATCTTGAACAACCGCAATAAGTCCATTTACTTCGCCATCGTTTCCCAATACCGGTACTTTGTCGGAAAGCACCCATCGTATTTCACCATCGGCAGTATTTACTTTTTCAGTAATTCCCAATTTAGGTTTGCGGGTATTAAACACTTCGAGATCATCCTTAAAATATTGTTGAGCAAAAGAAGGGAATAATTCTTCGGCGGAGTGTCCTTCAATTTTATCATTAGTCATACCAATATCAGTGCAGACTTGACGGTTTACTCGAATGAAGTTGTTATGAGTATCCTTATACCATATCTGAGCCGGAACAAGATTAAAGATAGTTTCAAACTCATCTTTTTGTTTCTTTAGTGCTTCTACGGCTCGCTTGTGTTCTTCAATTTCTCTAAGAAGCGCTATATTATATTTCCTAACTTCTTTTTCTGCTTGTTCTGTTTGCAACATTTTGTCTTCGAGTTTTCGAACAAGAGCCTCGTTGTACTCTTTCAAGATTACCTCCTCTGCGGTTGGAGGTACTTCTATTCTTTGTATATTTTTTTTCTTTGCTTCTTTTAAAACCGTTTTTACAATTGCAATAAACTCTTTGAGGTCCAGCGGTTTAAGTAAAAATCTATCCGCTCCAAGACTAAGAGCAAATTCTTCATCCTTGGGATCTGTGTAAGTTGCAGTATAGAAAATGAAAGGAATGTTATAAAGTTTCTTATCTTTTTTCACTTCACGACACAGCGTGAACCCATCCATAACAGGCATGAGAATATCCGAAATGATTAAATTGGGAATATCTTTTCGAGCTAAATCTAACGCTTCCGCGCCGTTTTTAGCGGAGATTGTATTATAGCCTCTTCCTTTAAGAAGCAATTCAAGCAGATATAAGTTTTCGGCTTTATCATCAACGATTATAATATTAGTCATAATTCCCTCGTAATAATTTTTTCACTTTGAAGAATGATCCGGTAGAGAAATTGTAGTATCCGATTTAACAGTACCAGGAACATTTCTAAAGGGTGGCAAAGAGGTATATCTACCACAACTAATGAAACGATTCGCCGACTACTGTTGAACTCTTCTTTTTCATTCCAATAAAAACGTACAACTATCTAGTATGAAAATCAATCCATCAAAGGGATGAAAAAGGGATTAGACCTTTCATGTGATTTTTGCAAGACTATTTTCAAAATAAAGCAAAATGGACGTAATTATTTTGTACGAGTAAAAACCAAAGTAAACTTAGTACCAACTACTTCTTTTGATTCTACGGTGAAAGTTATTCCGTTCAAATCGCAATATCTTTTTACGAGGGCAAGTCCTATTCCGTTCAAGTCGCAATATTTTTTTACGAGTGCAAGCCCAAGGTTGTCCCCCTCATTTCTTCTTGAATCTCCCATCTCACCCAGAGAAATAGGGTTATACATTAATTCCATAAACTCCACCGATATACCAATGCCCGTGTCTTCTATGGTGACATTAATCCCTTGTTCATCTTTTGAAATGCTGATCGAGATGTCTCCCTTTTTTGTGTACTTAATTGCATTGCCCAGCAAATTCACGAATATTTGGTAGATGCTGTATTGATCACCCACAATCATTGCTTCCGGAAGCGCGGAGATGAAATTAAATTTTAACCCTTTGTTTTCTATTATTTTCTTCTCCTCATTCATGATCTTACCGATAATTTCTTTTAAGAGATCGAACTCACCGAAGAAGGGTTTGTTTGTACTGATTTGCATTTCAGAAACATTCAAAATTAGATCAACGGTTCTGATAAGTTTTTGACCTGCAGAATCTATTCCGTTAAAATATTCCAGAAGGTCAGGTGTAATTTTTTGCAGCATCTCTTCTCTTAATAAATTTGTAAAACTTAAAACGGCGTTCGTTGGAGATCTCATTTCGTGCGACATCTGGCGGAGAAATTCGGATTTCAATTGATCTGATTGTTCGGTTTTCTCTATTGCTAGAATCAAATCTTTATTTGTCTTTTCAAGTTCTTTGGTTCTTTCTTTCACCTTTTCTTCTAAAATCAGATTCTGATTTTCTAATTGTTGGTGAAGATAGCGGGTTTTAAGAAGATTTTTTATTCGAAGTTCAACTTCTATCAAATCAAACGGTTTGGAAAGAAAATCACTTGCGCCACCGGAAAGAGCAATTTGTTTTGCATCGGGGGTTACATCGGCGGTAAGCACAAGTATCGGCAGATAAGTCTCCGCAGGGATGAATTCTTTCAACTGCTCCAGAATCAGAAAACCATCTATGTGAGGCATCATCAAGTCAAGTAATATCAAATCCGGTTTGAAATCTTTGAACAAACTAACTACCAAACGCGAATCTGTTGTTGTTTTAAGATGAGTATACTCTTTAAATTCAAGCAGACCTGTAAGAACATCAATATTAGCCTGTTGATCATCTACAATTAGTATGTTCGCATCTTTTAATCTTGAATTA
The DNA here is from genome assembly GCA_023231105.1 of Ignavibacteriaceae bacterium. Lineage (GTDB taxonomy): Bacteria > Bacteroidota > Ignavibacteria > Ignavibacteriales > Ignavibacteriaceae > UBA1563. The sequence goes on along the minus strand of JALNWB010000018.1, from coordinate 13,269 downwards.
ATCATGGGTTTATCCTTCCATTGTTTATTTACTATGAATTTTATAATTGTTTCCTTTTTTAACCTATATCAGAAAAGTCACACTTTATTACTTTTCTTCATCCACTCATCCACTACTTTCAAAAATTGCACTACATCAATTGGTTTAATGAGATAATCTTTTGCACCGGCTTCCATTAATTGTTCGATCTGTCTTGTCACTGCATCCGCGCTGATAATAATTACCGGGATTTCCGCTATTCTTAGCTCTGCTTGTAAAAGCTTTAATACTATACTTCCGTGAATGTCGGGCAGATTGAGATCAAGCAGAATTAAATCCGGCTTGTAATCAATTGCAAATTGAACGGCATTTTTTCCATAGGTATTCGTTATCAAATTAATCGACGGGCGATGCATTTCTAAAATCTGTTCAATTAATTGTATGTTGGAAAGGTTATCTTCGATATACAAAATAGTTCCAGTATTCTGTTTTCTTTCAGCTTCCGGTTTTGATAATTCGCTCGTTCGTTCGTAGCGATCTTTTTGACTTTCCGTTTGCGGCAGTTCAATCCAAAAGGTGCTTCCTTTTCCAATTTCACTTTCAACGCCAATTTTTCCCCCCATTGCTTCAATCAATTTTTTAGAAATGGCTAATCCGAGTCCGGTGCCTTCGGTTTCTGTTCGTTCAGCGCCAATGCGTTCGAACGGATTAAAAAGTTTTTCAACGTATTCCTGAGCAATACCTTTTCCCGTATCAATCACACTAATTCGAATTACTTTTTCATTCTTGCCTTCTGCCTCTTGCCTCTCGCCCGCTTCACATTTGATCTTTACCGACCCGCCCTGACGGTTATACTTAACTGCATTGTTAATTAAATTCAGAAGAACTTGTTTTAACCGCTGGTGATCTGCTTTTACGAAGAGTCTTGTAGTAGTTGAAGCACCTGATTCGAGCGTGATCTGATTCTCTTCAGCGAGATGGCGGACAATATCAATCGTTTCCAAAATAGTACCGAAAATCTCAACCGGTTCCGGTGAGACCGTCAGACGTCCGGCTTCAATCCTTGCCATATCGAGCACTTCATTAATTAAATCTAAAAGATGTTTTCCGCTTTTCAAGATTTGATTCACCCCTTTTTTATGAATCGGATTCAGTTCCCCCATATCCATCAATTGTGCAAAGCCGAGAATCGAATTCATTGGTGTTCTAAGTTCGTGACTCATACGGGAAAGGAATTCGCTCTTTGCAACATTTGCCCGTTCTGCTTCTGCTTTTGCTTTTGCAAGTTCATTCTCGCTTTTTTTACGTTCGGTAATGTCTTCAATGGCAAGAAGAATTATCCGTTCTTTTCCTCCAAATCCTCTTTGAATTTGCCGGGCATTCAAAAGCATGATGCGTTTACCGATTGTAGAAAAGTCGTGCTCAACTTCGTAATTATCGAAGGTTGTCTTTTTAGGAAGAATAGTCTCCAGTAATTCTCTCAGTTTAGGAATGTCCCACTGGTGATTTCCCAAATCATATATAAGCTTTCCGACTGTTTCCTCCGGGCTGACTTTAAAGAACTCATAGAAGGAACGGTTGGGTTTAACTATCCTTAAATCTTGATCCAGAGCAATTAAAGGTTCACGCACCGTGTTGATGATACTCTCGGCGAATTCACTTGCTTCATCTGCAGATTTTTTGATGACTACAAGTTCTTTGCGGGTTTTTTCCAGACCGGCTTCAATCTCTTTGCGTTCTGTAATATCTTCAATGGCAAGAAGAATTATCTTCTCTTTACCAAGGGCTCTTTCAATTTGCCGGGCATTCAAAAGCATGATGCGTTTACCGATTGTTGAAAAATCGTGTTCAACTTCATAGTTGTCGAACGTTGTTTTTTCAGGAAGGATAGTCTCTAATAGTTCTCTCAGTTTAGGAATATTCCACTGGCGGTTTCCCAAATCATAGATAAGCGTACCAATCGTTTCATCGGAACTTACTTTGAAGAAATCATAGAACGAACTACTGGCTTTAACAACTCTTAACTCTTTATCCAGCAAAAGTAAAGGTTCCCGCACGGTGTTGATAATATTCTCAGCGAATTCACTTGCTTCATCTGCCGATTTTTTAATCACCACAAGTTCTTTACGGGTTTTTTCCAGACCGGCTTCTATTTCCTTACGTTCGGTAATATCTTCAATGGCAAGAAGAATTATCTGTTCTTTTCCCGATCCTCTTTGAATTTGCCGGGCATTTAAAAGCATGATACGTTTACCGATCGTTGAAAAATCATGTTCAACTTCATAGTTGTCGAATGCTGCTTTTTCTGGAAGAATTGTCTCTAACAGTTCTCTCAACTTAGGAATATTCCACTGGTTATTTCCCAGTTCATAAATAAGCGTTCCAATCGTTTCTTCGGAACTTACTTTGAAGAATTCATAAAAAGAACGGCTTGCTTTAACAACTCTTAACTCTTGATCTAATGCAATTAAAGGTTCACGCACCGTGTTGATCAAGTTCTCGGCAAATTCACTTACTTCATCTGCCGATATTTTAATTACCGCAAGTTCTTTACGGGTTTTTTCCAGACCGGCTTCTATTTCCTTACGTTCGGTAATATCTTCGATAGCAAGAAGGATGATCCGTTCTTTTGTTTTGGATGTTCTTTGAATTTGCCGGGCATTCAAAAGCATGATGCGCTTGCCGATTGTAGCAAAATCGTGTTCAACTTCGTAGTTATCAAAAGACGCCTTCTGCGGAAGAATGGTTTCCAGCAATTCCCGCAACTTGGGGATATTCCACTGTTTATTTCCAAGATCATAGATAAGCTGTCCTACAGTTTCTTCAGGTTTTACCTTAAAAAATTCATAGAAAGAACGGCTCACCGCCACCACTCTGAGATCTTGATCCAAAGAAAGTAAAGGTTCTCGTACCGTGTTGATGACGTTTTCAGAGAATTCACTTGCTTCATCTGCCGATATTTTAATTACCGCAAGTTCTTTGCGGGTTTTTTCCAGACCGGTTTCTATCTCCTTACGTTCGGTGATGTCCTCAATGGCAAGAAGAATTATCTCTTCTTTTTCCGATCCTCTTTGAATTTTCCGGGCATTCAAAAGCATGATGCGTTTACCGATTGTAGAAAAATCGTGTTCAACTTCATAGTTATCGAATGTTGTTTTTTCGGGGAGGATTGTCTCCAACAATTCTCTTAGTTTAGGAATATTCCATTGGTGATTTCCAAGATCATAGATAAGCGTTCCGATGGTTTCGTCTGAACTTACTTTGAAGAAATCGAAGAATGAACGGCTGGCTTTAACAACTCTTAACTCTTTATCCAACAAAAGTAATGGCTCCCGCACAGTATTGATAATGTTTTCAGCGAATTCGCTTACTTCATCTGCGGATTTTTTAATTACTACAAGTTCTTTTCGGGTTTTTTCCAGACCGGTTTCTATTCCCTTGCGTTTGGTGATATCCTCAATGGCGAGAAGAATTATCTTCTCTTTTCCAAAAGCTCTTTCAATCTGCCGCGCATTCAAAAGCATGATGCGTTTACCGATTGTAGAAAAATCGTGTTCAACTTCATAGTTATCGAATGTTGTTTTTTCGGGAAGGATAGTCTCTAACAGTTCTCTTAGTTTAGGAATATTCCATTGGTGATTTCCCAGATCGTAGATAAGCGTTCCGATGGTTTCATCTGAATTTACTTTGAAGAAATCGAAGAATGAACGGCTGGCTTTAACAACTCTTAACTCTTTATCCAACAAAAGCAACGGCTCCCGCACCGTGTTGATAATATTTTCGGCAAATTCACTTACCTCATCTGCCGATTTTTTAATCACTACAAGTTCTTTACGGGTTTTTTCCAGACCTGCTTCAATTTTTTTCCGTTCGGTAATATCCTCAATGGCTAGAAGAATTATTTGTTCTTTTCCCGATCCTCTTTCAATTTTTCGGGCATTCAAAAGCATGATGCGTTTACCGATTGTAGAAAAATCGTGTTCAACTTCATAGTTATCGAATGTTGTTTTTTCGGGAAGGATAGTTTCCAGCAGTTCTCTCAGTTTAGGAATATTCCATTGGTGATTTCCCAGATCATATATCAGCGTTCCAATTGTTTCATCGGAACTTACTTTGAAGAAATCATAGAATGAGTGGCTGGCTTTAACAACTCTTAACTCTTTATCCAATAAGAGTAGAGGTTCCCGCACGGTGTTGATAATGTTTTCAGCGAATTCACTTACTTCATCTGCCGCCTTCAATTTGATTTTTGAGAGAGACATGTTATTAGCTAATTTTATTTTTTCTTTTTTGTCAGATGTTTTCATATCAATTTCTCTCCTGAAGAGTAAAATAAAAAGTTGATCCCTTTCCTTCTTCGCTCTCAACCCAAATCTTCCCCCCAAGCTTCTCTACAAATTCTTTGCAAAGGAGTAAGCCCAATCCGGTGCTTAGTTCTCCATCTGTTCCTGTTTTCCCCACCTTCTCATCTATTTTGAACAGCTTATTAACAACACGTTCAGACATTCCAATTCCCGTATCTCCCACAGCTATTTCCACCGTACCATTACTTATCGTTTTTGCTTTGACAGTAACTTTCCCCTCTTTCCTTGAGAACTTAACTGCATTGGAAAGAAGATTGCCAAGAATACTATTTATCATCCTTTCGTCGGCAAATACTTTTTGTTCTCCCGGAACTTCATTGATGATCGTTATTCCCTTTCGTATTGCTCTTTTATTTATTTGCTCAATATTTGTGGAAACGGTTTTTGATAACGAAAACTCCTCCGGTGTAAAACTAAATGAACCCTTTTTCAACTGTGCCCAGTCCAAAAGATTTTGGAGCAGCTTATAAAGATTCTGTGCTGATTTATTTAACTCACCGATAAACTTTACTATTTGTTCAGTTGAAAATTCACCAATATTTTCATTCATCATTTCCGTCACGCCCAAAAATCCCTGGAATGGACTTCTCAAATCGTGCGCAATGATCGAAAAGAATTTATCTTTAGTAGCGTTGAGTTCTTGGAGTTCGTTGTTTTGCCGCTGGATAAGTAACTCCACCCGTTTGCGTTCAGTTATGTCTGTCACAATCCCTAATATCGCGTTTCCACCTTCATAATTAATTATTTTAGCTGAAATAGAGGTTTCTATTCTTCTCTTGTCTTTTGTTACCAAAGCATATTCGTAAGAATCTTTCGCTTTGCCTTTGTAACGATCGGCAAAATTTTCTTTAACCATCTCAATATGTTCCGGTGCAATTATATCAAGAAAGTTAAATCTTGGATCTAAAAACTCATCTCTTGTATAGCCAAGAATCTCTTGACATTTTTTATTTACATAAACTACACGACCTGCTTTATTAATGAAAATCATATTGGGAGATTCTTCCGACAAACTTCTAAATTTCTCTTCGGATTCTTTCAATTCTGCTTCTGCTTGTTTGCGTTCGATGGCTTTATTCTTAAGTAAATTGTTTTGCGAAACAAACTTTATTGAAAGAAAAAGTAATAATAGAGATGCAACAACTATTATTACGCTTGCTCTAAGTACATCCAAAACTATTGTACTCCTCCATCTATTTGCTTCGTAATCCATTCCAAATACTGCTATTGTTCTTCCCGTTGTCTCATCTTTTATTGGGACAAGTACACTTACCCACGTTCCCCATCTATCGGTAATAGGAGGGGTAATTAATTCTTCCCCACTATCAAAAAGTTTTATATAATTTGTATCAGCTTCTGAATACTCTTGTCCGGGTGGTGAATAGTCTTTAGCGTCTTCCGGTTCAGAATCTGCCATAAAATAAAGTTTACCTTCTTTTTTAGTGAATAAGTAGGTAAAGCGCGCACCATCGATAAGGGATTTTATTTTGACCAACCTCTGTTTTACACTCTTATAGGCTATTGTTCCTATATCCTCCGGTACTCCACTCATCTTCTTAATCATTTCCCCATTTAATGCACTCGCTGCAATTTTAGCTGTCTTTATTGCTGCTTCTGAATTTTGTTTCACAACGTGATTCCAAGTATGACGTATGGACACAACCCCTAAAATTGCAATTAGTATAAATATAAGTATTACAACTATAGATGATTTTTTAGTTAAAAAATCTTTGCTCATTCCATAAATTCTTTTTTTCATTGTAACTCGAACGGCTGATTTTAATTACTCTTAAATCTTTATCTAAAACAAGTAAAGGTTCCTGTACCGTGTTGATATTGTTTTCAGTGAATTCACTTACTTTGTCCGCTGCCTTCAATTTGATTTTCGTGAGAGATGGATTATTAGTCGATTTTCTTTTTTATCGATTTTTACCATGATACTACCTTATGACCAACAACGGTCAGAAATTATTTTTCCTAATCTATTGTAGTTCGAAACTCGAACTCAATTCCAACATAAAATCGTTTATCATAAATAAAAATTATTCGCTTCAAACTTTGTCTCTTGTAAAAGAACAACAACAGTCTCTTACAATCCAACCTATTTTTTTTTATAGAATGCTTAATGTAAATAGGGACTGGTCGTCATCCCTGTTTGCATACACTTGTTGTGAGAGCAAGAACAAAAATGCTCAGTTTGCGTCTTTGTCTCCATCCTTGTTGTTATCTTTGAAAACTTTGATAGAAGCACGTAAGTTATCAGATATCGTGTTTTCATTTTGCGGGTCGGACGGATCAAGTAAGACACCGGAAGACGATTTGAACCATCTGCCGGAACTAATAAGCATCATCGCATTAACTGCCGGTGAAGGTTGACTGATGACAATCTCCGGCACTAAGTCAATTTTCTGCTTGACGTTGACTATCGATCTGAACGTGAATGCCGATCCTTGTCCGCCAGTGTATGTTGTGCCGCTGACAATGATGCTGTAACCGTCGCTTTCACCGTTTAAGAAATCCTGAAATTGTAACTGTTCAGACACCGGAAGCGGGCTAACATCATTCTTATTTATGCGGTGAACATCAAATTCAATCCGGCGATAGGTTCCGAACGGAACGCCCGCCACGGAAATATCCTGAATCGCACTCGAAAGATTTAATTCCAACACAAAAGGTGCAGAACGGAAATTCGAACTGTCCGATTGAGTTTTAAATTTAATATCGCGTAAGACAAATCGGGCGCGTGTTATCTGGAGAGAATCAATCGCTCCGGGTTCTGCTGCATTCTCCGTTGGAACTATCATGCTAAACATTCCTGATGGAGAATCTGATGGAGAGTATTTTGCCATCATATTGATTTGTCCAGTTGTAATCGGCTCTGTCGTCGAATCTTTGCATGCGGCGATCATAAAAATAGTGATCAGCATAATCATAGCTGGGAACAATGGTTGTGAGAGCTTCAGTCGTAACCATTTTTGTGTGTGAGTTTTCATTTCTATTTTCCTTATATAATTTAATTTGAATTGTCCGATATTGATTCGGATTTATCCGTTAGTAATTCTTTCAAAGGGTTTCTCCGATTCAGAACATATAGAGTCACCGATTCATCCGGTCTTTTTTCTGTTTCTTTAAGACTCGAACTTTCCCTGAGATGTTTTTTATAAAAATTATTATTCTGCATGTCAATCAATACTTTAATACTATTACAAACCAAACAAGATGCTTACGGTAAACAGAATCGAACTAATACTCCGTGTGTTTGAAATGAAATGTTTATCTTCATCCGTAGAGTATTGAGGATCAGGTTGGTCATTCAAAGAAAGATAGGAATCAATACGTTGGTTTATTCCCGGGTTAACGTCGTTCCATTCTTTACCGGAGACATTCATTAAGTTGTACGAAAGATTAAAATCCAGCGCTAGGAGGGGTCCGATACTTACTTCTGCTCCTACAGCAAATCCAACTCCTAACCGCGTTGCACTTTTCACGCTATATGTTGCACTCGGAACTTTTGAAACTCCTTGAAATGTCGTCTCCCCGCTGAACGAATTCAATGCGAGGTTTAAACCGAGGTACGGAGTAACGGGCAACAAAGGTAAGCTAAAACGAAATTCAGGTCCAACTTTTAGCGACACAACCTTTTGTGATATATCCACGCTTCCCTGTCCTGGTTCAGAATTTCCTGTGTTACTTAACGAAGAATAATCAACTTCACCGGTGAGATTAAATCCGGCAAATCCAATCTTCACCTTTCCATGAATGTTAAGACCACCGCTGAGTCCATAACTTGAACCGTTATAGTACTCAATGGTTGAGCCGCCGAAGTCTGCAGCCGGACTCATTACACCGAGACCGGCGCCAAGTTTTAAGTTCACTTGCGCTGTTGTTTGTGTGCTCGTCAGTGTTGTGAAGGCAATAATTAAAACTGAAAATTGAAATGACCGAATAAGCAGTTTCATTATACCCGAAGTAACTGTAAGATTTAAATGTTTCATGAGAACCTCTTTTCTGGTTTATAATTTGTTATGGTGAACTTATAAGACCTGCATTGGTCCATTATTCGCCACATAAACATAGAAAGAAATGTGAGATGGGTAAATAGCGCAAAGGGATGAAAAAGGGACTACATCTTTGGGGTGAGAAATTAAATAAACCTTTCGCATCGTGCATCCTTCGGAAGAACCTAAAGGGCAGGTAATAGCCCCTTAGAAAAGCTTCAAAAAAAACATTCGCTATGGTTACTAACAGGTAACCGCCTCGCTTCCGGTTCTGTCTCGAGTATTAGTTTTACAGAATCGAAAGAGTTAAGATTAACAAGGCTTTTGATGTAAGTGTGTATCCGTTGCAATTAATCCGATCACATTGAAGTGCCTGACATACTGCTTTAAGAAATTGAAAACCCTATTCTCAGTTCTTTTGGTTTTCATTCGCATTTTTTTTTATAGTTTTTGATGGCTTCGCTTTCTTCTCAAGATTAACCTTGCCGGTCTGAATATAATTTTCGACTTTGTCTTTAGCGTCGTCTAGGATCTTCTCGGATTCATCCAAAAGAGCGTTTACCATTTCCTCAGCGTCGTCAACCAACAATTCAGATTTTTTTTTTACGTCGTTGATAAATTGCCATGCTTTCTTCTTGGTATCCGAAATATATTTGTCGGCATCGTCAATGAAATCATCTGATTTGGTTTTTATATCCCGACGTAACTTCTTTCCTGATTTCGGAGCGAACAGAAGCGCTATGATTGATCCGACAACAGTACCGGCAAAAATTCCAATGAGTAAACCTTTTCCCATTCCCTTTTCTTCATTTGTCATTTTAAACCTCCATCGGTTATGACATTATAAAAAATTCGTCTCTTAATCCATAAGAGATTATTTAGTTTTATTCCGGTTACATTATCAACAGTTATTAGGAAGTATTCAATCGGTCAAAGGAATGAAAAAGGAACTACATCTTTTGGTTGAGATAATGAAAGGGGAAAAAATAAGTTTAATGATAGTAACATTCTCAATAAGGTCATTTATATAGCACATGTTCAAAACTGTTTTATTTTTCACTTATCGGTATCAGATTTTTCTTTCTGCCGGGTTTTAGACACAGCAGCCATAATTCCCAAACCAATTATGATAATAATACCTATGCCAATCCAAATTGGTGAAGCGCCTAATTCATTAGCTGCCCAAGCTAATCCACCGGTTACAAATACAATTCCTATTAAATATAATGCAAAGTTAGACATATAAATTTTCCTTTTATTGTTAGCCGTTTTTAAAATCACCGGAATATTAGCGAATATAAATTTTGCTTTAAATAAATCGTTTTCCCTTTTGGTTGAATTATTAAAAAATCAACGATTCATTATTTTAGCAAAATTTATAGTGGCTTTATCATTTGGTCAATTTTACGGTTTTTTCGCTTTGTTGTTTGCTTATCGAAATTCCTCCGCTTGCAGTGCAACTAGAAACAAAAAGGGATACGGCAAAAATTAGAATTAAAAATATTGCGTTTAATTTTTTCATGGTGATTTTCCTTTTAAATTAATTTTACATGTCATTCATGTATTTGATTAATACCTGGCAAAAAAAATAGCACTTAACATATGGTCAGAGTGCACGCCCACGTCGACCACTAATAATGTTTACCAAGATCATTATAGCTGCAATTACAAGCAGAAGGTGAATAAAACCACCCATAATAGGGATGGCGACCAGTCCAAGAAGCCACAAAACTATCAGAACAACGGCGATTGTGTATAACATAGTAAGTATCCTTTACGTTTAATTTAATTGTTTATTTCCTATGTTAAGCTATGAAGAGAAATAGAGTAATTCAATCGAGCGAAGGGATGAAAAAGGGACTACATCTTTGGGGTGAGTAAATAAACGAACTTAGATTGTACATTGTTAATAGGTCTATGGTTGATCATTGAAATACTAATAGAAATTGTTTTAAGTATCTCATCTTCATAAGATAAGTTTGGACATCATCCGCCGCGCGGCGGATTTTTACTTGCACTTTAAGCGTTCTGTTATCTGATATTTAACCCAACCAACACGGACTCTGTATTAGAAAGATCGCCAATGATGTTCCTCACGGGCAAAGGAAATTTACGTACCAATGTCGGGACGGCGAGGATCTGGTCATCGTGTGCAATATGTGGATTCTTTAAAAGATCAATCACTTTTATTTGGTAATTGTCCTTCAATTGTTCTTCACAAATTAATTTGATATTTTTGAAAGCGGTGACAGCTTTAGAAGTCTGCCCCGCAACATATAAACATAAGACCCATTTATCTCTTCTAGCTTTTACCGGCTGTTCTTTTTGCCGGCTGGTTTCCGATTTTTCATGTTTGATTTTCACAGTAAGTTCCTTTAAATATTTCTTTTCTTCTTGTTTGTTCCGGATGTTTTTATAATAACGTCACCTCTTCTGCTCTTACCCATCTTTACCTTATCTTGAGTGAAACGTTCATTCCTTGCTTTTTCAATCTTAATAACTTTATTCGCTTCTGCTTCTTCAGCTTCAAATTCAGATCGCAGCACAACAAGCTGAGCTTCCATTGCATCACGCTTACGCTCTAACGAAAATTGTTTTGTTCCGATTTCCTGCTGACGCAATAATTGTTCCGCATCGTCTTTCGTCTCTTGTGATAATCGTGCCGAGCCTGTTAAAACTCCTTCTGAACCAACATACACATCAAGCAGTTCAATACCATGGTTAGTTAGTATAAATTCGCGAATCTGATTGGAGTGTGCCATACCGCGCGATTTCAGTACATACAATCCTCTATTCCGTTCACCTCCAAATTCTAAATCACGAACAAGTAACCATGTATCGATCAAGGATGAGACATACACATCGGTCGATTCCATATTATCGTTGCCGGAAGTAAGACTTGTAAAAAATGCAGTGATCCGCTTCATCTTTAAAAAATCTACAAGGCGCACCAACATGATATTCACTTCCGTTTGATTCTCTCCCAACACGAATGCATTAATAGGATCGAGAATAACGATACCCGGTTTAAAATCATTGACTAATTTGATGCTTGTCGACAAATGATTTTCCAAACCATAGAGTGTAGGACGTGTTGCATGAAACTGAAGTAAACTTTTTTTAACCCACGGTTCCAAATCTATTCCAATGGAATTCATATTACGCACAATCTGATTTGGGGATTCTTCAAAAGTAAAGAAGAGAACGCGCTCTCCCCGCTTGCATGCTGCTTCAACAAATGCCGCAGCAATACTCGTCTTACCTGTACCGGCGGTACCTGAAACAAGCACCGTGCTTCCGCGAAAGTACCCTTTGCCGGAAAGCATTGTGTCGAGACGAGGAATTCCGGTGGAAATTCTCTCGCTTGATGAGAAGTGATCCAATCCCAGCGAAGTAACTGGGAGAACAGAAAAACCATCTTCATCAATTAGGAATGGATACTCGTTCGTACCGTGTGATGATCCGCGATATTTTACAATTCGCAGTCGTCGTATGGATGATTGATCGATCACGCGATGATCAAGCAGAATCACGCAATCGGAAACATATTCTTCCAATCCTTCACGTGTTAAGGCGCCTTCGCCCCGCTCTGCAGTAACTATTGTTGTTACCCCTTTCCTTTTCAGCCATTGGAATAATCGGTGCAGTTCCATACGCAGTATTTGTTGATTTGGCAATTCTGAAAAGAGTGTCTCTAATGTATCCAACACAACACGTTTAGCGCCGATGCTCTCAACTGCGTGATGGACCCTAATAAACAGACCTTCCAAATTGTATTCACCGCTTTGTTCTATTTCAGCCCGTTCAATGTGAATGTGCTCAAGCCAAATCTTTTTGCGCTTTACAAGACTGTCTAAATCGAATCCCAAAGAAGCAACGTTTGCTGTGAGTTCTTGTTCTGTTTCCTCGAACGATATAAAGACACCCGGTTCATTGTACAGAGTTGCCCCGCGGACGAGAAACTCCATGGCAAAGAGAGTCTTTCCGCAACCCGCGCCACCGCATACAAGCGTCGGTCTGCCTTTCGGTAATCCACCACCAGTGATTTCGTCCAATCCCTGAATACTTGTGGGGGCTTTTGGAAGGGTTTTACGTTGCGCTTGTACTTCTTTTTTCTTCATGTTATTTCATCTCCGGATATATTTTTGTTTCTCTTAAGAGTAATGAATTCTGTTTTAAATAATTTCGCTCGACACCAAATGTTCATCAAGTAATAAAACGCAACAATACAATCCCTCCGAAGAGAGTTTGCTGTTTTATCATTAAATCACGATCAATTATAGACGAATTGGTTAAACAAAACAATAGTCCAAAAGGATGAAAAATGGATTACTTTTTTTTTGAACCGGTAACCTCATTTGTTTAGGTGAATTTCCATATCAAGTCATGAAATGCTTTGTATTTTGAATGCTTATTTTCATTTAATCATAGTTAAAAGCTTTAAAGAAAATTGTTTTTCAATAACTATCTTTTGTTAAAACAACTTTCCCTCTGAATATTCTATAAATGAAAATTGTATAACCTATTACAATCGGCATTCCTAATAACACAATTATCAACATTGTTTCCAGTGTTCTTTTAGTTGATGAAGCATTATAGATCGTCAAACTGTAATTAACTAAATCAATGCTTGATGGAACAAGTCTGGGGAAAAGACTTATCGCCAACAATCCAATTATTGAAGCAATACTTATTGATGATGATAAAAAAGTGTAGCCGTATTTATTAGCTTTCAGACCTATCGGTATATAAACAATTGAAAGAAGCAGCAAGATGAACAGCAACCAAAACAATGGATTTTTTAGCATTCCTTGAAACAAATATGGAGCCGCAAAAAATGTAGCTATTGTTGCAATCACATAAAGCACAACAAAGGCTATCCAAGAATTGTTTGCCCAGTTTATCATCCTTTGCTGATGTGCGTTGTT